>WGCW01000035.1 GCA_015493585.1 Acidobacteriota bacterium
CCTCAAGCGTCAAGATCAGCCCAGACGGAACGCGCCCCAGCACATCTGCCAACTGAGCTCTCAACAGCGTTTGGTCATCGTCGGCGTTTGACGTTCCCAGCAGGTCAACGATCCTCTCCAGAGTGGCACGCCAATCCGTTGCGGCCCGCCGGTCTCCGCCCTCCTGAAGGATGGCAACGGCTCTCCGCGCGGTCGTGACGGCATCGCGCAGCGCCTCGATCGAAACGGGGCCCGTGGTGTGCTTGCCGGTCCGCTGCGACCAACGCGTCACATCATCCGGTCTGAAAGCTGCCAGCTCACCGAGCGTTCCCGCTCCGGCCTCCCGAATCGCCCGAATCAGCCGGGCGGTTGCACCTGGGCCAGCGCCCGTGGCCGCTTCGAGCCACAGGTCCGCCGGACAGGCGGTCCCCTTCTCCAGAAAACCGCGGATGACCTGACCCAGACGTGCGGCTGGCCCCGATGGGAGCAAAAGGCCCGGGGCGGAGAACGGAATGCCAAGGCGGTCAAAGGTGCGAAAGAAGGTGGCCTCCCAGCCTCGCAGGTCGCGAACGACGATGCCAATGCCGCCTGGATCGCGACCGGTATCGAGCAGCTCGCGGATCCTCCGGCCAACTTCGCGAACCTCGGCATCACGATCGGGCGCCTCGAACGCTTCGATAACGGCGGATGGACCCGGAAGCTCTCCCGCCGCAGGTGAACCGGTGATGCCGGCCATCCGTTCGAGCAGGCGGTCGGTGAACCTCGCCGCCATCGCTTCCCGTTCGCGATGTGCCGGCTCCGGAGGCCTGTCAACGATCAAGACTGACGGGAACAAACCGATCAGCCGCTCCAGAAGATCGCCGGCGACGCCGGTCACCTCGCCAAACCCCGTCACGATCACAGCACGGCAGGGAAGCACCTCGCTTCCCGCGTTCGCGAGCCTCTCCGCCGCACGCTGCATCACCGCCGGTGGCGGAGCGATTCCGAACCGCTCTCCCGCTTCCAACGCCCGCCCTGCCAGCCGGACCAGCGCGGCAGCGCGGCGCTTCATTCCGGCGGGGACCTCGACCTCTTCGATCGCCTCGAGCAACGGGCCGACGTGGAACGGCTCCAGACCGGCATCGAGCAGGTCACGCACGGCCGCGAGCGCCACACGGTAGCCATCCGCGTAGGCCGATAGCGCGCGCTTCAACTCAGGTTCCTCATCGGCCAACCGCCGGCACAGAAGCCAAAAAATGCTGCCCGTTCCGCCGGGGACCGTCTCCGTCCGCTCGAGGATTTCTACGGCCAGCGCGTACAGGGTTTGCACGCTAAGCCCAACGATGGCACGCCCGTGATGCCGGATGAGCATAGCCGCGACGTGCCTTCGCAGCACCTTTGACGGGACGACGATCCGTACCGGCCGCGTCAGATCCCCGGGGGAGTCTGGGATCAGCTTCGCGACCACGTGCAACAGGCGAGCCTCCGCGTCGCGCGGCCCCCTCGCGACATCGGCCGTGTGGATCCCTGCCGTCATGACGCTTCCATCATACGGGAACCTGCGGATCCCCCATCCCTGTTCCCCGTGTTACTCCCCTCGCCATTCGAGCATCTGACGGATGGCGTGCTGGCAGACCCGGCAGTACGGCTTGTTGCCGCGGCTGAACATGATGCAGTCGAGCATCGGGCGGTACATGCCATGCGACACGTATCCGGCTCCCTCGAACGCTCCGACCTTCCCAAAGTACGGACTCTGCTTGAAGAGGGCGTGGACGCGGGCCGCATGGTCGATGGCAAGCTTCGCCGCTTCGGCCTTGAGGGCGTTGACCTTGGCTGCCGGAGCGCCACCGCGCATCGCACCGGCGATTTCCCGGTTGAGCTGCTGCCGCTTGTGCTGATATGCCTGGTTGAGCTTGTCGTACGCCGCCTTGTTCCACGGGGTTGGGATGGGCGTTCCCGGACTGACCAGGGATGCCCACTTGAGATGATGGGGATCGAGCAACGCCGTGATGTTCGGCTCGGGTGGCTCCACACCCTTGGCATAGAAGTCCTCGTACGCCGTTGAACCGTCGTAGTACTCGTCGGCGAGCCCCGTAAACGAGTGGCCAAATTCGTGCAGGAAGAGGAAGTCGCTCCACCGGTTGTGCGCCGTGAAGATGCAGTACAGGTTGTAGATACCGCCGCCACCGTACCGTGAATGATTGACCATGATGACAATCGCGTCGTACGGGACGTGGGCCGCCGCATTACGGACTGCTGGGTCGTTGGTCGTCAGGAGATACCGCGGTGATCCCAGCGAGTCGAAGCTCGCATCGAGCGCAGTTCGCCGCCATACGCCTCGCCCGGGCTCGTCACATCCCGGATCCTGAGAAACCACCAGAACGCCCCACACGTTGATCCGCTTCTTAAAACTCTTGTACGGCTCCCGGCTGAAGAGAACGGCTTTGAGATGGCCCAGGTCCTTCTTGAAAAGCCGAACCTGCCGGCGGGTGTACCCCTCGCCGAGGACCGCAATATCGACCGCCCGATGGATCCCGGCCACGTGCGTGGGAGCCACCACGATGGCCCCGCCGGACGCGGGCTCCCGGACAATGGCCGGATCGTTGGGGTCGATCTTTGTTGTGAATACGGAGGAGTAGATTCCCTTCCGGCTTCGCTTGAGCAGGACAAGACGGACGGGTTTTCTCGGCCACGGAAAACGGATCGTCTGTTCGAAGGTCCGGACGACACCGGCATGGGCGGACGCCGTTGTCTGGTACTCACCGAAGTAGCTGTTGAAGCCGTAGGACCAGAGCAGGCGGTTCCCCTCAGCCGCGAAGACCTCGGCCTTGTACAGCCCGAGATGCGTTGCATCGATCAGATGGGTCCGGCTTCCCGGCCAGCGGCCTTCCTCGAGCACGCGATCGAGCGAGATGGTTTCGGACGCCGCATTGCCGGTGTGAAAGAAATCGACGCGCATCGTCCGGTCGATGAAATCTTTGGCAAACGGTTGAGGCGCCGCCGCGTAGGCAGCTGTCACCACGAAGAACCCCAGCGCAACCGATGTCACAAAGAGGCGTTTGATCGTCATCTGCCTGCCCTCCCCGGCCAGCATATCGCCTCCGGACTCGGCTGTCGTTGCTGATGGCCCCGGGGCCCAGAGCCCGGCCTTCGCACCAGCACGCGATCTCCTGGGAAAGCCAGTGCCGCCTTCGATACCCGCCGATGGCTGGTTACGTCCGGCCGCCGAGCTGCCGCTCGATATGGCGGTAAATCTGCTCCGAGACGGCCTTGTCGCCGATCTTTCCGACGCGGATACGGATCTCCGTCACCTTGAAATCAATCGCTTTGAGTTGGATCACGACGCGGGTACCATCCGCCATCCGGGCCGTAATCTTTCCCTTGAGCTTGTCGGTGCGCGTCTCAATGCCCACGAGCTCAAGATCGGTCAGGGCAGCCTTCGAAGCGGTAACAACCTCCGGCAACGGGGCGTTGAGCGTGCTCTTGAGCTCACCGTTGACCCAGGCGTACGTGGCACCGGCAGCGGCGCCAACGGCGGCGACGGCACACCCGGCGAGAGGAATCAACACAAAAATCGCGACGAACCGGTAGAACGTTTTCATGCCATCAAGGTACCGTGCCCAGGCAACGGTGTCCAGATCCGCACCACGCCACCCGCGATTGCTACATCATGCCGGTTTGAGACGGCCCAGCTAGCTGGCCGCGGCTTGATGATCATGATCCCGATCAGATCTTGACCCGTATAGTGTATTCTTGAACCGGAGACCACGAACACGATGGAGCCACGGTGGTAATCCCGTTACATGTTCTCATTGCCGATGACTCGCTCGATGCGGCTCTCTCCGCCGTTGGGGCCCTGGAGCGCGACGGATACGGGGTGAGCTGGAGGCGTGCTCGTGATGCCAACGAGCTCCTGGCCGCGCTCCAGCAGGAAGCCTGGGACCTCGTCATTGTTGGTGACACCGGGCCGGAGGTTACGCTCCCGCATGCCTTGGCCAACATCCGTGAGGTCAACCACGAGGTTCCCGTCATCGTCATGGGCGCGAGCGCTCGTGAGGGCGGACACGGCCCTTCGCCCGAAGATCCAAATACTTTCTTCATCACCGGGGAGCTCACCGGCCTCCCCGCTGTGCTCAAACGGCGGCTTGCCACAACCCGGACCGGGGACGACGGGCCAGGCCTGGCCAACTCGGAGGAGTCGTACCGGGCGCTCTTTGAAAATGCGCCGGAGGCCATCTACATCCAGGCGCGTGATGGGACGTTTCTCGATGTTAACCATCACGTGGAGGAGATGTACGGGTATCCGCGCGAGTTCTTCATTGGACGCTCACCGGCCGATCTCACTGCACCTGGCAAGAATGACATGGAGTCTGTGGCGGCGCTCGTCGCCGACACATTCGAGAATGGAACCACCCATACCTTCGAATTCTGGGGCCGGGACGCTCGTGGGCGGGTTTTCCCCAAGGAAGTCATCGTCACCGCCGGAACGTATCAGGGGGAACGTGTGGTCATTGCGTTTTCCCGTGATATCAGCGAGCGCGTTGCCGCCGACGCTCAGCTCCGGCTGCTCACACGTGCGCTTGAAGCCAGCGCCAACGCCATCGTCCTGACCAGCAGCACGGGTACCGTCGAATGGGTCAATCCCGCGTTCACGTCGTTGACCGGCTATACACAGGAGGAAGCCGTTGGTGAAAACCCCCGCATCCTTAAATCCGGCAAACAGAACCGGGCGTTTTACAGCAAGATGTGGAAAACGATCCTCAGCGGGGCTGTCTGGCACGGAGAGCTCATCAATAGCCGTAAGGATGGCTCGGAATACACCGAGGAGATGACGATTACCCCCGTGAGGGACGAAACCACCGGCGCCATCACACATTTCATCGCCATCAAACAGGACATCACAGAACGCAAACGGCTCGAAGAAGCCGCTCATCGATCCCAGCAGATGCTCGAACTCGTGCTCGACAGCATCCCCCAACGTGTTTTCTGGAAGGACCGCCAGTCGAGATATCTCGGCTGTAACAGCCTGTTTGCTCACGATGCCGGGTTCGACGACCCTCGTGACATCATCGGGAGAGACGACTTCGCGATGGGATGGAGCGAGAACGCGGCGCGGTATCGTGCGGACGATGAGCTCGTGATGAGCACCGGTGAGCCCAAACTGGGCTACGAGGAGCCGCAGGTCCGGCCCGATGGCACCCAGGCGTGGTTGCGCACTTCGAAGGTTCCCCTTCGCGATCAGACCGGAGCAATCATCGGTGTGCTCGGTACGTACGAGGACATTACCGAAGAGAAACGGACTCGAGAGGAGCTCAGAAAGAGCGAAGAACGGTACCGGGATCTCGTTGAGCACACGCATGAGCTGATGGTCACTCACACACCAGAGGGGATCATCCTCACCTCCAACCGCGCCCTCGAGGATTTTCTCGGTAAATCTGAGAACGAGATCAGGGGGATCGACATGCACAGCCTCCTCCCACCTTCGGCGTGGGAAGAATTCGATTACCAAATTAAGCGGATCTTCTCGGAAGAAGAGGTGTCCGGTCTCATGAAGATCCAGCTCCCCGAAGGCGATACCAGGACTGTGGAGTACACGAGCAGCCTCATCAAGACAGCCTCGGGCAGCCCCATCGTCCGCAGTCTTGGGCGCGACATCACCGACGCCTGGCACGCCCGGCGCCGGCTGGAGGCATCGGAAAAGAGGTACCGGGAGCTCGTTGAACGGGCCGGCATTGGCATCATGACCGATGACCTGGA
>WGCW01000036.1 GCA_015493585.1 Acidobacteriota bacterium
CTGGGCGATGCCGCCTCGGACGGGACGAGCTCGACCTGCTGGCCTACGCCGGCGCTCTCGCCTCACTTGATGCCGGAGGTGCACGGCTGACACGAAGGCAGGCGCTCTGGCAGGTGGCGGACGTGGCCAGCCGTCCGGGACCGCTGCTCGCGCGTCTTCCCGCAGCAGGCGGCTCACCGTTGCCCGAGATGAGTCAGCTCGAAGCAACCGTTGCCGACTACACCGGGCTGCATCTGACCACCGGCCCCCACCTGCTCAGCCACTTCCGCACGGCCCTCGACGCCGAAGGCGTCACCCCCATCGCAGCGCTGGCACACCTGCCCGAAGGGCAACGAGTCCGTGTCGCAGGGACCATCATCGTCCGCCAGCGCCCGGGGACGGCCAACGGTGTCGTCTTCATCACCATGGAGGATGAAACCGGCATGGTTCAGGCCATCATCCGTCCCGAGCTCTTCCGCCGCCAGCGGTCCCTGATCATTGCCAATCCCGCGCTGATCGTCGAGGGGCATCTCCAAAAGCGCGACGGATCCCTCTCGATCCGTGCGACAACCTTCTCGCCACTGCCCGTCCCCACCGTCACCGCCAGCCACAATTTCTTTTAGCCCGCAACCCACCCGTACTCGAGTCCACACGGTGATCACGAACCACTGCGGCAGGTGATCACGCAAGCTCGTTGAGCCAGCGTGCGCACAGGGCGGCTACCTCTTCCCAGCCGGTCTGTGCCAGCACCCAATGATGATGCTCCGGCAGCTCGTGGTACGCCCCACCGTACCGGCGGGCGACCTTGCGAACGGCGAAGGCCGGGGTTGCCCGGTCCCTGCCACCCGCCACCGCGAGGACGGGGCATGTCACGGCACGTGGGTCGACCCTCGTGGCGTGCCCCCGGTCGAACGGCCACAGGCCAATCTCGAAGATCGCCCGCCCCGATTCGTACACCATCTGCTCCCACATCCCGCGGCGTTCCTCCTCGGGGAACCCTTCGAGAAAGGCGTACCGGGCCGTCTTGAAATCGGGACGGAACGACTTGTGCCAGAAGCCCCACGTGGTCAACGGCCCGAGAAACGCCCGCATCACCGAGGGGGAAAGTGCGATGACGCCGGCCGGCGCCGCCGGCGTCAAAAGAATCGCTGCTCGCGCCAGCCCACGGGCCGCCAGCATCTGCACCAGGAGCCCGCCCATGGAGTGGCCCATCAGGACTGGAGTTTCGTCCAGACCTCGAATCAGCTCCTCCAGGTCCGCGGCATAGTCGAGCACGCTCGTCGTTCCAAGCGCCTCCGGAGGAGCGCTCCCAGGCTCGATGTCGTGATGCCGCAGCGTGGGCGTCATACACCGCCATCCCGCGTCTTCGAAGAAGGGCACGTACTTCCCCCACACCTGCGGTGTGGAGAACATCCCGTGAATCATCACGATCATCTGTCCCACGAGCCACCACCTTTCCCGCCGCGGGCGCGCGCCGTTCCAGTCACAGATTCTTCTCCAGCAGTATATCTTGAGCGGAGGGAATGAATCATCCCGGGGAAAGGTTTCTTGAGCAAAAGGAGGTAGATCATGAGTTTTTCGGACATGATTCAGACTGCGGACTGGAAAGGTGAGAAGCACGTACCGGTGATCGATGCGCCATCCAACGTCGAGGCAGGTAAGCCATTCGATGTGACGGTCGCTGTCGGCAAGGAAATTCCCCATCCGAACACGACCGAGCACTTTATCGCCTGGATCGATCTGTACTTCAAGCCCACCAAGGGCAAGTTCGCCTTCCACGTCGGCCATGCCGATTTCCGCGCCCACGGTGAGTCGGTCAAGGGACCGAACCAGGGACCGGTTTTCGCGGCGCCGAAGGCAACGTTTACCGTGACGCTCTCAGAGCCGGGCACGCTGGTTGCGACGTCGCTGTGCAACATTCACGGCTTGTGGGAATCCAGTCAAGAGATCACCGTCGCCGGTTAGAACGGCCTGCACGAAGATGTGTGGGAAACGCGGAGGAACGATCCGGGATCATTCCTCCGCGTTGCTTTCGACCAAAGATGCGTAGCCCCCGCTGTGGCATAATCAGAACGGATCGAGCATAACGCGGCGCCGCCGGCGCCTGCACAACAGGATATCCCGGGGAGGAGCGGCATGAGTCATATCACCGTTGAGGCGTTTTCACATCTCGATGGACCGGTTGAGGAATTTCTGGCCCTTCCTCAGAGAATCGAAGGGTTGAACGAGGACCAGGCGCGAGCGGAACGGGCCGGAACCCGCGCCCTCCTCGATCCTGCAAATACGTACTATCAAAACGCATCATCACGCTCTTTCCTCGCCCGCAAGGATGGCCGGACCGCAGGCCGCCTGACCGCGTTCCACAATAACTTTCTCGTAGAAAAAGAGGGGCCGTACGGCCTCGTCGGCCATTTCGCGTGTGAAGACGACGTCGACGTGGCCGGAGCGCTGTTCAGCGCTGGAGCCGAGTGGCTCGGCCAGCGCGGCATGAAGTGGCTCCGCGGGCCGATGAACGGGGATATCTGGCACCGGTGGCGGCTGATGACCCGCGGCTTCGATACGACGCGGTTCCCAGGAGAGCCCCGGCAGCCCGAATACTACGTCCGCCTCTTCCTCAACAACGGGTTTGAAACGGTCAGAACGTACAGCACCAAACGGATCGAGGACCTCAAAGCTCAGCTTGAACGGTTCCGTCTCGAGCCGATCCTCGCCAAGAAGCGTGGCATCACGATGAGGAGCTTCGATCAGAACAGGTGGAAAGAGGACATCCACGGCCTCTTCCTCCTCTGTCAGTACGCCTTCGCCTCGACCTGGAGCGTCACGCCCACAACCGAGGAGGAGTTCACCGATATCTACAACCGGTGGCTCCGCCGCGTCGGTCCCGATCAGATCCTCCTGGCGGAGGACAGCTCCGGCAAGGTCGTTGGCCTCGGCCTCGCGGTCGTCGCACCGCCGGATACGCTCAACATCAGAACGTTGGCGGTTCTCCCGGAACAGAGCGGCTACGGCCTCGGCAAGGCCATCGCCGCCGAGCTCTACGAACGGGCGATCGCGAACGGCCTGACGGCGGCCCATCACTGCCTGATGGGACCCGACATGCCGACCCGACGGTGGGATCACGGGCACGCCCGCGTGACGCGCGAGTACGCCGTGTTCGAGCGGGGCATCTGACCCCACACTCAAATCCAAACAATACCCAGCTCTCGTCAAGCTGGGTATGGCTGTATTACTAGACGTGCGACGACACAGCGGAAAGCCCTCGCCTCCTCAGAATGAGCCCCTTCCCCCTGCCATCCTGAGCTGTTTCACTTTCCCTGTCATCCTGAGCCGCTCCATTCTTTCCCTGTCATCCTGAGCGGCGCGCCAAAGGCGCATCGCGAAGGATCTGGGTGGGGGGCCAACCAAAAAGGCTTCGTGGTGGGAACGGCGGCCACATGAGTAAAGGACAGTGTTGACCTTATCTCGGCCTTCCTCTGCGACCCTCTGCGTTCTCCGCGGTTAGATCCTCCACGCGAATCTTCACGAAACGGGGACAGTGTTGAATATCAACGGCGAACCAGGAAAGAGAATTGGCCCTTCCCCCCACCCAGATTCTTCGTCGGCTACGCCTCCTCAGAATGACACCCTCCCCTGTCATCCTGAGCCGCTCCATTCTTTCCCTGTCATCCTGAGCGGTGCGCCAAAGGCGCATCGCGAAGGATCTGGGTGGGGGTCAAAGTTGGGGACAGTGTTGTACTCATCACAGCCTTCCTCTGCAACCCTCTGCGTTCTCCGCGGTTAGATCCTCCACGCGAATCTTCACGAAATGGGGACAGTGTTGAATATCAGCGGCGAACCAGGAAAGAGAATTGGCCGTCCCCCCCGCCCAGATTCTTCGTCGGCTACGCCTCCTCAGAATGACACCCTCCCCTGTC
>WGCW01000037.1 GCA_015493585.1 Acidobacteriota bacterium
ATGAACTCGTCGTCGAGTCTGCGGAGGCTGTGGAAAGGTGGCAAAGCCAGCTTTCCATAACTCCGCAGACCTTGACATCGTCATACCAGATCATTCTGAGCACCCACATGCCCCGGAGGCGGCACCGGGACGGTGGGCTAACAGGCATTCGAGCACCGTTTCGCTGGTTTGTCGTGGTTCCGCGTTATCACGACGTTACGCTGCTTTCCCCCACGTGATGCGATTGCTGTTAGTTGAGAGGAGGCGTAGCGCTTCCTTCCCTTGTCATTCTGAGGAGGCGTAGCCGACGAAGAATCTGGGTGGGGGAGCGACCGCAGGGAGAGCGAACCAGCCTTCGCCCTCGTACGCCGCATGCTGCGCGTGGGTGGGCTATTCAACACTGCCCCCATTTCGTAAAGATCGATCTGGAGCATCTAACCGGGGAGATCGCGGCAGCGCAGAGCGAAGAGGAGGACAGGGGCACAAGGGGGTAGAGACGGTTTGGCTGGTCGTGCGGGTCGCTGCGCGTGGGGTAAAATCTTGCCATCTCGCCCGCCTTCTGGCGGAGAACTTGCGATTTCGGCCATTTCTTGGGGTGAAGCCGAAGCTGCCGCCTTCGGATCTCTCGATCCTCGTTGGCCTTCCCGGCAGCGCAACAACCCAGGACGCTGTGCCGTGTCCCTTTCGTAAATGATTGTTAGGATTGAAAAAACCTCATGCCGTGAACATGTGGAGAATCCTGGATGCGCGACGTGCGTCCTTCCAGCTAGAGGCCGTTGATGATGAGGACCACGAGGAGCGTCAACAACACAGCAGCGGTGTAGGAGTTGACACGGCCCGACTGGTGGGGCCGCGCTGCGAGCGCCGCCGCCTTGCGAACGACCGTGACCAGTGGGTACAGGAACAGGCGGTCCAGGGCGAAGGGTTCCTGTTGCTTCCGCTTGATCGCCGTGCGGAAGTGGCCACCGATGCTCTCTCGCGTGTCCTCGGTGATGATGGGCCGGAATATCCCCTGAAAGACGACTCGCACGGGATTTGAAAATCCTGTGGCTGTGTAGGTCATGTCGGGCGAGAGGCCACGAAGGCCACCATCCCAGACCGCGACCCGCCGTACCGTTCGGCGCCGCGTGATCCAGCGGACGATCAGAGATAGACCGGCGAGTAACATCACCAGTACCAAGGCGGTGTAGGCGGGTGACATGGCGAAGACGACCGGGTTCTGTGGGCCCCCGGGGTGCAGCACCACAAGGCCGCGGCCGGGGAGGAACCCCCGGCCTACCTGAGCGCCGATTTCGCGAAAGTCCTGGGTGAACTTTCCGCTGTACACGGCATCGCCGGACGCACCCAGGGCAAAGAAGGGCGGCACGAGTCTCTCAGTCACGGATCCATGGGCCAGGGGGGTCACCACAGTGTCGAGGACCGGGATCACATAGGTCGGGCCAAGACCCAGGGCAAGGCACAGACCGGCGAGCAGTCCCATCGGCCAGAGCATGCTATGAGGCAGCTCGCGAGCGCTCTTTGCTCCCTCCGAGCGGGGCATCCCGAGAAAACTCATGCCGAAGGCCTTGACGAAGCAGGTGACGGCCAGGGCGACGGTCAGCGCGACCAGAGCGCCGCATAGGGCGAACGCGACCTTGACGCCGGTCGATCCCAAAGCGGTGCTCTGGAGCAAGGTTTGTAGCGTAAGCCACTCGCTGACGAATCCGTTGAACGGTGGCAGGGCCGCGATGGAGAGGGCGCCGATCAGGAAAAACAGCCCGGTGTAGGGCATGACGCGAAGCAGACCGCCCATGCGATCCATGTCGCGGGTACCCATGCGCAGGTCGACCCCTCCGGCCCCGAGGAAGAGGAGCGACTTGTACAGGGAGTGGTTCGTCATGTGGTAGAGGGCGACGACGAAACCCATGGCGGCGAGCACCGGCATGTGGGCGACGAGGAAGACCATCCCGGCGCCTAAGCCGACGGCGACGATGCCCATATTCTCGATGGAGCTATGGGCCAACATCCGCTTCATGTCCGGCTCGATAGTGGCGTAAAGAATGCCGGCGATCGCCGTCAAGCTGCCGGCGATAAGGACAACCAGCCCTTGGGCGACAGACCGGACCGGAATGAGGTCCAGATTGACACGAACGATGCCGTAGATGCCGAGGTTAAGGATGGTTCCGGAAAGAATGACCGAAACGGGAGCGGGTGCCACGGGATGAGCCCTGGGCAGCCAGGAAGCGCCCGGGATGAGCCCCGCCTTGATGCTGAACCCGAAAAAGGTCAGCAGGAAGATGATCCACTGGGCCGTCCCGCCGACGGTGGTTCCCGCCGCTCTCAGGGAGGCGAAGTCGAGCCCTCCAGCGCCCCCTGTGCCTCCCAAAAAAAGGAGCCCGAGTGCCGCCGCCAACACCCCAGCCTCGGTCATCGAGAGCAGCAGATATCCGGCATCGACGTGTTTTCTCTTTCGATGCTCAAAACCCACAAGAAGCAGGCACAACACGGACATGAGACGCCAGTTGAAGAGAAAAGTCACCAGGTCCGATCCAGCAATGGTCAGTGCTGTGGTCGCGAGGAGCAGGTGGTACAGCATGCCATACAGACGCAGGCTGTACCGGCCCTCGTACCGGCGCAAGTAACCCGACGAGTAGATCGATGCCGGCAGGAAGACCAGGCTCATGATGATCAAGAAGAGCGCCGAGAGACGGTCGAGGCCGATGCCGAGCGCTCCGAGCACCGGCAGCTGAAGGAGCTGGAATTGAAAACCCGTACCGCTGAGGAGCACCGCGCCCGAACTGAGCAGGAGCGATGCGGAGGCCAGCGATGCCGTCCACGCGAGGACGGCCGGTATCCGCGTCTCGGACAGAAAACCACTGGCCACGCTACCGAGGAGACAGAGTGTGACGAATCCGAGAAAGAAGATGGCCGGTACAGTCATCGGATCACCCCGCTCAGAGCCTTGGGGTCCTGCATATCGGCCTGTTCTGCTCGTCCCGTCAGGAGCAGCAAGGCGTGGAGAATCGCCAACGGAGGTGGAGGGCAGCCGGGAACCTCGATGTCGACAGGAAGTACGTCGGCAACACCACCAAGGGTGGCAAAGCTTGGTCCGAATGGACCTCCGGTCAAGGCACAGGAGCCAGCGGCGACCACCCACCGCGGCTCGGGCATGGCCTCATAGGTCTTGAGCAACGGACGCCGCATGTGCCGCGTGACGGGGCCAACTACAAGGAGAACATCCGCATGGCGAGGGGATGGTGTCAGAAAGAAGCCGAGCCGGTGCATGTTGTAGTAGGGGTTCGTCAGTTGCTGGACCTCTAACAGGCAGGCGTCACACCCACCACCATCGACGACGCGGATATGGACCGAATGTCCAAAAGGTTGTGCGGGTTTTCGCGCGCTCCCGTTTCTCGTCCAGCGTCCCCACTGGTACCCTTTGTCCCATGGCACGGCTGTGGCGCCCCAGGCGCAGCGCATGCAGTGGATGCATCGCTGCTGGTCCGTTTTCAGCCGTGTGGCGTCAGCCTTGAGGGCCCCGGAGGGACAGACGGCGGCGGCAGCGCCGGCGGCCTCTGGGAACAGGAACTCTGTGCTCGCCTCTGGGAGTCCCGGCGAGATGCCAGGCGTGTGGTCAGGACGCCGGGGATAGGCTGTGGTTTTCACTCGTGTCAAGAGCCCGTTGAGGATCCACTTGCTCATGGTTGCCCCCTGTTACCGGTCGCCCTCGGCGGTGGAGAGGCCAAAGGTTGCCATGATGATGGGAAAATCCTGGAAGGCGAAACGCTCTGCCGCCAGGTGGAAGCCGTGCCAGTTGGTGAACGACGGCGTTGTGAGACGGTAGCGCTGAACCCGGCCCTCATTCAGCCTGACCCAGTGGAACGCCGCGCCGCGAGGCGCCTCACACCATCCGATGGCCTGGCCGGAGGCATGGGGAACGTCAACGCGCACGGGTCCTGGTTCGAGCCGGTGGAGGGCGTCCTGGATCAGCCGCGCCGACTCATGCGCCTCGTCGATCAGCACGCGCAGCCTGGCATAGCCGTCCCCCTCCTGCTCCATGTGGACCTCAGGATGGAGAAGGCCCCGGTAGGCGCCATACGGAAGTTCCACCCGCAGATCGGCATTAAGCCCACATGCCCTGGCGACAGGGCCGACGAGACCAAAATCGTGAGCCTGCTCCCCGGTGACGACTCCCACCTCCTCCAGCCGGTCGAGAAAGCTCGAGGAGAACCGGAGCATCCGGGTAAGCGAGGTGAGCCGTGTCGCCAGAGATTCCACCGTGTGCGAGAGTCCGGAGATCTGCTCCTCCCGCCAGTCCCGGTACATCCCGCCGGGAACGATCTGGCCGAAGAGGTAACGGTGTCCGACCATTGCGCCGGCCGAGCGCAGCGCCTCCTCCACGAGAAGGTCTGCTTGGCTCGAGGCGACGGTCATCCCCGTGGAGTGGACAATCCCTGCGATGGCGGACAGGTGATGGCGGAATCGCTCGAGCTCGGCAAACACCACCCGGAGCACCTCCGCCCGGGGAGGAATCTCCAGGCCGGCGATCTCCTCCACAGCGCGGCAGAATGCCCACGCGTGGGCGACAGCCGATGTCCCGGTGAAGCGTTCAGCCAGAAGAACAACCTGATCAGCCGTTCGTCCCTCGGCGAGCTTCTCGACGCCCCGGTACTTGTAAAAGAGGCGGGGAACGGTCCGGAGAACGTCCTCGCCGATGGTCTCCAGTAAGAAGTGGGAGGCTTGGGCCGCGCCTGAAAATACTGGGCCTACGGGCATGGTGAAAGCCCCCGTGGCACGAACTACGCGCTTGGGCTGCCACCTTGGCTCCTTCTCCTCCCCAACGGGTTCTCCCCGCCAGTCGAAGCTCCGCCGCATGGGGTTCGTACCCTCGGGCCACTCCTCGTGCAGGATGAAGTCGCCGAGCTGGGGATGCCCCGAAAAATGCAGGCCGAAGAGATCCTCCGTTTCCCGTTCGTGCCAGTCGGCGGCGTGCACACCATCGCTGATCGAAGGAATCACACTGTTGTCCAGAGGGACCTCAACCAGCACCCGGACCCAAGAGGGCGCCCCTCCCCAGAACAGGTAGTGGAGGCGCCACGTGTCCGCTTCCTCTTCAGTCACAAGGGTTCCCAGATGGTATTGGCGCTCGTGGGAGAGCCACCGGCACAGGCTGGGGAGCGCCTCGGGATCATCCATAAAGATGTCCACGCGGCCCGGCGAATGGGAGACCTGAACAACCGGCCCCCAGAGGCGGGCAACATCCTCTTCCATCGTTCTCCCGGCCGGCGGATCCGAAGCTGGCGCTGGCATGGCGTCACCTCCCGAGGGTTGCGGCAGCAAGCCGCATGAGCTGTTGCACGCCGGCCGGAAGGCTCATGCCCAGCACAAGGACCGGCGCGAGCGATATCGCGAGCGTCAGGGCGAAGGTCTTCGGGAAGGAAGGCACTGGACCTTCCCCGGTAGGTTCTCCGAACACGATCCTGACGATGTGGTAGAGGACCGCGCTGAACGCCATCACCATGAAGAGCGTCAGAAGAGCCACGGGAACGAGGCGATGAGCTGCCGCACCGCCCGCCAGGATCGAAAGCTCACTGAGGAACAGGGCAAAAGGAGGCGCCCCAGTGACGGCGAGCCCACCGGCGAGCAATGCGGCGCCCGCCCACGGCGACCGGCGGCCCAGCCCTTGCATGGCCTTGAGTTGACCGGTGCCGAGAAAGAAGATCGCCGTGCCCGCCGCAAAGAAACCAAAGGGTTTGGCCAGGGCGTGAGCCATGAGCTGGTACATAGCCCCGTACCCGGCGGCGCCGCCCATCCCAGCGGCGGCCAGGATGATACCGGCGTTTTCGATGGTCGAATAGGCAAAGAGACGCTTGAGGTCCTTCACCTGGATCAGCAGGAGCGCCGCGCCGCCCGCTGAAAGCAGCCCGAAAACCATCAGCCAGCTGCCGGCCCAGCGGACACTCGCGCCTGGGAACAGGGGCAGCATCCGCAGGAGCACGTAGGGCAGGACCGTCGTCTCCAGAACGGACAGGAGCGCACCAACGGCGGCCGGCGCCTGGCTGTACACGTCGGGAAGCCATGCGTGGAAGGGGACGAGGGCCGCCTTGGTGCCGTAGCCAACCAGCATGAAGAGGAAGGACACCTTGACGAGGGTCAGGGGCAATGTCTTCGCAACAGCGTTCAACCCGGCCCACGTGAAGGTGTGGCCGCCACCGGCGCGCATGGACCAATGGAGGAGCAGCACACCGAAGAGCGCGAGCGCAGCCCCCATGGAGGTCAGTACGGCGTACTTCCAGGCCGCCTCAAGGGCCGGAGCGTTCCGGTTGAAACTGACCAGGAAGACGGAGAGCAAGGTCGTCAGAGCGACGGCGATCCAGACGAAGGCCACGTTGGCTAGCACGGGCACGACCAGCACGGACGCCAGAAAGACGTCGAGGCGCACGAAGTAACGCCGGACCCGGAGGCTCTCCATCGGGTGCGTCGCCCGGCGCGTGAACCCGATGGAAAACAGCGCTGCGGTGAAGCCGGCAAAGGCGCAGACCACCAGTACCAGCGCGCCAAAGGCGTCGCACCACAGAGCGCCGGACAGGCCGGTCATGATGACGCCAGAGGCACACCGTGCCGCAACGTCAAGGGCCAGCACGACGGAGGCGCCAGTCGCCCCCACGGTGACCACTCCGGGTATCGAGCGCCGGTGGGAAGGCCAGAACGAGAGGATGGCCGCGGCCAAGGGCAGGAGGATGATGAGCAGAAGGATCATGCGCCTACTCCTCTCGCAGCTCGGTCAGGTCGGCAACGGCCGTGGATCCCGTGCGCTCATGGAGCTTCCGGGTCAGGAGCCCCATCACCAGGGCGATGATCAGGACGTCGAAGGCCGCGGCCAGCTCCGCAAAGAGGGGCAGACCGGACGCGATGGCGAGGCCGGCGAAAAAGGCGCCGTTTTCCATGGAAAGGATGCCAAGGACCTGGGGCAACGCCTCCCGCCGGACGGTGACGGTGAACGCGCCCATGAGAAGGGTTGCGAGCCCGATGGGCAGGTTGACCCCGATCCGGGCCCCAGGCGCGGTGGCCTCGAGGGGAGCGGCGAGGAAGTAGGCGCAGGCCGCCAGACCCAGACCGATGAGCAAGGAGGTTGGGACGTTGAGGGTCTGCGAAATCTCACGGCGGGCCACCACGCGTTCGCTGGAAGTCCTGGTCAGGAGCCAGGGAATGAGGAGGGTCTTGGTTGCGATGGTGATGCCCGCCACGACGTAGAGGTGTCCCAGGTGCGTCTCGTGGGCCACCAAGGCTGCCGAGGCGGCTAACATCAGGGACTGCCAGGCGAAGACGGCCACACAGTCCAGCACCTGACGGGTGGCGATCAGTCCAAAGGAGCCGAGCAGGAAGAGCCCGGCCGCGAGGAGGTTGAGCTCGTTTGCGAGCGATAGAGTCTGGTGAAGATCAGGCATGTCCGTCTCCTACGGTTCCATCAGGCGAATCAGCAGCGCGGCGACACACACCACAAACGCGGCGCCCAGAAACTCGGTAATGCGGAAGAGGCGTAGCTTTGCGAAGGAGGACTCGACACCGACGAGAGCCAAGATGCAGGCGGCCATCTTGGCGAGGACCAGGGGAAGCGCTGTCAGCACCGCGCCCAGGGAACGGGTGGACGCCAGCCCCCACGGGGCGACCAGGACGTTGACAAAGATCGTCATCAACACGAAGAACTTCATCGCCCCGCCCCACTTCATGAGGGCCGCACCCTTCCCCGAGTACTCCAGGGTCTTCGACTCGTCGATCATGGCCAGCTCGAAGTGGCCGGACGGATTGTCGACGGGCAGCCGGCCCGTCTCGGCAACGATCAGCATGAAAAACGCGATGAGGAGGAGCACGTGAGCTGGATCAAAGAAGCTGCTCAAGGGGTGTATCCAGCGCTGTTGCACGATGTACGGGATCGTTGACCCCGCGACCACAGAGACCGTGAAAAAGACGATCATGAAGACAGGCTCTGAAAGGAAACCAACCATCCGGGTCCGGCTCGCGCCCATGGGGCCGTAAGGATTGCCCGTATCGATGGCGGCCAAGGTGAGGAAAAAGCCTCCGAGCGCCAGGATGAATCCACCCCCCAGCATGTCACCCATGAAGGCGAAGAACAGGGGGTAGCTCGTCAAGACGGGAATGAGCAGTGCCACGAAGAGCGGCGTCACAAACACCACGTAGGGGGTCACCCGGAAAATCCATGTGCTGTGTTCGGAGATACGCTCATCCTTGTGGAAGAGTTTCCACAGGTCGAAATACGGTTGCAAGATATGTGGGCCACGTTTGGCCTGAATGCGTTCCCGCAGCCATCCATTGATGCCAACCATCAAGGGAGCGAAGACAAGAACGACCAGTACCTGGAGCAGGTTGAAAAGAATTGAGAGGGTCATGACGCTTCCTCTCTTGGCAGGTGGAGCAAAGGTAGGTTCAGTTTGGGTGTGTTCCCCGGTTTGGGTGAAGTCGCACTCATGAAAAACTCCCGCCGGCGAACCGGCGGGAGCAGTCCATAATACACAAACCCCCAACCGGCGCCATTCGCCTGTCAGGAGTCATTAGCCTTTCGAAGGCGTTCGGGGGGGACTCCATCCCCTCGGCGGAGAAGATAAATGAAGCTCCCCCGAGTGTCAAGAAGCACCGCCGTTCTCGGGATCGTTGGAGTGCACCGCTGGTAACCGGGCTCCGTC
This sequence comes from Acidobacteriota bacterium, assembly GCA_015493585.1. Classification (GTDB taxonomy): domain Bacteria; phylum Acidobacteriota; class Thermoanaerobaculia; order Thermoanaerobaculales; family Sulfomarinibacteraceae; genus JAADFN01. The sequence continues at coordinate 8,658 of WGCW01000037.1, forward strand.
GGGCTCGCGGCTACTGTCGGCGTTGTTTTCATCGGTGAAGGGCGGCTGGGAGCAGGATCGGTGGCAGCGCTGGGAGTATCAGCCTTCGAAGCGGTGCGTGCAGACGTCCCTCCTGCTCCATCCCAGATTCGCGGGACGCCGGTGTGCTGGCCCACTCGTTTTCCGGTGCGGGCGTCCGCGGCCAGCCGGTCAGACCTGGCGGCCGGTTGGCCTGCCCGTGGGCTGGGTCCGCCGTGTTCTCGCGTGTGAGGACGCCCGGGCGTTATCCGTTCACCGATGCAGCGACCGTTGGAGCGTGATCAGCAGCCGCACGCTCGGCCAAAAATCCGGTCAAGACATGGCCGAGCCGGCGGATGCCCTCCTCGATCCGGTCTTCCGGCATAGCGGAGAAGTTCAGGCGAAGGGTGTTCTCGTGCCCGCCGTTGGGATAGAACGGCTCTCCGGGCACGAATGCGACGCCCTGCTCCAGGGACGCGGCGAGCACCTCCCGGGCGTTGGTCCCCTCGGGCAGCTCGACCCAGAGGAAGAGGCCACCCTGCGGCCGCGTGTACCGGATCCCCGGAGGGAATGTCGCCGCCATCGTCTTGAGCATCACCTCGCGGCGCCGGCGGTAGGTCTCACGCAGGATCTCGATGTCGGCGTCGAGATCGAAGCGGTCGAGGTACACAGCGATCTGACGCTGCCCGAGGCTGGAGGAGTGGAGGTCGGCCCCCTGTTTGGCCATGACGTACTTCTCGCGCAGAGCAGGCGCCGCGGCGAGCCACGCGATACGGAGACCCGGACAGAAGACTTTGGAGAACGTGCCGAGGAAGATGACGAGCCCGTGCTCGTCCAGCGCCTTGAGCGGCGGCAAGGGCTCACCCTCAAACCGGAGCTCGCCGTACGGGTTGTCCTCGACAACTGGGATGGCGTGGCGCGCCATGACGTCGAGAAACGCCTGGCGCCGCTTAAGCGACCACGTCCGTCCGGTGGGATTTTGAAAATCGGGGATGACGTAGGCCAGCCGGATCCTTGGATGCTCCGCGATGCGCCGCTCGAGGTCCTCGATGATCATCCCCTCATCGTCGGTGTCGACCTCGATGAACTCCGGCTCGTACGCCTTGAACGCGTTGATGGCCCCGAGGTACGTCGGGCTTTCACAGAGCACGGCATCCCCGGGATCGAGGAAGAGCTTGCCACTGAGGTCGAGCCCCTGTTGCGATCCGGTGGTGATCAGGATGTCGTCCGGTCCAGCATCGATCCCCCAGCGCTCCCGCATCCGGTCAGCGATCAGCGTCCGCAGCCTGGGGTCACCTTCGGTTGGAGAGTACTGAAGCACGCGGTGACCCTCTTCCTCGAGGATGGTCTGCGTCACCTCGGCGACGCGCTCGACCGGGAAGAGCTCCGCAGCGGGGAGTCCACCCGCGAGGGAGATCATCCCTGGCCTCTGCGTCAGCTTCAAAATTTCACGTATTTCGGAAGCCTTGAGCTCCCGCATCCGGTTGGCCATGCGAATGTCCATCGATACCCTCCGCCCGTGGTTCCGTCAGACCACTGGTTTTGTGCCGATCTGGTGCGGGATCTGTGTCCGCGATGTCCGCATCGCCCGCCGCACCGATTCGAGAAAACGTTCGATCCCATCGCCGATCTGCTCCGGCGAGGAGTACGAGAAGTTGAGCCGCACAAAGGTGTCCGCGGGCGGCTCGGCGAAACAGGCGTCGCCCGGCAGGTACGCGACGCCGGTGTCGGCAGCCTCGGCTAAGAGGCGCGAGCGTTCGACCTCCTTCGGGAGGCGGCACCAGAAGTAAAATCCGCCGCGCGGCTTCGTCCACGCCAGCCCAGGAATGCTGCCGGCGTTCAGCGCCCGGTCCATCGTGTCACGCCGTTCGGCATACGCGGTCCGCAGCGTCTTCAGGTATGGCTCGTAGTGACCGTCCCGGATGAAGCGGTCGAGCAGCCGCTGGCCAACGCTCGATGCGTGCAGGTCAACCCCCTGTTTGAGCAGGGCAAGGGTGCGGATCAGCGGCCGGGGCCCGGCCATGAAGCCCAACCGCATCCCTGGGAACAGGACCTTGGACAGTGTGCTGAGATACACGACCTGGCCGGTGGTGTCGAGCGCCTTGAGCGAAGGCAGCGGCGATCCGTCGTAACAGAGCTCGGAGTACGGATCGTCTTCGAGGATCGGAACCTGATTCCGGGCGGCGAGCTCGAGCAGCTCCCTGCGCCGTGTCAGCGACATCTCCACCCCAGAGGGGTTCTGGAACGTCGGCAATGTATAGATCAGCTTGGGCCGGTGACGTGCGAGGATCGTCTCGAGCACATCGGTCCGCATCCCATCATGATCGACCGGCACCGTCAGCACACGGGCTTGAGCCGTGCGGAGCACGGGCAAGATGCCGACGTAGGTTGGCTCCTCCACGACGACAACGTCGCCGGGATCGACCAGGGCCCGAACCATCAGATCGAGCCCCTGCTGGGAACCGGACAGAACGAGCGTTTCGGGAACGGTGCAGGCGATCCCGCGCGTCGCCAGCCAGCGCGTCAGCGTCTCGCGAAGAGGTGTATGACCCTCCGTCGGACAGTGCAGCAATATCTCCGGACCGGCTTCCTCGACGAGCGAGTCAAAGATCGTCGTCAGCAGCGGAAGCGGAAGCAGCTCCGGCGCCGGGAGGCCCACCGCCAGGGAAATAACGTCCCGCCGTTCGGTCAGCTCGAGCAGATCCCGGACCACTGGATCCTGCCGGTGGGAGGCGCCCTCGCGGAAGAGCTGCTTCCACGGAATCGCGCCGCTGTCCCGAACGGATCCGCCAGCCTGAACCGGTGCATGAACCGAGGTCCCGCGCCCGACGTGGGCGTGCAGGAGCCCCTCGGCCTTGAGCTCCCGGTACGCCGTCAGCACGGTGCTCCTGTTGACTCCAAGCGCCTCGGCGAGACGCCGCTCCGGCGGCAGCCGGAACCCCTCCGGCAGCGTTCCACTGACGATGAGCTCACGGATCCGGTCAACGATCTGCCGGTAGATCGGAACCTTGCTGTGGCGGTCGATGACGATTTGCATGGAGCCCCTCGAAGACCGGCCAATACATCTGAGGTGCTTCATTGGCTGGCCTTAGCCCGAAAGATACCGCGTATTTCCCGGCGATACAACCACCAATTTAGGGCAGGGTGACCAGCCAATTTACGACCGCCGCTGCCATGTGGAGAGGGTGCCGGGGTGAGAACGAGCGACACGCCGGACGGTCACCAGTCGCCTTCTTTGGTACCATGCGCGTGTGGTCTTCGGGGAAACGGGACTGCGCGGGGGTGTCATGAAACGGATTCTCGTCACAGGTGGTTGCGGCTTCATTGGCTCGAATTTTGTGCGGCACATGCTGGCCTCGGATCCGGCCGTGGAGATCGTCAACCTCGATGCGCTGACCTATGCCGGCCGGTTGGAGAACCTCGAGGACGTGGCGGAAGACCCGCGCTACACGTTCATCCATGGAGACATCTGCGACCCGGAAGCGGTGACGCGGGCGATGGACGGGTGCGATGTCGTCGTCAACTTCGCCGCCGAGACCCACGTCGACCGCTCTCTGCTCAGCGCCGGCCACTTCATCCAGACCGACTGTTACGGTGTGTGGGTGCTGCTCGAAGAGGCGCGGCGCCGTGGGATCGAACGGTTCGTCCAGATCTCAACCGACGAGGTCTACGGCTCGATCGCCTCGGGATCGTTCGACGAGCAAACGCCGCTGATGCCGCGCAACCCGTACGCGGCCTCCAAGGCCGGCGGGGACCGGATCGCCTACTCGTTCTGGGCCTCGTTCGGCGTTCCCGTGATCATCACGCGGGCCTCGAACAACTACGGACCGTACCAGTATCCGGAGAAGCTGATCCCGCTCTTCGTCACGAACGCGCTCGTGGATCGCGAGCTCCCGCTCTACGGAGACGGCGGCAACATCCGGGACTGGCTGTACGTCGGGGACCACTGCTCGGCGATCGCCTTCCTGATCGAGCATGGCACACCCGGGGAGGTCTACAACATCGCCGGGGGGAACGAGCGGGCCAACATCGAGATCACGAAGAAGATCCTCGAGATCCTCGGCAAGCCAGAAGACCTGATCCGCTTCGTCGCCGACCGCCCCGGCCATGACCGGCGCTACTCGCTCGACGGCTCCAAGCTCGCCGCGCTCGGCTGGACGCCGCAGACGGTGTTTGAGGAGGCGCTCGAACGGACCGTTCGCTGGTACGTCGATCACCCACAGTGGTGGCGGCCGATCCGGGAACATGATGAGGAGTTCGCCAGGTACTACGAGACGCAGTACGGCGCGCGCCTCGAGGGGGCCGGCCGGTGACCGGCCTCCTGGTGACCGGCTCGGATGGCCAACTTGGCCGCGCCCTGCTCGTCGAAGCGGCGGCTCGTGGGCTCTCGGCCGAGGGGCACGATGTCGATACCCTCGACATCCGGGACCCCGAGGCCGTTCGCCAGATGCTGAACTGGATCCGGCCGGCGGCGCTCGTCAACACGGCGGCCTTCACCGCCGTCGATGCGTGTGAGAGCCAGGAGGACGAAGCGATGGCGATCAATGGGACCGCTGTCGGGCACCTTGCCGCCGCCTGCGATCTGACAGGAACGGTCCTCGTCCAGATCTCGACCGACTACGTGTTCTCCGGTGATGCGGACCGCCCGTACCGTGAGGACGACCCGCCGGCGCCGATCAGCGCCTACGGCAGGACGAAGCTTCGCGGCGAGGAGCTGGCCGCAGGCGCCAAGGAGCACCTGATCGTCAGGACGGCGTGGCTTTACGGCATCGGCGGCCGGAACTTCGTGGAGGCGATCCGCCGGCAGATTGAGGGGGGAGCGGAACGGTTGCGGGTCGTCGACGATCAACGCGGCAGCCCGACGTTTGCCGGCGACCTGGCCACGGCGATTCTCGATCTCCTCGACGTTGGGGCGCGAGGGATCGTCCATGGCGTCAACGCTGGAAGCACAACCTGGTACGGCTTCGCACGCGAGATCGTGCGGCAGCTTCGAGCCGAGGTCGACGTCGAACCGGTGCCAACCGGGGATGTGCCCCGTCCCGCTCGCCGGCCGCGAAACTCGGTGCTTGAGACCCGGCGGCTGACCACGCTGCTCGGCCGGCCAATGCCGGAATGGCCCGACGCGCTGGCCCGATACCTGGAGGCAACGTGCACGTCCTGATCACCGGGATCAGCGGTTTCGTTGGGCCGTACCTGGCCGAACACCTCGTGGAGCATCACCCCGACGTCAGCGTGTGGGGGCTCGTCAGATGGAGCTCCGGCCTCGGTCGCCTCGAGCCGGTCCGGTCTCAGATCCGCCTCGTGACGGGCGATCTAACCGATGGTCCGTCGCTGGTTCGTGCGCTCAAGGCGGCTGCGCCCGACGTCATCCTCCACCTTGCGGCCTCCTCAACCGTTGGGACCTCGTGGGGCGCTCCGGCCGAGGTTATGCACGTCAACGTCATCGGGGAGCTCAACCTGTTCGAGGCGGTCCGGACGCTCGAGCTCGAGCCGATCGTCGTCGTTGCAGGCTCCGGGGAGGCGTACGGGAACGTCGCAGAAGACGAGAACCCGGTCAACGAAGACCAGCCGTTCCGGCCGGTGTCCCCGTACGCCGTCAGCAAGGCCGCACAGGACCTGCTGGCGTACCAGTACTTCGCCAGCTGGGGTGTGCGCACGGTGCGGCTGCGCCCCTTCAACCATACGGGACCGGGCCGGCCCGACCGCTTCGTCGCGTCATCTTTTGCGCGGCAGCTCGCCGAGATCGAGAAGGGGTTGCGTCCACCGCAGCTCAAGGTTGGGAATCTCGATATCGTGCGTGACTTTACCGATGTCCGGGAAATTGCCCGCGCGTACTGGCTGGCAGCGCTTCACGGCAAGGCCGGAGAGGCGTACAACGTCTGCTCGGGCCAGGCAGTCTCGATCGGTCAAATCCTGGAGACGTTGCTGCGCCTCTCGTCCCACGAAATCACGGTTGAGGTCGATCCCGGACGGTTGCGGACCGCCGACGTCCCACGTCTCGTTGGCAGCCACCGCCGCTTCACCAATGCAACCGGCTGGGAGCCGATGATCCCTCTCGAAGAAACGCTGGCCAACCTGCTCGACTGGTGGCGGAAACGGGTTTGAGGAGTGCAGATGAACCGGGATGACGTGCTCACGGTCACGCGAGGATCCCGGAAGCTCCCACGGGGGGAGGGCGCGCGCAAGGCGGTCCACCTCTCGATGGCCGCCTTTGCGCTCCTGCTCAAATGGCTGAGCTGGCCTCTCGCAGCGCTGTGCGCGGTCGGTGCCTTCGCCTTCAACCTGTTTCTGCTGCCCCGCCTGGCCGGACACCGGATGGCTAGCGGGCGCGAGGATGCCAAGGATACCGGTGTCCTGCTCTATCCGCTGGTCGTTCTCGCGCTGATCCTGCTCTTCCACCGGCCGGGACCAGGCGCAGGCGGGCTCGGGCTCGCCGCGTTCGGTTGGGGGCTGCTCGCGGGTGGGGACGCGCTGGCGGGGATCATCGGGATGAAATGGGGCCGGCGCCCGCTGCCGTGGAACGGCCGCAAGACGTGGGAAGGCTTGGCGGGATACCTGGTTGGCGGCGGCACGCTCGGCACGTTCCTGCTCGCATGGTGCACACCGGGCATGACGAGGCTCGTGGCCCGGGGCGCCGGATTGTGGGTGCTCCATCTCGGGGCGATCGGGATCGCGGTCCTCGCGGCGGGTCTCGTGGAAAGCATTCCGCACGGGCTTGACGACAACGTGTTGCCGCCGCTGCTGGGCACGTTGCTGCTCGCCGCCGGCGCCGGGATCCATAGCATCTTGCCGGCCGGGCTGTTCTCCCCTGCTGTCCTGCACGCGATCGTCGTCGCGGCGATCGTCAACGCGGTGATCGCCGCGGCCGCCCTGGCGGTCAAGCTCCTGACCCCGGCGGGGGTAGCTGCCGCGTGGGTGCTCGGCGTGACGACCTGGGGCCTGGGAACGTGGAAGGCCTACGTACTGCTGTGGCTTTTCCTGGGCATGGGGACCGTGGTGACCCGCTTCCGCCGGCGCGACAAGCGGGCCCGGGGGCTCGAGGACGAGGCGCGCCGCGGGCTTGCTCACGTCGTGGCGAACGGCGCGTTGTGCTTCGCGGGCTCGGTGCTCGTGTGGGTGACCGGCGGCTCGCCGCTGGCCACTGCGATCGTCGCCGCCTCGCTGGCAGCCGCGCTGGCCGACACGATGGCCTCAGAGATCGGCAAAGCGCTCGGCCGTACGGCGTATGCACTTCCCTTCCTGAGGCCGGTGCCGCCGGGAACCGACGGCGCCGTCTCGATCCCCGGGACCCTAGCTGGTCTCGCCGGTGCCGCGTTGATCGCCTGGCCGGCGGTCGCGCTTGGGTTTCTCCCCGCCGGCTGGCTGGTGCCGGTCCTCGCCGGAGGGTTTGTGGCGATGCCGATCGAGGGGGTGCTGGCCGGACTTGGCCCGAGCACGAAGGAAGGGACGAACCTGGCGAACACGATCATCGGCGTGCTCCTTGCCCTCGCACTTCGCCTCCTCCTGGCGTAAGTCCATCCTCCGCTATCTGCCGGCGCGTGCGGTGGGCAGCCGGCAGGACGACCGATCCTGTGGAGCGGCATCTGGCGTATCCTTGACGCAGTGGAGGTGCATCATGAGATGTGCGCATGCAGTTTCGGCTTGTGTCGTGGCAGTGATGGTGCTTGGAGCGGTTGCCGCTCCTGCGGCGGCCCCGGGGACGGTGCTGAAAACGATCCCACTCGATCTGCAACGGCCGACGGGCGTCGCTTGGGATGGGCATGCGCTGTGGGTGGCCGATCTCGAGACCGCAACGCTCACGGCGATCGACCCTTCGACCGGCAAGGTCATCCGCACACTGGAGGCGCCGGGGTACGCACCGATGGGCGTCACCTGGGACGGGAAGCGGCTGTGGGTGCTCGATGCGGGGGACAGGACGGCGTACGCCATCGACCCGGCAACGAGAGTGACGGTCCGGGCGCTGCCGCTCGATACGGCGTCCGCCGAGGGGATCGCATGGGACGGCCGGGCGCTGTGGACCGTCGATGCCCGCGCCGGCCAGATCAACCGGCTGGATGATTCGGACGGGACGACCTACACGAGCTTTCCGTCGCCGTTGGCCAACGGTCGTCGTGGGGACGAGATTGGGCTCGCCTTCGATGGGCAGAACCTCTTCGTCGCCGACCGGCTGACCGACACGATCTACCGCGTCGATGCGGCTCACGGCGCCGTGCTCGACTCGTTCGCGTCGCCCGGTCCGTACCCGGCTGGGCTCGCGTGGGACGGCACACACCTGTGGAACGTCGATTACGAGACGCGGACGCTCAACGAGCTCAACGTGACGCCGGACGCCCCGTACGTCCGGAGCAATCCGCGGCACGAGAAGCTGACGTACCGCGAGGTGTGGCGCAACTTTGGCCCCGGCGTCGTCAAGACGCTCGATATCTACATGGCAGTTCCGCACGATCTTCCCAGCCAGGAGCTGCTGTCGCAGCCGGTGTTTTCTCCAAAGCCTGTGGCCTTCGTCACCGATCAGTGGGGGCAGAAGTGTGCGCATTTTCACTTTGCGAACATCGCCCCAGAGCACACCGTGACGGCGGCGATGCGTCTGGAAGCCAACCTGTACAAGGTCCGCTGGTTCATCGATCCGGACAAGGTTGGCCCGTTGAGCGCGATCCCCGAGGCGATCCGGAAGGCCTACACGCAGGATAACTCGAAGCTGGTGTTCACCGATCCCGTGATCCAAAGAGCGGTCACAGCTGCGGTGGGCAACGAGACCAACCCGTACTGGATCGCCCGGAAGATCAACCGGTACATCCAGGATCATATGCACTACGAGATGGTCGGCGGGTGGAACATTGCGCCGACCGTCCTGGCGAGAGGGTCGGGCTCGTGCTCGGAGTACACCTTCGTCATGCTGGCCATGTGCCATGCGGCCGGGCTTCCGGCGCGGTACGACGGCTCGGTGGTCATCCGGGGTGACGACGCCAGCCGGGACATCGACTTCCACCGCTGGGTCGAGGTCTACCTGCCCAACTACGGATGGGTCCCGGTCGATCCCTCCGGTGGTGACTCGCCCGTTCCAGCAACCCGTGCGGCCTTCTTCGGGGGGCTGGAGAACCGGTTCATCATCACAACGCAGGGCGCCGGCGGGAGCACCGCCCTTGGCTGGGATTACAACAGCGATGCCTCCTGGACCGCCCTCGGCCGCGTCAAGCTGATGAACCTCAAAGCGGGCGATTGGGTCCCCGCCACCCAGAGCCCCGCCGCACGCGAGCATCAGAGGTTGGGAAACCGGTAAACACCTCGACCTCGGGCGGCGGACTCTCTCTCGATGTCCCCGCCCGGGAACACGAGAACCGCCGGATGCACCGTGAGCGCATGGCGTGGACGTACGGTAAGATAAAGGATGCAACCCGGCAAACGCCCGGCCGATTGGTGCAACCGGAGAGGAGTGACCATGGATAGCAAGTACACCGCTGTCGTCAAGCAGGACGGAGATTGGTGGGTCGGCTGGATCGAAGAGGTTCCCGGAGTCAACTGTCAGGAACG
>WGCW01000038.1 GCA_015493585.1 Acidobacteriota bacterium
CGCCCAGGATAAGCCACACTTGTCATAGTCAAAATGCCAAGGCCAGCCTCAAAACACCCGCTTATCTTTCGCCCGGAGCCCCACAAGGTGCTTAGCCATCAAATTATAGCTCCATTGTGGCCACGTCAACCGCATCGAGTATCGAGGGCGTACGTCACCGTTGTGGTGAGTAGTTGTTGGGTTAGGTTGTGGATTGTAGATCTTACGGTTACACTCACCGTAAGGTGATACGATCTATCGACCTGTGTAGAAGGGGGCTTACCATGGCAGACCGAAAACAATCGCGTAACCCAAAACCAGAAAACCCGCTGGGCCTTGATCTTCGGCCCATGAGACGTGGCAGTGTGGGGGTCCGCTTCGTGAAATGTGGTAAGGCTGGGTGTGCCTGCGCCACCGACAAGGACGCTCGCCACGGTCCGTACTACTCACTGACCAGGACCGTGGGTCGGAAGACGAAATCCCGTTTCCTGTCCAAGTCGCAAGCTGCGGTCGCCGAGCGGCAGATCAAAGCTGGGAGACTTTTCCGGGAAGAGCTCGAGGCGTATTGGAGGGCCTGCGAGGCGTTGGCGGATGAGGAGCTCGAAGCAGTGGAGGGGGCCTCGTCCACGGCGAGCGCCGAAAAAGGGGGCTCTGTCGCTCACTCATCGGCGAGATCGAAAAAGAAATCACCGAGCTGATCGGTGGTGTCACCGATCAGCTCGATGGAGGATTCGAGGCGATCGAATCTCGGGCACGAACCCTGGCGCTCTCTGTCGCGGCCCGCATGGTCGAGGCTCTTATGAGCTCCGACACCTCCGATTATCGGGGCACCTCGATCCCCTGTGGGCGCGGGCACGAGGCGCGGTACGTAGGACGTCGGATAAGGGTCTTCAAAACGGTGCTGGGAGGGATCAAGATCCCCCGGGCTTACTACCACTGCGACATCTGCAACGAGGGTGTCTGTCCCAGGGATGGTGAGCTCGGGCTCGAAGGAGCCTCCTACTCCCCAGGGCTCCTGCGTATGATCGCGCTGGTTGGCGCCACCGTCAGCTTCGAAGAAGGCAGCGAGCTGCTGGCGGAGCTCGCTGGGATCTCGGTTCCTGCCAAGAGCTTGGAACGAGCCGCCGAGGCGCTGGGACGGGAGATTCAACGCGATGAGCTGGAACAAACCCAGAGGGAAGACCGCGGCAAGATACCACCCACGTTGTACATCGGGATCGATGGTACCGGGATCCCGATGCGGCGAGAGGAGGTGCGTAGCCGACCCGGCAAGCAGCCCGACGGATCGTCGCGGACGCGGGAGGTCAAGCTCTGCACCGTCTGGAGCGCGGAGGGGCGAGACGAAAACGGCGTACCGATCCGCGACCCCGGGTCGGTGACGTACACCGCCGGTATCGAGAGCGCCGCTTCATCCGATACAGCGGACGAGCCTTCGGTGTTTGCCCAAAGAGTCCTGCGTGAAGCCCAGCGTCGAGGTTTCTTGGAGGCCAAGCGGCAAGTGGCCATCGGAGATGGCGCCGCCTTCATCTGGAATACCGTTGACGAGCTCTTCCCCAACGCAATCCAGATCGTCGATCGGTTCCATGTCCAACAGCACCTTCATGATGTCGCCAAAGCCATCTTCGGACCAGAAAGCGATCTCTGTCTCCCCTGGGCTGCCCGACGGTGCGAGGAGCTGAATGAAGGCAAGCTCGATCTGTTGATCGAGCGCCTCGAAAACCACGCGTCCACCTGTGAAGCGGCACGCAAGTGTGTCGGCTACATCCGACGAAATCGCCACCGAATGCGGTACGACATCTTCCACGCACGCGGACTCTGCACCTCCTCCGGCGTCGTGGAAGCCGGCTGCAAGGTCGCCATTGGTACCCGCCTCAAACGAGCCGGAATGCACTGGTCACTCGCCGGAGCCAACGCCATCATCGCCCTCCGCTGCGCCAAGCTCAGCAATCGACTCGAATCCTTCTGGCAACGGCGCTCTGCCCGCTCCCGCTCAAAAGCCGCTTGAATTACCACAAACGTGACGTGCACCCATGCCAAGATGTTGTTGCGCTGTATCCCGTTGGCCGGAGGCAGCTTTGGAGCGCGGACTTTAGTCCGCATCTTTTTGTACCAGCACGCGTTGAGAGTACGA
>WGCW01000039.1 GCA_015493585.1 Acidobacteriota bacterium
CTGTAGTGGCGAATCGTGTCAACCAATCGCCGCGTCGTCGCCCGCTCAGAAAGGGGAAACTCCCCACGGTGACCGGCAATCCGGCTGTGAATGTGGTACCACGCCGCTACCCCCGAAACCTTCCAACGCGCAACTCTCGCCATGTGCAACTCCCCTGCGTGAACTTGGAAACAGGGTAGCGGGGGCAGTGAGCAATGTCAAGTAATCAACAGTGTCCCCTTTATATTTATACTTATGCTTCATAAAAGCTCCTCCGATGGCTTTCAGCTGTTTCCTGGTACCATGACGGTGTGGAAGGGCGCGTGCTGATTGTCGATGACGAGCCGGGGGTGCGGAAAGTCCTCCGGCACATCCTGTCCGGCGCCGGCTACCAGGTCGATGAGGCGGCCGATGCCTTCCAGGGGCTCGATGCGCTTGATCGGCTGGTTCCCGACGCGCTCCTGCTCGACATCAAGATGCCTGGTATGGACGGCATCGCGCTGATGGACAACCTCCGGCAGCGGGGACTTGAGATCCCTGTGGTCGTTCTCACTGGCCACGGAGACGAGTTCACGGCGCGTGAGTGTCTGGAGGCTGGTGCAGCAGCGTACCTGACCAAACCTCCCGACCGTGCCGAGCTGCTCCTGGCCGTTCGAGGCGCCGTCGCTCAGGGCCGGCTCGCCCACCGCCGGGAAGGTCCCGCCGAACCCCCACCACTCCTCGGTGACAGCCTTTCCATGCGCCGGCTCCGCGAAGAGATTGCACGGGTCGCACCCTCCAGGGCGACGGTGCTCATCCACGGCGAATCTGGAACCGGCAAAGAGCTCGTCGCGAGGCGCCTTCATCATCTGTCTGACCGGGCGCTCGCTCCCTTCGTCAGGGTCAACTGTGCTGCCATCCCCGAGGAGCTGATCGAATCGGAGCTCTTCGGCCACGAGAAGGGCTCGTTCACGGGCGCTCACCGGCGGCAGACCGGCAAGTTTGTGCAAGCGGATGGCGGTACGATCTTTCTCGATGAGGTCGGCGACATGTCGCTCAAGACCCAGGCCAAGGTCCTCCGCGTTCTTCAGGATGGAGAGGTCGAGCCCGTCGGGGCCGGTACGCCGTTCACGGTCAACGTGCGGGTCCTCGCCGCGACCAACAAGGACCTCGCCCAGGAAGTTGCAGAGGGGAAGTTCCGCGAGGATCTCTACTACCGTCTTGCGGTCGTTCTGATTCGTACGCCGCCTCTGCGCGAGCATGCTGAGGATATTCCTCTCCTCGTTGAACACTTCACTGCCGAGTTTTGCGACGCGTACAACCGGCGATTGAAAACATGGTCGGATGAAGCGATCCATCAACTGCTCGCCTACAGCTGGCCGGGTAACGTCCGGGAGCTGAAGAACGTCGTTGAACGAGCCGTAATCATGGAAATCGACGATACAATCCACGGCATCGATCTCCTCCCGCCTCCTCAGAGCGCTCCCGGCATCCCATTTCTTGACGCACCGACCCTGCAGGAGTTCCAACACAGGGCGGAGCGGGCGTACATCGTCCATCAGCTCGAACGAAACAGGTGGAACGTTGCTGCCACAGCACGCGCCATCGGAACGCCGCGATCTAATCTGTACAAGAAAATCCAGGCGTACAACATCACCAGGGAGAAACCATGACAGCCCCACTAACCCTTGAAGAGCTCACCGCTGCGGGCGCCCACCGTACTGGCCACTTTCGCCTGTCATCCGGGCTCCACTCCGGCGACTACCTTCAATGCGCCCTCTACCTTGCCGATCCTCGTCGTGCCGAACGGGCTGGACGCTTGGTTGCCAATGGGCTGGAACGAGCCGGGATCCATCCAGATCTGATCGTCTCTCCCGCGCTCGGAGGCATCATCATCGGGCATGAAACGGCGCGGGCGACCGGTGTCCCGTTTCTCTTTACCGAACGGCAAGAAGGGCGAATGACGCTGCGCCGCGGTTTCGCCATCCGGCCCGGTCAAATGATCGTCATCGTCGAAGACGTCGTCACGACGGGGAAATCGACGCGCGAGGTCATCGCCGTGCTTGAGGAAGCCGGCGGCTCTGTCATCGCCATGGCGTCGATCGTCAACCGTTCCGGATTGGAAAATCCTTTCGACCCGATTCCGTACGTCCCCCTGCTCAGTGTGACGTTTCCAGCCTGGCCTCCCGAGGAATGCCCTCTCTGCCGCGAGGGTCAGCCCATTGAAAAACCGGGCTCTCGCCCGGTGTAGCCCGATCCGTCACACGCATCGCACCAGTCGGCCGGTCAAAAATGCCACACGACGTCGAAACTGAAGGCATCCTCACTGTTGCTTGATGCCAGCCGCGCGAGATTGCCCAGCGAGCTTTCGCTGATGCTCTCGTCAAACGCGTGCATGTACGACAGGTTGACCGTGATCACATCGTTGAGGTCAAAACCCACACCAACGGTCGCATGGTTCTGGACGATCGCGGGGAATCCAACGATACGGAGCATTTCGTACTGCATGGCCGGCACGTTGACACCCTGAACGCGCATGACGCCCATTGGGTCAAACCCATCGTGGGTCTTGACCGGATTGTCGCTGTAGTTGTACCCGGCGCGGATGGCAAGCGCGGGAACCGGCCGGTACTGGACGCCGATGGCACCGGTCCACTGGTCCTGCCAGTCGAAGTCTTGATACCCCTCGGCGCTCCCCCAGTTCGTCCACCGGACGTCCATCTCGACGAGGAGCTTCGACGAAGGGCTGATGGCCACGCCAGCGCTCAGGTTCTGAGGTGCCTCCAAGGTGAGATTGTCCATCGTCGTGCTCCCGAACGCCTCATCGAAGTTCGCGACACGGTCGTGGGTGATCTTCTGAGGCGTCGTGTAGGAAAACCCAAAATTGACGATCCCCTGGTGCCAGAGCGCGCCCAGCTTGAGTCCCACGGCGTAGTTGTGCGAGCCACCGGCTGCGAGATCGAGGTTCCCGTAGTCCATCGAGAGGGCCGCACCGATCGAGAAGTGCTGGTTGATCCGGTATCCGAGGCTCGCGACAAATTTCATGATTTCCAGCTTGGTGTAAAGGTCCTGGCCCGTGTCGGGATTTCTGTACAACGGACCACGGTCCTTGTAATCGACGCCCATGCCCGAGACGCCGTATGCACCGACGCCGAGCCTCAGCTTCCCGGTGATCGGCGACGTCACGGCGATCGCTGGCACGACGAACGAGTTCATCCGGCTCGTTGCCGAGGCTGACCCCATCCCCATCCCGCTCAAATCGATCGTGCTCTTCACAGTCGCACTGAACAGCGTCCCACCAAAAACGACCTCCGAATGCGGGCAGTAACTTCCGAAGCACATGGCCGCAGGGTTCGCGAAGATGGCACTGATCGCATCCTGAGGTGCCGCGAGTCCCACGCCTCCCATCGCCCTCGATACCGGGCCGATGCCGATCAGGTTGTCGCCATCAGTCGCCCAAAGCGCTGGCGCCGCCAGAACGGCCACACCAAGCAAAGCACAGATCATCAGATGTCCCTTTTTCACAGCACAGATCCTCCCTCTTCCTTTCTTGATGAAAGCCCGGGCCCCTGTTCCCCGAACGGGCGCCACACGCCTCAACCCACACTTGATTTTCCGGTTGAAGGTCCTTCAACGGTCTACGGCCGGTCAACACAACCTGGAGCGGAGCCCCTGATCAACAGGATCCGGTCCCGATCCGTTTGCGCGCGTGCACACGCTAGGGATCACCGGTTCGGTTGTCAAGAATATGTACGAAAAGCTATATCCTTATATGGCCGTTCACTGATGCAGCAGGAGCCATGCAGCTGCAAGCTCAATCTCATCGGACACGGGTGGCGATCACGCAGCAGACTCAGCCAGAGATATCTGTTCCCCCGGTGTCCCTCTTCCGCGGGCGCTGGTTGCTCTTCAAAATGCGCTTGCGCAGACGAATCTGGCTCGGAGTCACCTCGACGAGCTCGTCGGCGTCGATCCACTCGAGAGCGCGATCGAGGAACATCCTTCGGGGAGGCGCCAGCCGGAGCGCTTCATCGGAACCTGCGGCGCGCATGTTCGTCAGCTTCTTCTCCCGCGTCACGTTGACGACGAGGTCGTTCTCGCGGCTGTACTGACCGATGATCATCCCCTCGTACACCTCGGTATTCGGACCGATGAACAGGGTTCCTCGCGGCTGCAGGTGAAAAAGGGCGTACGGCGTCGCGCGTCCTGGACGGTCGGCGACCATCGCCCCGGTGCTCCGCCCCGGGATCTCACCCTGCCACGGCTCGTACCCATCGAACAGGGTGTTGATGATGCCCGTTCCCCGCGTATCGGTCAGGAACTCGGACCGGAAGCCGATCAGACCTCGTGAGGGCACACGAAATTCCAGCCGCACCCGGCCGTGGCCGTTGTTGCTCATCTTCTGCATCCGGCCGCCACGGGTGCCGAGCTTCTGGGTCACCACGCCGGTATACTCCTCGGGGCAATCGATAACGACGATCTCCACCGGCTCATGAAGGCGTCCGTCGATCTGCCGGGTCAGGATGGTCGGCTGAGAAACACTGAGCTCGAACCCCTCCCGGCGCAGCGTTTCGATCAGAATGGCGAGCTGGAGCTCTCCCCTCCCCATGACCTTGAAGGCATCGTTGCTCTCCTTCTCGATCCGGATCGAGACGTTGTGATGCGCTTCCTTCACCAGCCGTTCCCAGATCTGACGGGCTGTGACGTAGCTGCCTTCGCGTCCCCCGAACGGGGAGGTGTTCGCCGAGAAGACCATTGAGATCGTTGGCTCATCGACGGTGATCCGCTTCATCGGCATCGGATGATCAAGGTCGACCAGCGTGTCACCGATCGTCACGTCGCCAAGACCGGCCGCCGCCACGATATCGCCGCACATCACTTCGCCGGTCTCGACCCTCTTGAGCCCTTCGTACGTGTAGACGACCGCAGCCTTGACCGTCGAAATGCCATCCTCGCGGGCCACACCGATCGGCTTGCCCGCCTGGAGCCGGCCGTTGAATACACGGCCGATGGCCAGCTTGCCTACGTAGTCATTGGCGTCGAGGTTCGTTACCAGGATCTGCAAGGGGGCATCGGGATCTCCCGCAGGAGCGGGCAAGCCGTCGATGATCTCGTCGAGCAGCGGCCTCAGATCGCTCGAGTCATCACCGAGCTCACGGTGCGCAATGCCCTTTCGAGCATCGGTGTAGAAAACCGGGAAATCGAGCTGCTCGTCGCTGGCATTGAGATCGATGAAGAGATCGTAGATCTCATCGAGCACTTCCGCGGGCCGGGCATCGTCCCTGTCTATCTTGTTGATCGCCACGATCGGAGGCAACCCCAGCCGGAGCGCCTTCTCCAGCACAAAGCGGGTCTGCGGGAGCGGTCCCTCCGCCGCGTCGACGAGGAGCAGCACGCCATCGACCATCTGCAACGTTCTCTCCACCTCGCCACCGAAGTCGGCATGACCCGGCGTGTCAACGATATTGATCTTGACGCCGCGGTAGTGAACGGAAGTATTTTTCGCAAGGATTGTGATGCCTCGCTCCCGCTCCAGCTCGTTCGAATCCATCACCCGTTCCTGGACCCGCTCGTTTGCCCGAAAGATTCCGCTCTGCCACAGCATGGCGTCGACCAGCGTCGTCTTCCCGTGATCGACATGGGCGATAATGGCGATATTTCGAAATGGAAGCTCAGACATCGTTCCTCCAAGGGGCGGGAGGTGTAGCACGTCCACCCGCTGGAGTCAAAGCGGAGGGGCGCGCAGACCCAGGCTACGGAAGCGTTCCGTAGTAGCCGTGGCGCGTTGTCGCCCGGTAGCCATCAACCTTGACCTCGATCCGCCTCCACTTTTTCCGTCCAATACCGGACGTCGTAAAGGTCAAGATGTATCTCGACGACAGCTCTGTCATCAGCCGCTTGACCTCCGCCGGCATTTGACTGACGGCAGGCACCCGTTCGTACCGGCCCCCGCTGAGCTCAGCGATCAGCTCCAGCACCTCCTCGTAGGTTGCGCCGCCCGCCACAACCTGCCGCGGCGGCGGTTCGACGCCAACGACGTAGATCGGCGTCCTCAACCTCTGAGCGAGCACCGTCGCTTCGTTCGAATCGATCTTTGAGGCATCGTCGACACCATCGGTCAACAGGATCACCGCCCGCCGGGGATGCGTGGCGGTCGCAACGACCTCAGGGACATGCTCGATCATGTCGTACAGCGCCGTGGTGCTCCATGGGTGAACCGACTCGAGAATCCTCGGCAACAGGTACCAATCCATGCCGAAGGGAAACCGCTCACGGACCTTGTCGCCGCCGAAGGTCCACAGCGCGTATTCGTCACCCCGCCGGCGCGCCTTGAGAAAGGCCATGATCAGATCGCGGCACGCTTCGATCTTCGAGCCTTCCATCGAGCCGGATGTATCAAGGATGAAGCCGAGGCTGAGGGGCAGGTCGCTCTCGCGCTTGAGATCCTGAATCCGGATCTGCATCCCATCGACGTACAGATGAAACCGGCGGCGGGATACGTGGTCCATCACGTGACCCTTGCGATCCCGGACCGTCACAGGAATGACGACGGCGTTCACCTGGAGCGAGCCCCGGTACTGTTGCGCAGCGGCCGGAGCCGCAAGCCCCGCCACGAGCATCACCGCCACAATCGCGCCCCGAATCACTTCTTGGCTCTCAATTTCCGCCAGCTCATGCTGATCAGCGTGCCGCTCTCGACCCGGCCGGTCGTGAGGTTGAGAAAAGGTGACTCCAAGCGAACGCGGGGCAGGTTCTGGTGCTGTGGGAAAACGATGATCCGGACCCGTCCGGAGGACCGGTGCCACGGTGGAACCGTGTGTCCAAGGCTCGCCGCCGTTTTCCTCACCGTGTGAAAGAGTGATGCCGCTGGGATCGAGCTGACCCGCAGTTTCCCCTGATCGGCGCCGTATCTGCGAGCGTAGAACGACGCCACGGTCTTGAGCGGCCCGGCGCTGAAACACACCCACTGCGCGTTCGACCCGGATCGATGGGCCAGCTTTCGCCTCAACTTTTGATAGACCGGCCGCCACGCCGCCTCGGGGGGAACGGGAAACTCGGGCGAGGAAGCTCCGTTCGTCCACAGGACGACCGGTTTTGCCGGATGATGTACGGGGGCCTTCGCACACCCCGCAGCTCCCAACATGAGCATCGCAATGATGGCCGTTCGCCGCACCGTCACGCCTCCGCAACGAGGATGTCGCGGACATCCCCGCCGCACGCTTCCCGGTACCGGTCCTGGAAGCTGCGCGCCCCGCCGCTCGACTCGTCGAGGAAGATCCGCTCGATCCTGCGCGACGGAACGAATACCGTCGATGGGCCAATCATCGGCTCGGAACCGCTGATCTCCTGACGTAGCCAATCTTCGACCGAGTTGATGTCGAGCCCGCGAATGACGGCTCCCACACTGTCGAGCCGCAGCAGAACACCCCACAGTTTCTCACGAGGGTTTCCACAACTGATGATGACAATGGCGCCCTCTTCAATCATCGTCCTCAGCCGCTCCTCCAGCCGCGGGCTGGGAAAGCTCAATCAACACCCCACCGGCCGATTTCGGATGGATGAAACAGACGAGGCTGCCATCCGCGCCGGGCTGCGGTTCCTCGGCCAGGAGCTGGAACCCCTCGCGGCGAAGACGCTCCATGATCGCCCGGATATCGCTGACCTCGAGACACACATGGTGAAGCCCCGGCCCACGCCGCTCGAGATGCCGCGCAACCGGCGAATCGGGCCCAAGCGGCTCGAGAAGCTCAATGCGCGCTCCTCCTGCCGGTACCATTGCAACACGGACGCCCTGGTTGGGAACCGTTTCAATCCCAGCAAGATCAAGACCGAGCGCACGGTACAGCCCGAGGCTCTCCTCGATCGAGGCCACCGCAATACCGAGATGGTCGAGACGTTCCCCACTCATCGGCCCAAGCCTACCATGGGATCGACAGGGAGGCAGCGCCTGAGACCCCGCCGCAAGCACTCCCCGATGACCCACCCTCATGTCTACGCCCCTCTCCGAAGGTTCTGCAGCGGTCAGGAGGCCAGAAGTCTTTTCCGCTGCGTCCAGAAAACCTCCCTCCGCGTTCTCGACCGGCCCTCCGCCCCCCTGCGATACATCTGGAGCCAATGCCCACCCGAAAAATGCACCCGCCAACGGTATGGAGGTTCGCAGAGATGAAAGCCCGGCATTCACCACCGTCCCCTATTCTGCCCGGAACGGCAGGCACGAAAACCAAGACGCGTTCGTTCCCGCCGCTCAGATTCTTCGCCGGCTCCGCCTCCTCTCAACTCACAGCCATTGCATCATCGGGGGGGAAGGCGCGTAACATACTGATAACACGCAACGTTGAGAAAGCGTCTGCGAATGCACGAGTTGGGGACGGTGTTGAATATCCCTACCTAACCACAACCTTAGAGTAAGGGACGTTGTCGGAATCATCCCAATCTATTCAACACTGTCCCCTGCCCTTGGTTCTTCAAGACTGCGGAGTAAGGGAGTGCCAGGCCAGTGTTGAATTCATTTGAGACTTGCTCTGCGAACCTCGGCGACCTCCGCGGTTGCGTTTTCCGGATGGATGGTGGTCGAGGATGGCCACGTGCTGCCAAGTGGTGTATGAAGCTGGGTCACAAGCGATCTCCTCGGGATGTAATGGATTTCAGGCTGTTGCAGGTAATGGGCGTTGCTGGTGCACCTCCGGTTCTGGAAATTCGAGGTTTGGTCGGGGTGGGTTAAGGACGGCTTCGAGGGTCTTGAGGCAGACGTAGCGTCTCGCGACGAGCCATTCATCATTCTGCTCGGCGAGCACGGCGCCGATGAGGC
>WGCW01000040.1 GCA_015493585.1 Acidobacteriota bacterium
CTTCAGGAGGCTCGCAGCGCTTCGGGCGGCTTTTTCGTGTGATGGCGGGGCCGAAGGGACTCGCGCCATGGAGCCAGCGGGTGGGTCTACGCCGTGCAACCCCCTCTCCGCCGCGATGCGGCTGCGACCCCCACGGCGAGACCCAGGGGCCGCAGCCTTCCATGCCGGACGAGTCCCCGCCGGAGGGTGTGAGATCTTCGTGGAGGCCAGCCGCCCTTCGGGCGGCTTTTTCGTGTGATGGCGGGGCCGAAGGGACTCGCGTCATGGAGCCAGCGGGTGGGACTACGCCGTGCAACCCCCTCTCCGCCGCGATGCGGCTGCGACCCCCATCATCAGCCAGCATCGCTCACCTGAGGATGTTGGACATGCGTGGGGTTGTCGCGCTGTGCGCCGCTTCTTTCGTTTTGCGGGAGAGGAGGCGCAGCCGACGAAGAATCTGGGCGGGGGCCAATGCCACGCATCTCACGCCACACCGCGCAAAACCGGTACGACCGCTGACGGATATTCAACACTGTCCCTAGCTCCGTGCTCCGGGCGTTCTCAGCGGGAAAGCTCTTGGGTGGGCGGTGAAAGAGCTCTCGCGCGGAGATCGCGGGAGCGCAGAGAAGAGAGAGGAGCAGCACAGAGGCACAAGGGGGCAGAGCTGGTGTGCCAGCCGGCCGGTCGCGAGCATTTCTCCGCGCGGTTTCGCCGTTTCGCCCGATTTGCGGGGACAAATGCGATTTCGGGCATTTCTTGCGGGTGAAGCCGAACCTGGCGCCCTCCTAGCTTTCGATCCTCATTGGCCTTTCCGACAGCGCAACACCCTCTGCGTGGCGCTTCAAGCCTGATTTCAGAGAAGGTGGTTGGGTTGTTTTCACCTGAGGCATGCTCCGCGGTATGATCTATAGGTCAAAGTCGAGAGCCCGGAGGATCCGCTCATGATGGAAAGTCGCACGATCGGAGATGTGACCGTGGTGACAACGGGACCGGAGCTGAATGCCAACGTGGCTCCGAGGGCGAGGCAGTTTCTCGAGGATTTGATCAATGGCGGCGTCACCAAGGTGGTCGTGGACCTCTCGCCACTGGCGTTCATCGATTCCGCTGGGCTCGGTTCGTTGATTTCAGCCGTCAAGACGGCCCGTGCGAAGGGGGGCGATGTACGGCTCTGTTGTCTCAGCCAAGAGGTGAGAACGATTTTTGAGCTGACGCGCCTTTCCAAAGTGTTTCGGATGTATGCGGACCCGGATTCAGCTGTCATGAGCTTTCCTCGTGAATGAGCTCGAGGAGGCAGGGTATGATCATTCGATCGGCGATGATGGCGGAATCCTGATATGACGGCGGAAGACTTCCCCAATTGGTTCGAATCGCGGGGGTTTCATGCCTGGGCCGAGGGGATGGCCGGTCTGCTCCGGCGAAAAGTGATCATTGCCGACGGACACGGCCATGTGCTTGTCGAGGCCGGTGAGGGGGAGGGTGAGGGTCAACGCTTCCCATTTCATGTGAATGGCATCGAGGCCGGTCATGTCGAGATCACTCCGGGGGACGTCGCCGGCTCTGTTGAAAGCCTCGTCGTCAATGCATTGTTGACACTGGAATCTCTGGCCGAGGCGAGGAATACCGTCCATGATCTTGTTCAAACCACCGCTCACCAGTGGCGCGAGCTCTCATTGCTGTACCGCTTCGCCGAATGGATTGCGGGCGATCAGGATTCAGGGGCTCTTGCGGAACATATCGCCGCACAGGCCCGGCGGGCTCTGAAGGGCAAGGC
The DNA here is from genome assembly GCA_015493585.1 of Acidobacteriota bacterium. Lineage (GTDB taxonomy): Bacteria > Acidobacteriota > Thermoanaerobaculia > Thermoanaerobaculales > Sulfomarinibacteraceae > JAADFN01. The sequence continues at coordinate 1,751 of WGCW01000040.1, forward strand.
GGCAGCGATGAGCTACCGGTTTGGAGAGGACATCTTCGGATTCGCCACCAGCGGGGACGATGCGGACGAGCTCCAGGATGTCGTGCTTTGGGGAGCAGCGTTGGAGTCGGGCGCGATCTTGAGCGGTCTGAGCGAGCTCAGGGATGCCGGATTTTCGGGACGAGCGCCGGAGGGACCCTTGATCGTGGCACCGCTGAGGGCACGCGGCGAGAGCTTTGGGGCTTTGGCTGTGACGTCAGGAACGGGCGAGCTCTTTGAAGCCGAGGACCTCAAACTGGCGACACTTTTGGCCCACCAGGCCGGAATGGCGTTTGCAAACCTTGAGCTCATCGAGCAGGTGCGTGACAGGGAACGCATTCAGCGAGAGCTCGAGATGGCGGGAGAGATTCAGAGTTCAATTCTGCCGCCCCCACGATGGTCCAGCGACCGTTTTGACCTTGTTGGCACGTGTCTCCCTGCGCAACTTGTCGGTGGCGATGCGTACCTCGCCATACCGCTTGAAGATGGGTTGCTGGCCGGTGTGGCCGATGTGTCGGGGCACGGCTTGTCATCGGCACTGCTCATGAACGCCTTCGCCTCGGAAGTGATGGCGCTGTCGATGACGTCGTCGGATCCGGCACGCCTCCTTGAGATTACGAACAAATTGATCTGCCGCAGGGTCGGCACAATTGGACTTTTCGTAACGGTGATCTTAGCGCGTTTCCAGGCCGACGGGAGCGTCAGCATTGCAAATGCAGGGCATCTTCCGGCTCTGGCGTTGACTCCTGATGGTGGGTTGTTGACCGTGGAGACGAGCGGACTTCCCCTTGGGGTGATGCCCGATGAAACGTATGAAGAGGTTCGGCTCGAAGGAAAGAGCTACGAGACGATCGTGACGTTCAGTGATGGTGTGACCGAGGCCCGGGATCCCGACGGAAAGATGTATGGATTGCGGCGGCTCCAGGATCTCTTGAGCGAGGTCGGCAAAACACACCGGCAAAGTGAAGAGATTTTCTCTGCAGTGCTGGATGATCTGACGATTTTCTCATCCGGGGAACCGAGGACGGATGACTTGACGCTGCTCGTGGTAAGGAGAAAAGGATGACTGACAAGAAAACTGTCATCGTTGTCGATGATTCCCCAACCGTGAGGGAAACAATCGCATACATTCTCAGAGCCGAGGGCTATGACGTGCATACCGCAACCAACGGGCGGGAAGGCATCGAGGTGGTTCGTTCGTTGCGGCCAAAGGTGGTCATGGTTGATGGCATGATGCCGGAGATGGACGGATTCGAAGTCGCCCGGAAGCTGCGAGCAGATCCTGATCTGGCCGGTATCACGATCATTATGTTGACAGCGATGGGGCAGGGGATTGACCGCCAACGGGCGATTGATGCTGGCGTCGATCATTTTCTCACGAAGCCTTTCGATGACGATGAAGCGCTGAGGCTTCTCGAGGAAGCTTTCGCTTAAGGTGAGTGATTCTCAGCGGCGGTTTACACATGCCCACGCCGCCTCCCGCGGGGGCAGAGCCTGACGGCTCAGCCGGCCCGCGGCCGGGGCGCCGGATGCGTGAGCAGGGCCGCTTTTCTACCTCCAGTGGACGGTATACCGTTTGTTGGTCCGATCGTCGTAATACGGTTGAGCGGGTCCACTGCCAATTTTGATCCAGACGTCTGGATAGGCATCACCGTCAAGGTCGTTGTGCCACCCCCGGTCGGCGATGGCGTAGATGATCGGTTCCGGGTAGAACGGCTCGAACCGGTAAATGTAGTACACGTACGAACGGGTTCCAGGATACAGGTGAATGCCTTCTCCTTGAAGGAGCATGTCATCCCCGGGCCTGTAGATCTTGAACGCGAAGGTCCACGGTCCAAAGCTGAATCCGTGCGGATAGAACGTGCCATGGTCCCGCTGGTACAGGAGCTCGTCGTTCCCGATCATATTGAGATAGTGCAGCATCCGGCTTCGTTTTGCCCGGAACATGATTGTCTTGAGACTTGGGATAGCCAAAGCGGCGATGAGGCCGATGATCGCGACAACGACGAGGAGCTCGAGGAGCGTAAAGCCCCCTTGGCGAGACGACCGTCTCATTGTGGCACCTCCGAGAGATGGGGACCTGGATGCGCTGGGTCAATCGTGAAACCAACGGCTCCGTTCCCCTTGAATTGAAGCATGTACCCGCCAGCGGGATCACGCGTGTACGTCGTGGATGGATCGTTCAGTGTCGCGCGCAGGCCGGGTGGCAGCGCGCCCGCGATGGCCGAGAGACTGGACGGATACCCGCCATGCTCCCTGCGGTACATCTCGAGAGACTGGGAGATCAGGACCGCATCGGCTGCCGCCTGGGCCGTCGCCTGTTTCTTCGGACTGACCAAAGGGGCTGCTGCGGAGTTTGGCTTCTGCACATGCGGCCCCATGAAGAGCAGGATGCCGAGCTCGGCAGCAATGACGACGGCTCCCAATGCAAGCACAAAGCGAAGCGGTCCGGAAAACTTCCGGGAACGGTTTGGTTGGATGAGAGGCGGCGCCTCCGCCTTTTCTTGATGGTCGAGCGCCTCTTTGGCGACAGCAATCGAACAGTCGAAACACAGGACATCTCCGTCGCCAGGCGCGATGCACTCCTCGCAGAGATACGCGCCGCACCGGGAACATTGAGCGATAGCCTCACGGTCCGAATGGTTCTTGCAGGCTGGCATCGCGAGCTACCTCCTTCTGTGGGCCGTTGTTGATGCTTTCATCGATCTGCACGGATCGTGCGAGCTCTCTCAAGGTTGTGATCCCCGCCTTGACTTTCTCAAGGCCATCCCACCACATGCGCCGGTATCCATTCTCGCGCACGGCGCGGAGGAGCTCATCTTCACCGCGGCCATCGGAGATAACCGTCTGAATGGTTCGATCGATGACAACGAGCTCGTGGACGCCAGTTCGTCCCCGGTAGCCAGCTCCGAGGCAGGCATCGCAGCCAGCGCCGGTCTGGAACGGGATTCCCTGTTCCAGCCAGGGGCGGAGAAACTGGGCTTCTTCCGGGGTCGGTGTTGCGTCCGTTACGCACCGCGGACAGACCTTCCTGACGAGCCTCTGGGCGAGGATGCCAATCACACTTGCCGCCACGAGGAAACGTGGGACACCCATATCTACGAGACGTACGACGGCCGACGGGGCGTCGTTCGTATGAAGGGTGGAGAGGACGAGATGACCGGTGAGGGCAGCCTGGATAGCGATTTGAGCCGTTTCGAGATCGCGGATCTCTCCAACGAGGATGATGTCTGGATCCTGGCGTAGGATCGACCTGAGACCTTTGGCAAAGGTAAACCCGGCTTGCTCGTGAACCTGTCCCTGATTGATGCCCGTGAGCTCATATTCCACAGGGTCTTCGAGCGTGACGATGTTGACATCCGGTTGGTTGAGGTACCGGAGCGTCGCATACAGGGTCGAAGACTTTCCCGATCCAGTCGGTCCAGTCACGAGGAGGATCCCCTCATTGTGACGAAGGAGGTCACGCCACTGCCGGAGAATCGCATCGGACATGCCGATGTTCGTGAGCTCGTAATTTTGGCGTTCTTTGTCCAAGAGGCGGAGGACGATCTTTTCGCCATAGAGCGTTGGGAACGTCGAGGTCCGGATGTCGATCCGGCGGCCTTTGTAGCGAACCCGGACCTTGCCATCCTGTGGGACCCGTTTTTCTGCAATATCCAGCTGGGAGAGGATCTTGATGCGGGAAATAACGGCGGGGGTCACCGCGGCCGGGAGATTGAATGGTTTCGGGTGTAGCCGTCCGTCGATGCGATACCGGACAACCATCCGTCCTTCTTGAGGCTCCAGATGGATGTCAGATGCCTGTTCCTGAATGGCGCGGGCGATGATCAAGTTGACGAGCCGGATCAGGGGCCGGTCTTCGACGATTTCGTCCAGGGCGACGGACGCATCAACAGGAGTTCCGGCCGGTGACTCAAACTCGATGACGGTATTGCCGGACAACGGATCGAGCTCACCGTAATACTCGGTGAGGTGCCGTCTGATGTCTCCTTCAAGCGCCAGGACTGGCAGGATTTCTTTCCCCGTGAGGAAGCGGAGCTCGTCGATCTTGGCGATGTTGTCCGGATCCGGCAGCGCCACAGTGAGCTGGTTCTCCACGAGAAAGAGCGGGATAACTCGAAGCTCAAACGCCTTTTCTTTTGGGATGATGTCAAGGACGAAGGGGTCGCCGTAAGTCCTGTCGAGGTTGACGGCCGGGACATCGAGGACCTCGGATAGGACGGCCCTTAAGTCCTCGGCAGAAACGGCGCCCATCTCCAGGAGAATTTCGCCGAGATACGTATTCCTCGATTTCTGAAGGACGAGAGCTTTCCGCAGTTGCTCGCCTGTGATCAGCCCCCGCCTCAGCAGGAGATGCCCGATCTGATCCTGCTTTCCCTTGACGCGGGCCATACTGGGAGGTTGCGCCATGTTCTGCCTCTCTTCTTATGGTAAGTTATCGTGTGTGATGGTTTTATTCAACCCCTCGTGGCGATTTGCCGGATGTGGAACCGGTACACCGGGGATTCCACGAGGACGCGAGGCACAGATGATCGGGCAGCAGGGGTGGAGATGGGGATGATGGAATTCGCTGGAAACTGGCGTGAGCTCCAGCTCGAAACGTTGGTCGATCTGTCTCTGTCACTCGGCGGGGGCCGGCCCGAGGAGGAGCTCGTCGAGGAGCTCTTGCACCGTGCGATGAGCACGTTGGACGCACGTGCTGGCATCGTCGTGACACAAACAGCCCGTGGCAGGGAGGCCGTTGCCCGGGCCATCGGGATGCCGGAGAGCCTGGACGTCCTGGAGCGGCAGCTTCGGGACGGTGAACGTGAGGCGCTCAGGCACGGTCAGGCGATTCGTGCCACGCGCCCGGATTCAGCCCTCGCCGCCGAGCTGATTGTCGCGCCAATGAGCTGGCAGGGTGGGCTGCTCGGCATGGTCGCGCTCGCGGACAAGGAGAGCCGGAACGGCCGGATCCCGTTCTCAGACGAAGATATCCGGTTTCTCCGCTCTCTAGCGGCCATTGGCGCTGTAGCAGTGGCGACTTCCCGGACGGTCCAAGCGATCGAGCGAGACCGTCAGCGGCTGGCCGAGGAAAACCGCGCGCTGACCAACGTGGCGGTCAAAGAAGGCTTCGTTGGAGAATCTCCGCCGATCCGGAAGATGCTCGACCTCGTCAGGAGGGTCGCGCCGACCGATGTCAGCGTGATGATCCGCGGTGAGTCGGGTGTCGGGAAAGAACGGGTCGCCCGGATGATCCACAATTTCTCAGATCGGGCCAGGGGTCCGTTCGTGGCTTTGAACTGCGCTGCGCTCCCGGAAAGCCTGCTCGAAGCGGAGCTGTTCGGGATCGAGGAGGGCGTTGCGACCGGCGTGAGCCGGCGCCTTGGCAAGATCGAGCTCGCCGCGGGAGGCACGGTGTTTCTTGACGAGATCGGTGACCTCACGCCGGCGCTTCAGGCGAAGTTGTTACGGGTCGTCCAAGAGCGGGAGTTGGAACGGTTGGGGGGCCGTGTCAGAATCCCGGTCGACTTCCGTCTGATTACGGCAACCCACCGCGATCTTGAAGCGATGGTTGAAAGTGGGGGGTTTCGGCGGGACCTGTACTACCGGCTCAAGGTCGTGGTGATCAACCTCCCGCCGTTGAGGGAGCGGCTTTCGGATCTTCCCCTCTTGGCTCACCATTTTCTCAGGGTTTTTTCCGAAAAGCTCGGGAAACCGCAGCCGCATCTTTCAAGGGATGCGATGGCAGCGCTGATGGAATATCCCTTCCCAGGCAATGTGAGAGAGCTCGAGAATGTCATCCAGGGCGCCGTGGCATTGTCCGCAGGACCGGAGATTACTCGTGAGGACCTTCGCCTGGTTGGGTGGGGCCAGGCGGCCGGGGAAGAGGCGGCTCCGGTGGCGCTTCGCGATCTCGAGCGGCTCCACATCGTCCGGATCCTGAAGCGGGTTGGGGGCAACCGGCAGGCGGCGGCGCGGCTCCTTGGCATCGACAGAACGACGCTGTACCGGAAGATGAGGCGTTATGCACTTATAGATGCAGAACGCAACACGTGATAACACACTTGAGAACATAATGTTGAGGGTTTTATGCGGCCCTTGAGTTCATATATGTGGTACTATGCAACATCCATTTCGGGTGAGCCGGGGGGTGATGCTGGCATCAGGCTTGCTAGATATCCGCTCCGGAGGCGGTCGGATGACGCAACATTCTTGGGCTGGTCGGGAGGGTGCGCCGGGGGCGGTGAACAACGTCTCACAGCGGTTGTGCCAGGTGCCGGCGCGCGGTCATGGTTTTGCACGGCTGCCAGTGCTTGCGGCCTCTGGCTTGTGGTGGTTCCCCGTAGCGATGGCAGGGTTGATCTCAACGGGCGTGGCCGCAGCATTGAGCCTTCCACTTCATATCCCCGTCGTGGTACCGCAGCTGAGGTTTGCCTGGACAGTCGTCCGGGTGTTGATCGAGCTCTGATCCGGTGAGAGGAACACGAGTCTCGAAGGGACTGTCGTGACGCTGACGTTGAATCTTCCCGCCGTTCCGGAAGTCGAGCTGGTCGCGGCCAAGGCCGTCGAGCTCGTCGGCCGGGATCTGCAGCTGGCGTCGACATCGATCGAATCGGTGAGCGTCGCAACGGTTGAAGCCTGCCTCAACGCGATTGAGCACGGAAACCAAAGCGGGTTCACCGTTCGTGTCGGCACACAGGACGACGGTGAAGGCCGGTGGCTCGTCATCGAGGTCGAAGATCACGGAGTGGGCTTCGACCCAGATGCGGTACCTGCCGGGGGGAAGTCCAGAAAACATGGATCGGCGTCCAATCGCGGCTGGGGCTTGAAGTTGATCCGTGATTTGATGGATGATGTCCAGGTTGAGTCCCGTCCGGGTTTAACGATCGTACGAATGAGGAAACGGATCGGGGGGGCGGAATGAACGACGAGCAGCTGAAACTTTCGAGCGAGCTGATGGCAGGGGGAGTCGGTTTGGTGGCCGCTTCAGGGTACATCAACAATGAAGGTGGACAGGCCATCGCTGATGTGATCAATGGGCTCTTGAAACAGGGGGCCACGGCTCTGTTGATCGATCTTAAGGGAACGAGGATCATCAATTCCATCGGCGTGTCGATTCTGCTCGAAGTGTTGGAAAAGCTGATGGAGAGGAACGGCCGGCTGGCGTTCTGCAACCTGACGCCGACGATCGCCCGGACGTTCGAAATCATGGGTCTGGCGGAATACGCTTCGATCTACAGCGACCGGACGGAGGCGCTCGAGGAGCTGGCCCGCCTCACGCATCCAGACTGATCCGATGCCTCACCATGATCTTCTCAAGTTAGCCGATCTTGCCTTGGCTGGACATGTTCGCCCGAATTTGCCGGAAGAGGTCACACGCATTCTGGCTCAGGCGAGCGGGGCGCGGGCAGGTGTGCTTCTCAATGGAGACGCCCGGCCGGAAGCCTGGTGGCCGGAGAGCGGTGCCCCAGCGGAGACAACGGGGGAGGGCTGGGTCTCGTTCACGCTCGGGCATGACCGGTCTCAGTGGAAGGTCCTGTTACAGGATCCATCCGCTCACGACGAAGCCTTGTTGATCGCCGCCCGCTTGGCCCTGCACGTGTGGGATCTGAGGGAAGCGCTCAGGCAGACGAAGTTCGACGAACGGTTTCGCCTTTGGGAGCTTGAGGCTGTTCGATCTATCGTTCAGGGGCTTGGCGGGGTGTTGGATCCGGAGGCCATCGGGCGGGAGGTGCTCGGTCATGTCGTCAGCTTGCTTGGCGTCCGGAATGGCGAGATCGTCCTTGAAGATCCCGAGGGCACGCCTCGAGTCCTCGCCGTGTTTGGAGAACCGGTGTTGGAACGGCCGATCCCGGAAACAGTGTGGGCCCGCGGCTTTCGCCGGCCCCATGCGGTTGTGGCCGTTCCGGCTGGCGATGGGACGGTACCCCGCCTGCTGTTGGCCGTTTCACACAAGGAGGCTCGTGCAGGGACAGCGCCGTTTGACGAGAACGATGTCCGGCTCCTTGATCTCTTCGCGGTCCAGACCGCAGTCGCTTTGGAGAACGCGCGCCTCTCAAGGGCGTCAATCGAGCAGGCACGCCTCCAGCAAGAGATGGCAGTTGCCGCAGCGATCCAATCACACCTGTATCCCAAAGAGTCCGTAGAAATCCCCGGGGTGAGGGTGCGAACAAGCTTCCAGCCGGCACGCCAGGTTGGGGGAGACCTCTTCGAGGTCATTCGCCGTGGGGACGAGCTCCTCACGATTGTGGCCGACGTCAGCGGAAAAGGGGTGGGCGCTGGCCTGATCGCTGCCGGCCTTCACGCCGGCATTCGTCTCCTGGCCGCTGAAGAGGTTCCAGTCGAGACGATCGCCCGCAGGCTCAACGCCTACCTGGTCACGGCAACCGAAGACAACAGGTTTGCGACGATGGCCGTGGTGCAGATGGCACCGGACGGTTCCTTCACGGCGCTCCATGCTGGCCACTGCCCATCGCTTCTCCGGCGTGCTAACGGGACCGTCGAGACGATCGGGTCGTCCGGTTTACCACTCGGCATCGTTGGCGATCCACCGTACCGTCCCGCTGTGGGACATCTAGATCCGGGGGATCTGATTGTGCTGTACACGGATGGGCTCACGGAAGCGGTCGATGCCGGGGGAGACGAGCTGGGGACTGAGCGCCTCAGGGAGATCGTGCGCTCGCTCGATGTCGCCGATCCGGACGGGCTCTGTGGCCAGGTGCTTGATGGGGTCCGCGCTTTCACCGGTCCGGTGCCGTTTCAGGATGACGCGACGATCGTGATCCTCAACCGGTTCTCCAAGGCTCCAGATGGCTCGTGAAGGACCCTCACGGAATGGTACGAAGAGATACCGCTCTCCGGCAGATGAGCGGCACCCGGCGGCCAGAGAGCGCTCGGTTTCGTTCAGCTCTTCCAGTGGCCTGAGATCCAGATCCAGCCGCCACCGCCGTGTGTCCAGTGACCAGCAACCCAGACGGCATGTCGTTTTGGCCGGCGCACCCAGTGACCACGGACCCAGACGTACCGGCGCTCCGTCCAGCGCCAGTGGCCAGAAACCCAGACGTAGCCCGGTCCGGGACGGACGGTTCGTACTTCCACACGGGGTGCAGGAGGGGCAACTCGAATGGTTGTTCTTCCTGGAGAGGCACACCCCCAGAGTGCCGGCACGGCGAAAACTGCCGTCATGACAATCGCGATGATCCGGTGGATGTTGGTCTTCTTCAGCATCATTCCGTCCTCCTTTGGTGGGTCACACCATGAGGACGGAAGAACACCGTCATACGTTGACACGACCGGATCTCGCGCGGTGATCCTGCTCACACCGGTTTGGTTTCTCGAGCTTTGTCACTCTTCGTAGAGCTTCTCAATGATGTCCTTGAACTCCTTCTCGACGACACGTCTCTTCACCTTGAGCGTTGGGGTGAGCTGGCCACCCTCGATCGAGAGCGTTACGGGCAGAATGGCGAATTTCTTGACCTGCTCATAGCGAGCGAGCCCGGCGTTGACCTCATCAAAAACGCCCTTGTAGAGCTCATGGACCTTGGGATGCTGTGTCAGCTGTTCGAGGGACTCGAAGGCGATCCCCTGGTTCTTAGCCCACCTCGTCAGCTCCTCTTCGTTGGGAGAGACAAGGGCGATGATGAATCGTCTCCGGTCCCCGATTAGGACGGCCGTATCAACGTACCGGGACTTCTTGATCACACTCTCGATCGGCTGGGGTGCGACATTCTTGCCGCCGGCCGTGACGATCAGATCCTTCTTGCGGTCCGTGATCTTGATGAAGCCATCCTGGTCGATGACGGCGATGTCACCGGTATGGAAGTAGCCTTGTTCATCGAAGACTTCTTCGGTTTTCTCAGGTTTCTTCCAGTATCCCTTCATGACGCTGGGGCCTTTGACGATCAGCTCGCCATCTGGCGCGATCTTGACATCGAGGTTTCGCAGCGGCAGGCCGACCGTCCCCAGCTTGATTGTTCCGGGTTTTGTGCCGTTGACCGCGATAACGGGTGAAGTCTCGGTAAGCCCGTACCCCTCGATCACATAGACACCAATGGAATGAAAAAACTCGTTGACGTGGACGGGGAGCGGAGCACCGCCGGAGATACAGACCTCGACCCGGCCACCGAGCGCCGCACGGACCTTAGAAAGAACGAGCTTGTCGGCGAGCATGAAGGAAAACCCGTGATTCGACTTGCCGGCAAACCGTCTGTACGCCGCCTTCTTCCCCACGCCGGTCGCCCAGTGAAAGAGAGACTGCCTGATGGCCGGGGCGCCGTTGACCGCTTCCATGACCTTATCGTGAACCTTTTCGTAAAACCGTGGGACACCGGTGAACACCTGCGGTGCGATGTCGGCGATCAGGTCTCCAACGTGGTACACGGAGCAGTACGCCTTCGTTGCAGCCCGGTACATCAGGATGTAGCCAACCATCCGTTCGAGAACATGACAGAGGGGAAGAAACTCGAGGGCCAGCCAGTCCCGGCTCACCGGTGCCCGGTCGGCGGACGCCAGCACGTTCTCAACCAGGTTGTGGTGGGTCAACATGACACCCTTGGGCTCGCCCGTCGTGCCCGAGGTGTAGATCAGGGTCAATAAGTCATCGCTGGATACCTCGGAGGCGCGGTCCCAGAAGAGAGCTTCGTTGTCCTGGCCTCCGCTGGCGTTGATCAGCTCGTCAAAGTCGAGGATCTTCTTCGAATGTTCGCCCTCCATTTGAATAAGACGCTTGAGGTTTGGGCACGCCTGCTGGGCTTTCAGGAACTTTTCCATCTGCTCGGCGTTCTCGACGACCGCAAAACCGGCATCCGAGTCCTTCGCCTGGTAGGCCACCTGCTCGGGGGTCAACGTTCCATACACGGGGACAAGCGTTGCAGCCAGATCGGCCACGGCAAGGTCGACTATGTGCCACTCCGGACGGTTGTCACACAGCAGCATGACACGGTCCTTCTTTTTGACCCCAAGCTCATGCAGCGCGCTGGCGAACGCAGAGGTCCGCTTGAAGAACTCCTCCGTGCTCAGGGAGCGTGACCCTCCCGGGTAGTAGTGGAGGTAGTGTTTCTCCCGCGGGTTGTCGACTTCATGCCGGTAAAAATCGAGAATCGTTTTTTCAGTCATCGGACATGTTCCCCCCGTCGTGTGCGCTCGCCATCCCGAAGAGGTGTTGGCGCCCCCGGAATGATGATGCGAAAGCTCGTATTCAGTCTACCTCAATTTGAGGCGTCGTCTCGCATGGGGCGAGGCCTTCGATCAGCACATCCATCAACGGATCCAGATATCTGAGCAGATCGCTGGGATCCTCGGCGAGCAGCCAGCTCATGATGATCTCATCGACGGCCCCAAAAACGACGTTTGTAGCCAGCCCAGCGCTGATACTGCTCTTGAACCGCCCCGTGGCTTGACCCTCTTCGATGATCGTCCGGACGAGCCCGAGATATTTGCCGAATTTGCCTCGCGTGAGCTGGCTCATAAATTTGCGGGTGTGCCGGGTCTCGATTTGCAAAACATGGGCCAGTGAGCGATTGCGTCCCAGTGTCTCGAGATGCAGCCGGACCATGACGCGCAGCTTGTCGACCGGATCGTCGAGGGAGCGCATCTCGTGTTCCAATCGCTCGATGAATTGGCTCAAGGTCTGATCAAAGATCGTCATTAAGAGGTCTTCTTTGCCATCGAAGTAGAGGTAGAGCGTCCCATCGGCGACGTGAGCCGCATGGGCCACATCGGTCATGCGCGCCGTGAAATACCCTTTGTCCGCGAAAACTTCGATGGCGGTCTGGAGGATCCGGTTTCTCTTTTGTTCCTTGGATGTGAGCTTGTGAGCTGTAGGACCTTCGGGCATGACGCCTCCGTATGAATGAACACTCATTCATTTTTCCACCCTCAGACAGCGCTGTCAAGCAACGGAAGCTTAAGGGGGCAGCGGATGATTTGCCCCCAGTGAGGTCTCGGCTATGATTGAGCGGTGATTTCGAGGCGGTTTTATGCATCCGGCTTCAGCTCGAACGGTGGACGGTACCCTCGTTGGCCGTCCTGCACCACAGGGGCCAGTGCTGCATGCGGCGCTTTCTCGGCGGGATGATGTCTCATGGGGTGGAAGGTGCTTCGATGGGCGGGTGCGCTGGCAGGGGCCGCCGTCATCGTCCTTATTGTTTGGCTGATCGTCGTGTGGGCCAGCTTACCCGATCCGGGCGTCTTGGCGCATCAGAACCCGTCAACGACGGCGTACATCCAACGGGAACGGGCCAAAGGGCGGACGGTGGAGTGGACACCCGTTGCGCTCGATGCGATGGCGGAGGATATCAAGCTGGCTGTTCTGGTTTCTGAGGATCTGCGGTTTTTCTCGCACCATGGGTTCGATTGGTACGAGATCCGTGCGGCGGTGAAGGACGCGTTGACCTTCAAACGGTTGCGTGGCGCCTCGACGATTACGCAACAGCTTACGAGGAATCTTTGGCTGTCGCGAAAACGAACTCCCGGCCGGAAAATCAGAGAGGCGATGCTCGCGTGGAAGCTGGAGCACACCCTGTCGAAGCGGCGCATCCTCGAGCTCTATCTCAACACGGCCATCTTCGGCCGTGACATCGTTGGTGTCGAGGCGGCGGCCCGCCATGACTATGGGATACCGGCGTCTGTGCTGACCCGCCAACAAGCTGCGCGTCTGGCGGCGGCCCTTCCCGCTCCGGCGAAGTGGTATCCAGGCTCCTCCAGCCCGCGGGCGGGACGCTTGTACCACCGGATTCTTGAGCGTATGCGCTGGAACACCAGCGTAAAGCGGCATCTGGAGGCGTTACGGTGAAGTACGGCGCCGTGCTCGCCGTGTGTGCCGCTCTGGTAACCACGCTGGGATGTGCTGCCGTGAGGATGCCCGCACAGAACGCGCCGTGTCCCGGTTTTCAGCGGTCCGAGGCCCGCATCTCAGAACTCGAACGGCTCGCCGGAGAGGGGACACGGATCCACTTCAGCGAGGCAGTGACTGCTCAGTCCTTCGTTGATCATTACTTCGCCGCCTTTGATCACCATCAGGAGGCGCTCTCTCGGTGCCGTTGGCCATGGCTGAGCTTACCCGGTCAGGGTTGGTTGCTCGAGAACCTGAGACCGGCATCATCGCAGTGGTTTGCCAAGATGGATACCGAGGCGGCGTGGGAGCGGTTTGGGAGTATCGGCCGCCCGGGGATCGCGTTGGCAACCACCGCCCTGCGTGCGATGCCGGCCAGCCGTCCGTTGATTCGAGACCCGGGGAAACCCGGGCAGGGCTTTGCCTTCGATCAGATCCAAACCAGCCTGGTCAACGCCGATGAGCCGTTATGGTTGTCGCACCGGTCATCGAGCGGCCGGTGGACGTTCGTCTTCACTTCGTACGCATCCGGCTGGATCCGGAGCCGGGACGTGGCACCTCTCCCGGATGGCTTCGCTGCGAGTTGGCGCCGTCTGGCCCCCTTGGCCTTGGTCGTGGAGGGGTTCCCCCTCCGTTCCGGCCGGGGAGATTTCCTGTTTACGAGCCGTATCGGCATGATCCTGCCATTGGTCGAGGAAACGGCGGACACGTTCAAGGTTCTCGTTGCGGTCACACGGAGCCGGAACGGCGAGGCGGTCTTCGAGATGATTTCCATCCCAACCCGCATTGCCGTCCGGGTGCCGATGGCGCCAACGGTCAGAAACGTTGCCACGATCGCTTCAAGGATGCTGGGATTGCCGTACGGTTGGGGAGGGCAGTTTGGAAACCGTGACTGCTCGGCGATGATCCGTGATTTCTTTATGCCGTTCGGACTCTGGTTGCCGAGACATTCCCGGGAGCAAGCTGCCGTGGGCCGTGTCATCGATCTTTCCGGTTTTGATGAGCGGCGCAAGGCACAGGTGATCGTCGCGGAGGGGGTCTCGTATGCAACACTGGTCGCGAAGCGAGGCCACATCGCCCTGTACGTGGGACATCGGGGACCGGATCCGGTCGTCCTTCACGCCGTGTGGGATATCCCGGTGGAACGGGACGGTAGAAGGGGACGCGAGCACGTCGGCCAGATCGTCCTGACGACCCTGCGCCGTTCGAAGGCCGCACCATCGTGCGGCTCAGGCACAACCCTGCTCCACGATCTCGAATCGATGAACACGTTGTCATTCGCGCCCCCCACAAGACCTTGAACAGTGGCAGTAAGTGCGCCACACTAGAGGGGCGAAACAACGGCTCGACCGCCGGACAAAGGAGGGTGTCATGCCGAAGCTCACATACCTCAGTCATTCAGGATTCCTCGTCGAGGGGAGCGGGGGACGCATCGCGATCGATCCGTTCCTGACCGGCAATCCGAACGCACCGCTATCTCCGGAGGAGATCCACGTCGATTATGTGCTCGTGACGCACGGCCACGGTGACCACCTTGGGGACGCCGTACCGATCGCCAAGGCGAACGGGGCCACGATCGTTGCGCCATTCGAGCTCGCCAACTACTGCGCCGCTCAAGGAGCTGAAGTCCATCCGATGCATATCGGAGGCGCTCACCAGTTCCCGTTCGGACGGGTCAAGCTGACGATCGCCCATCACGGTTCCGCCGCACCGGATGGGACCTACACCGGGAATCCGTGCGGGTTCCTCGTGACGATGGACGGAAAGACGCTCTACCACCCGGGTGATACCGGGCTCTTCTACGACATGAAGCTGATCGGTGAGATGACGCCGATCGACGTTGCGGTTCTCCCGATCGGCGACAACTTCACCATGGGGATTGGCGACGCGCTCAAGGCTGCCGAGCTCCTGCAGCCGAGAATGGTCATCCCGATCC
>WGCW01000041.1 GCA_015493585.1 Acidobacteriota bacterium
GCTGGTGCGATGTCGAGTCGTGCAGTGGCGGCCAGGCGTGCGAGCCGAGCGGGCAGGGTTTTGCGTGCCGTTGCCCCACCGGGACGGCGTGGAATGGCTCGTCGTGCTGCGCTGACGCCGACGGGGACGGGGTGTGCGACTGCACGCCCTCCTGCCCTGCCCCGTCCACGGTGGCGTGCGGCGTGCCCGTCACCCCGTCGAACGGGTGCGGCTCGTGCACCGGGGCCGGGACGAAGTGCGAGGCAGGGCAGGTCTGCGTTGATGACGACGGCTGGACGTGCGTCCCGTGTGCTCCTGCGCCGGCACCGAGCAGCGTCGCGTGCGGGACGACGCAAGCCGGCTACACGTGCAGTGGCGACGCGTGGCGCGTGAACGGCACGGGGTGCACTGATGGCGAGGTGTGCAGTGGTGGCGCGTGCGCCACACCGTCAGTCGTGCTCTCGCCCAACCCGGCCGGCGTGGTCGTCGAGCAGGACACGTTGTTCGTGGTAGGGGTGAATGCGACGCCCGCGCCCGCGGTCGTGACGGCTGACGGCCTCGACGACGTCGGCGCGAGCCTCTCAGGCAACGGGAAGACGTGGCACGTCGTGGGCGTGCCGCCCCGGACGGGCGTGTACACGCTCAACCTCACCGCGCGCAACGAGGCGGGCCAACCCGTCGGCACGACGAGCGTCACGGTGAGCGTGACGTGCACGGAAGGCCAGTGCTGCACGAATGGCAGCACGCACTACAACGCGGGCGCGCCATGCGATTACGACGGGGACGGGAACCCTGACGACGGCTCGTGCACGAGCGCGGGCACGTGCGAGCAGGTCTGCCGGGAAACGGGCGCGACCGGCTGTCACAACAACAGCGTCACCTACCTGGACAGTTGCGGCCACTGGGGGAGCGTCAAGGCGTACTGCCCGGCCGGCGAGACGTGCGTCGAGGACGACGGCGCGCACTGCGAAGCCCAACCGCCCGTCTGCACGGGCGCGTACGAGTACTTCTGCCGTGACAACGGGGTGTGGCGGCGCGACACGAGCTGCGGCCAAACAAGAGAAGTCGAGCCGTGCGGCGACGCGGTCTGCACGGAAACTGGCAACGCGTCGTGCGTGACGCCGGGGCCGTGCGATGCGTATCCGGGCACGATGCAGTGCGGCAGCCAGTGCGTCGACCCGCTCACCGACCGGCTCAACTGCGGCGGGTGCGGCCGGACGTGCGACAGGAACGAGCAGTGCGTGCAAGGGAGTTGCGAGCTCATCCCGGGCTGCGTCGTCGTCTGCGACACGAACGCTGACTGCGGCGACGGCATGGTCTGCGTGCAGGCGGGGAGCTGCACTGAGAGCCGGTGCGAACCGACGCAGGCGCTCGTCGTCAACCAGAGCGCCGCGGAGGAGCTCGTCAACCAGTTCGCCACCAAGCTCGTCCACGTCGACGTCGTCATGGGCGCGACCGGCTACACGTTCACCGCGACCAACCTCGCGCCCACCCCCTTGGACGTGAACGTGACCGCCACGTTCGGCAAGGTCGTCGCGGCCAGCGCAGCACAACTTAGCCCAGAGTAGGGGACAGTGTTGAATATGCGCTCCTGACGTGTCCGAACGAAGGCGCTGCCCCCCCACCCAGATCCTTCGCGGTGCGCCTGCGGCACACCGCTCAGGATGACAGGGGGAGGGACGGCTTCGCGTTTGGCACGCGGCTCAGGATGACAGGGGGGGATGGCTTCGTCTCGGCAACCGAGATAGGGACAGTGTCGAATATCGCCGACCTCACCAAAACCGCGGAGTAGGAGACGATGGCAAAATCATCCGAATCTATTCAACACTGTCCCCTACTCTGGCTGCTTCAACGCTGCGGGGTAAGGGAGTTAGAGCACGGCGTTGAATTCATCTCAACCATCCTCCGCGAACATCTCCGACCTCTGCGGTTGCCTTTTTCTCGCGGTCGTTCCTCCGCCCAGATTCTTCGTCGGCTGCGCCTCCTCAGAACGACATTGGGGGAAGAGCTGCGCCGTGGCAGAACGCGAGTAGGGGACAGTGTTGAATAGTTGCTGCGAACGAAACGGGGTGACAGCAAGGCGGGTCCCCCCGCCCAGATCCTTCGCGGTGTACCTGCGGCACATCGCTCAGGATGACAGGAGGAGGGAGTGAGCGAGTCAGGATGACAAGGGAGGGTGGAGCACTTCGCCTGCTCTACGAGTTACGAGTTGGGGAGTTGCGAGTAGGGGACAGTGTTGAATGTGCTCGGGGACAGTGTTGAATATGCGCTCCACGCTCTCCGCGCTCTCGGCGGTTAAGTTCTCCCTGCGGTCGTTGCCCCCCGCCCAGATCCTTCGCCTTCGGCTCAGGATGACATTGAGGGGGGCGTCCGGAGATGGCGGGTGCGTTCGCGCTCGACTTGGGAGGAGACGAGGAGCTGTTGATCTGACGAGCCGCTGTCTTTCTCCGCGCTCTCCTCGTTCTCCGCGAGAAACCTGCTGGGCAGGCGAGGGGAAACGACGTGGCAGACGACCCTCAGGATATTCAACACCGTCCCCAACTCGGGCATTCGGACACAGTTTCTCGACGTTGTGCGTTATCAGTGCGTTACGCTGCTTTCTCCCACGTGATGCAATTGCTGTCAGTTGAGAGTGGCGTTTTCTCTCGTGCCCCCCGCCGGTCCCTTTGTTGGGGGCTTACACTTTCGGTGGAGCCGCCCCGGCAGTCGAAGCGTGAGGCCCAACGTGGCGCAAGAACGCCTGGAGAATTGCGAGCCCGCCGTTTTCAAGAGTGAGGAACTGGGCAGCAAAGCCTTCGATCCCTTCACGCTCTTTGATTGTTGGTCTCACAACTTTGGCCGTTCCCCGAATCGGCGTTTCTTCTCCCGGGAGGATCAGCTCGAACTCGATGGTGTCCCCCGGCTTGAAATGTCTGGTATCACCCCGGATGAGCATACCGGTTTCCGAGAGATTTTCCGTTTGGGCCAGCATGCGGCTGCGTGAGCCGCGGATGGCCGTCTCGAGCTGCACGAGGGCCCTCAGAGAGGACCTCGGCGGAACGGCGATCAGACTTGCCACTGCGTCGAGCCATGTGCTGCCGTTGCCATCGCGCGGGACGAAACGGTTAATGCCGCGTCCAAGGAAGAGTGCGGCAGCCTCATGTTCTGAAGTCTCACCCGTGACGAGGAGCCCGGCGGTACGACTCGCTGAACCGGGGCCCCTGAGAGCCTTGACGAAGTTTCCGAGACCGGGATCCTCAAGCGGCAATTCGAGGATGACGAGGTCGTAGTGGATCTCCTGTGCTCGATTGAGGCCCTGAGATGCCGGTTCCACACGATCGACCATGATATTCGAACGCTGGAAGAGATGCTCGATCGCGGGGTTCAACGTTACGTGCTTTCCCGCGATGAGGACGGACCATTGTGTGGAGCTCATGGATCTATTGTATCTCATGCGGAATGGTATCGTGTGTGCCGGAAGAAAGGAACGCCGATGAACAGACCTGCTCAATCGCCCGGCCGTTACGGAATGCGCATGGAGGAGTTTTCCTCGTTGATGTCCTACCGGGTCCGGGAGATTCTCCTCGTGGCCTCGCCGTACGATGCGTTTGTTCTTGAAGAGGATGGACAGCTGACCGAGTTGATCTTCCAGGAGTATAGAAACCTCGACCTGAATCTCAGATACGCCCCGAGGTTCACCCGGCCAAAAAATGCAGAGGAAGGTCTTGCGCTCCTTTCGCAAAAGGCATTCGACATGGTCCTCGCGACGCCGCGGGTTCCCGGCCTCGATCTGGAGGTTTTTGCGCAGCGGCTGAAGGATAAGCACCCCGAGATTCCTCTCGGGGTGCTGGCGGCTCATGCGTGGGATCTGCCGAGGCTCGATCACCTTGCCTCTGTGACTGGGACGATCGATTGGCTCTTCTTGTGGCAGGGTGATGTCAAGACGTTACTGGCGATGATCAAGCAGGTTGAGGATCGCCGCAACGCTGAGCATGACGTCCTTGAGGGGGGCGTTCAAGCGATCATTCTCGTGGAGGATGAGCCGCGGTTCTACTCGGCATATCTGCCGGATATCTATACCGAGGTCACGACCCAAACCAGCCGCCTGATGGCCGAAGGCATCAACCTCTCACACCGTCTCCTGCGCATCCGGGCACGGCCGAAAATTCTATTGGGCCGGACGTATGAAGAGGGGCTTCAACTCTTCGAAACCTTTTACCCGAACGTGCTCGGTGTGATTTCCGATATGAGCTTTCCAAGGGAGGGACACGAAGATCCGGAGGCGGGTCTCAGGTTGGCCAAGCGGATTAAGGAGACGAGTGCGGACGTGCCGGTCTTGCTCCAATCATCGGATACGAGGCTCGCAAGCCTGGCTGAGCAGGTTGGCGCGACGTTTCTCCACAAGGATTCGCCCGCACTGCTCGAAGATATGCGCCATTTCATTACTGAAAAGTTCGGGTTCGGGGATTTTGTGTTCAAGCTTCCCGATGGCACGGAGGTCGGACGAGCTGCCGATATGCGGGAGATGCTCCAGATGCTTCGAGAGATCCCGGATGAATCCCTGGTCTTTCACGCTGGGAGGAATCATTTCTCATCATGGCTGAAGGCTCGCACCGAGTTCGAGCTTGCGTCGGCGCTCCGGCCGAGGCAGGTCACGGACTTCGAGTCGATCGGGAAGCTCAGGGCTTTTCTCGTCGATCGGATCGAGGCGTACCTCAAGGAGATCCGGCGGCATACGATCACGGATTTCGATCGGGGCCGGTACGACTCATTCGTCGCGTTCGCAAAGGTGGGCTCCGGATCTTTGGGAGGGAAGGGCCGGGGGCTCGCGTTCGTCCACAAGCTCCTGGCCCATGGGCAGCCAGAGATCCCGGGCGTCCAGATCGAGATCCCCAGGACTGTCGTACTTGCCAGCGATCTCTTCGAGGAGTTCCTGACGATCAACGGTTTGAGAAACCTCTTCCGGGAGGCCGATCATCTGACCGATGACGAGATCCTTCGTGCCTTCTGCCGCAGCCGTTTTCCCCACGAAAGACGGGCCGATCTCGCTCGTTTTCTCGAGTGTGTCACGACGCCGCTCGCCGTGCGCTCATCGAGTATCCTCGAGGATTCCCTCTATCAGCCATTTGCCGGTGTCTACGCAACCGTGATGCTTCCCAACAACCATCCGTCCTTGGATATCCGGCTTGCCCAGCTTCTCGAGGCGGTCAAGGTCGTGTACGCATCGACGTTCCAGAAACGGGCCAGGGATTACCTCAAGGGGACGCCGCACCGGGTCGAAGAGGAGCGGATGGCGGTGCTGATCCAGAGCCTGGTCGGAAGCCGTCACAAGGACCTGTTCTATCCAACCATCGCCGGTGTTGCTTTGTCCTACAACTTTTATCCCTTTCGGGATATGAAACCGGATGACGGTGTGGCATTGATCGCTCTTGGGCTCGGCAAATCAGTCGTGGACGGTATCGAGGCGTTGCGGTTCTGCCCCAAGTATCCTCAAGTGCTGCCTCAGTTCTCAACCACAAAGGACATGTTACGCAATGCCCAGAGGCACTTTTACGCACTGGATATGGGCCGCGATGATGTCATTCCGAATCTCGACTACGACGCGAATCTGCGACGGCTCGAGGTCTTGCAAGCTCTGGATGATGGTGCTTCCAACCGCGTGATCTCGACCTATCTTTCGGCGAACGATACCGTGACGAGCGGGATCGTCGCCGGCGGTACACCGCTCGTGACCTTTGCATCCGTGCTGAACGGGCGTGCGATCCGTCTCCCGGAGGTGCTGGTCTACGTGCTCGACATGGTTGCCAAGGCAATGGGGACGCCGGTGGAGATTGAGTTTGCCATCGATCTCGATCCGGGTTTGGGGGCCGAACAAACGTTCCACGTCTTGCAGATCCGGCCGATGGTCGTCGAGCAGGCGGCCGGTGATGTTGAGGTAGCGCCAGAGCTGCTCGCCAGGGCTATTGTGGCTTCGGAGCATGCATTGGGCAATGGGTACATTGACGAGATCCGTGATTTGATCGTCGTTGACTCGAGAAGGTTCGATCGTTCGAAAACTGTGGAAGCAGCTGGGATCATCGAGCGGTTGAATGCACGCTTGCTCGAACAGGAACGGCCTGCCGCCCTGATCGGGCCGGGACGATGGGGATCCCAGGATCGTTGGCTTGGTATCCCCGTAGCATGGGGTCAGATCTCGGCCGCCCGGGCCATTGTCGAGACCGATTTCTCGGATCTCGAAGTCGAGCCTTCCCAGGGGTCGCACTTTTTCCACAACCTGGCCTGTTTTGGTGTGGCCTACCTGACGGTTCACGAGGGCCGGGCGCCAGAAGAACATATCGATTGGGGTTGGTTGATGGCGCAGCCGGTGGAGGCGGAATACATGGATGGGATCATCCGCCACATTGTCCTGGAGAAGCCGCTGCAGGTGCTGGTTGATGGACGGACCGGGAGCGGCGCGATCCTGCCCATGCCGGCGGGAGGGTCTGCGGAAAGTTGACCTGTCTCATGCGTGAAGTAACAGACCGGGGCGGATAGCAGCATGAAAAAACGGCCCGGGCGTTGGCCCGGGCCGTTGGTGTGTGATCGCGTATGGCGGATCAGTACATGCCGCCCATGTCGCCCATGCCGGCGCCCGGCGCAGCTTCTTTCTTCTCCTCTTCTGGAATCTCGCACACCATCGCTTCTGTGGTGAGCAGGAGCCCAGCGATCGAGGAGGAGTTGATCAGGGCATTCTTGGTGACCTTGGCAGGATCGATGATTCCGGCCTTGATCATGTCGACGATCTCGTTGTTGGCCGCGTCATACCCGGTGTGGCCGCCCTTGGAGCGGATCTCGCGGACGATGACCGCCGCCTCTTCGATCCCGGCATTGGTCAGGATCTGGCGGGTCGGCTCTTCGAGAGCACGCAGGATGATCTTGGCGCCGGTCTTGATGTCGCCGGTGTTCTCCTCGATCACCTTCTCGACCGCTTCCATGGCGTGGAGCAGCGCAACACCGCCGCCGGGAACGATGCCGTCTTCGACCGCCGCTTTGGTGGCGTTGAGCGCATCCTCGACGCGGGCCTTTTTCTCTTTCATCTCGGTTTCGGTCGCTGCACCAACCTGGATCTGTGCGACGCCGCCGACCAGCTTGGCCAGCCGCTCCTGCAGCTTCTCGCGATCGTAGTCCGAGGTCGTCTCCTCGATCTGCTTCTTGATCTGCTGCACACGGCCCATGACGGCATCCATCTTGGCCTGATCGCCCTCGTCGACGACGATCGTCGTATCGTCCTTGGTGATAACGATCTTCTTGGCCGAGCCGAGGTCTTCCCACTTGACGTTCTCAAGCTTGATTCCGAGATCCTCGGAGATCATCTTGCCACCGGTCAGGATCGCGATGTCCTCCAGCATGGCCTTGCGCCGGTCACCGAATCCGGGGGCCTTGACGGCACAGACGTTGAGCGTCCCACGGAGCTTGTTGACGACCAGCGTCGCCAACGCCTCACCCTCGACGTCCTCGGCGATGATCAGGAGCGGCTTGCCCTGCTGGGCGACCTTTTCCAATGTGGGCAGGAGGTCCTTCATCGAGGAGATCTTCTTTTCGAAGATCAGGATCTTAGCGTTCTCGAGGACCGCTTCCATGCGCTCGGCATCGGTCACGAAGTACGGGGAGAGATAGCCACGGTCGAACTGCATGCCCTCGACGACCTCGAGGCTGGTCTCCAGGCCCTTGGCCTCTTCGACCGTGATCACGCCGTCCTTGCCGACCTTCTCCATGGCTTCCTTGATGATCCGGCCGATCTCGGCATCAGCATTTGCGGAGATGGTCGCGACGCTGGCGATCTCATCGCCCTCGACCGGCTTGGACAGCTCACTGATCGACGTCAGTGCGGCCTTCACGGCGAGGTCCACGCCACGCTTGAGCTCCATCGGGTTGGCGCCGGCTGTGACGTTCTTGATCCCTTCGCGGTAGATGGCCTGCGCCAGCACCGTGGCTGTCGTGGTGCCGTCACCGGCGACGTCGGACGTCTTCGAGGCCACCTCGCGCACCATCTGCGCACCCATATTCTCGAGTTTATCGGGCAGCTCGATTTCCTTGGCGACGGTCACACCGTCCTTGGTGATCGTCGGGGAGCCGAACTTCTTTTCGATGACGACGTTCCTGCCCTTGGGACCGAGGGTTACTTTCACGGCATTTGCCAGCTTGTTGACGCCGGCAAGGATCTTCTGGCGTGCTTCCTCAGAGTAGACAATTTGCTTTCCAGCCATGGTGGCCTCCCTTATTTCGTGATGATGGCGAGGATCTCGTCCTCGCGGACGATGGTGTAGTCCTCATCGTCGATCTTGATGTCCGTTCCGGAGTACTTCCCGATCAGCACGCGGTCGCCCTTTTTGACGGTCATCGGAAGGCGCTTGCCGTCCTCATCCATCTTGCCGTCGCCGACAGAAATGACCTCGGCTTCCTGGGGTTTCTCTTTTGCGGTATCCGGAATGATGATCCCCCCACGAACCTCTTCCTGGGGCTCAATGCGCTTGAGAAGGACCCGATCGTACAGAGGCGTAACTTGCATCTCACTCACTCCTTTCAAGTTGACTGCGATTTTTAGCACTCCCACGGTCCGAGTGCTAGCGATAATATAAGGGGTACAAACGCTCATGTCAACCCTTCCATGAGAAATTCTTATGAGTCACAGCTCAGATTCGTGAACCCATGGTGATGTCTAGCGTCACAAAATATGAGCGATGTAGACTCAAGCCTTTGTTTTTCAAGACAGACGATCCGGCACAGACGTGCCAGCGATCTCCAGAGGGCGTTGCGCTGCCGGGAAGGCCAACGAGGATCGGGAGCCCTGAAGGCGGCAGCTTCGGCTTCACCCCAAGAAATGGCCGAAATTGCACGTTCTCCGCCAGAAGGCGGGCGAGATGGCGACTTTCACCCCACGCGCAGCGACCCGCACGACCAGGCAGACCGTCTCTACCCCCTTGTGCTTCTGTCCTCCTCTCCCCTCTGCACTGCGGCGATCTCTTCAGTTAGACATGAGATGGGGACAGTGTTGAGCTGATCTCAGCCTTCCTCTGCGAATCTCTCCGGCCTCCGCGATTGCATTATTCTCGCGGCCGTTCCCCCGCCCAGATTCTTCGTCGGCTACGCCTCCTCAGAATGACAGTGGAGGGAAGGCTTCGCCTCCTCAGAATCGCACCTCACTGTGTCATCCTGAGCGGCGTGCCGGAGGCCCGCTGCGAAGGATTGGGGTGGGGGCCTCGAGTGCATCGGCCATGTCTTATCGTTTTGCCCATCCAAGAAGATGCACGCTCACCTCCCCAAAACGGCTGAGGCGGGGGCTGTGTTGCATTCATCCCAAAACCGCAGAGTTGGGGACAGTGTTGAATATGAGCGGCGGCTTCCGTGTCCTTTTTCGTCACCCACCTTGGAGAACGCGGGCAGCGCGAAGGGAATGTTCGTGCGTGAGCGGTCGTAAAGGTCTTGGGGGGGGCGGATAGCGTGAAAGGCGTAGGACTGCCCCACCCCCGCCCAGATCCTTCGCCTCCGGCTCAGGATGACACGAAAAATGGATGGGCTCAGGATGACACGAAAATATGGATGGGCTCAGGATGACAACAGAGGGATGGCTGCGCCGCCGCCCCCTTGCGCCTCAGCGTTTCATTCCTCTTCCCACCTGTCCCGCTAAGAAGCGGTGCACAGCGCAACAACCTCTCCAGGGATGGATGAGCCGGCCTGCGTTACAATCGTGGGCGATGCTCGTTGTCATTTCCGACCTGCACTTCGAGGAGGAGGCTTCAGATGAGATCCCCGGTGGGGCCGGCGGATCTGGCGTTTCCTTGATCCGTAACTTGCCCCAGCAGGCGTTTGAACGGTTCTTCGACGAGCTTGCAAAGCGGGCGGTCCGGGATCGTGCGCGGCGGATCGACCTTGTCTTAGCCGGTGACATTTTCGATCTTCATCGTACGGCGCTCTGGTTTCAGGGAGGGGACAACTTGCGTCCGTACGTCTCATCAAGCGCCGTGGATGCGGCGCTCGAAGCGAAGATCTCCGGCATTCTCGATGCGATTGCGGCCGAGCCGCGGGTCAACGGATCCTTGAAGGCGATCCGGCGCGCGGCTTCGGGGCGTTACCTTGATCTCGGCGAGGGGCAGGAACGGGACTTTCCCGTGCCCGTCAGCGTGCGGTTCATACCAGGAAACCACGACCGGCTGGCTGGTGCGACACCGGCGCTGAGAGGGAAGGTGAGGCGCCTGCTTGGAATCGAAGGGGGTGAGGAGGCGTTTGCGCATACGGTGCGGATGGATGCCGAGGCTGCCCTGATCCGGCACGGGCACGAGTACGACCGCTACAACTTCTCCCGGGATCCCGGTAAGGCG
Organism: Acidobacteriota bacterium; assembly: GCA_015493585.1. Lineage (GTDB taxonomy): Bacteria > Acidobacteriota > Thermoanaerobaculia > Thermoanaerobaculales > Sulfomarinibacteraceae > JAADFN01. The sequence continues at coordinate 10,317 of WGCW01000041.1, forward strand.
CGGCGGTGGAGTGAGCCCTCTGAGGCCGCGTATGCCGCCCCTGCGTTCGGCGATTTCGTTACGGTTGAGATCGCTTCTAGGCTGCCGGTTCTCTTCCGCCAGGTGCACGGTGACCGGAAGATTGTCCGGACCCAGGCGCTCCGGCGGCTGTATGAACGGCTCTTGGAGTTCGATGATCTGCGTCCCCAGATGGCGCTGCTCGAATTCTTGCTGGCGTCGCGAACGGGGGAGACGCCGGGACGGATGTGGAGGCGGATCGAACCGGTTTTTCGGCTGCTGCTCGATGACATCCACGATCATCCGTTTTTGCGCCGTTGGCTGAAGCGGTTGGAGAAGCGTTGGCGTCCCGATGCCATCGACGTGGTTCAGGCTGCGCTCGATCTCGAGGTCTGGAAAGTTGGAATCCCGCTCAAGCTCATTCGTTCACTGATCAAGCTCCGGAGATCGCCGGAAACGGGGCTCGAAGCCGAAGACTTTGCGGCGAAAGAGCCGGCCATCCGCCACAAAGATGTCCGCTTTGTCGTGGCGGGTCATACCCATCGGCCGCGCGTGTCGCTGCTGACGGCCGACGACGCCGAGCGGTACTACATCGACACCGGCACCTGGCGGAACCGGATTCCGGCGAACAGGAGCTTGACCTCCTTTGGACGGCTCAAGGCGCTGACGTGGGTCGTGCTGTACGGTCCGGACGAGGATCCGGGGCGCAGACACCCCCAGACGCCCTCGATTTCGTTCGACTATTGGAGCGGATTCACGCAGCGCTGGCCTGAGCGTGGGAACCGATGACGTACACTCTCAAACGATGAAATATGCCATGCACCTCCACGGGTGGAACATTCGTGTCATCGCACCGGTTGCGGTGATCCTTGTCATAGGAGGCCTCCTCGGAGCCGGCCGGTGCTGGGCGGCGCATCCGCTCCCAGCGCGCGGCACGGGCGGGGCTGTGGCGTCTGCCGACCCGCGGGCCACGATGGCTGGCATCGCCATTCTCAAGCAGGGTGGGAACGCTGCCGATGCGGCCGTTGCCGTGGCGTTGACGTTGGCCGTCGTCTTTCCGCAAGCTGGGAACCTCGGGGGTGGCGGCTTTGCCGTGGCCCGGGTCAACGGCACGGTGACGACGCTGGATTTCCGCGAAACAGCGCCCGCAAGGGCCCGCGCGAACATGTATCTTGACCGCCGTGGCCGCCCGGTGCCGGGCAGATCGCTCATCGGTCCCCTGGCTGCCGGCGTGCCGGGATCACCTTCCGGGCTTTACGAGCTTCACAAAAAGCTCGGCCGCCTTCCGTGGGCTGCCGTCGTTCAGCCGGCGATCCGGTATGCCCGGGACGGTTTCCGCGTCAGCCCCCGGCTGGCACACGATCTCGCAACGCACCAGAAGCTGCTGGAGCACTTTCCCGAAACTGCCGCGCTGTGGTTTCCCGGGGGAAAGCCGCTTGCAGCTGGCACGGTGGTAAAGCTGCCCGGTTTGGCAGCGCTCCTGGAAGCGTACGCCGGGCAGGGACCCGGAGCGGTGACCTCGGGGCCGGCTGCGGCGGCGATCGGGATCGCCTCGCGGCGGCATGGCGGGATCCTCTGCGCCGCCGATCTCGCCGCGTACAAGCCCGTCTGGCGGGCGCCGGTACGGTTCGAGGCGTGGGGCTGGCAGGTCGCGTCGATGGATCTGCCTTCGTCGGGAGGCATCATCCTCGGTGAGTCCGCCGGCATCCTCCAGCGGCTCGATTGGGGCGATCTGCCGCGCTTCGGGGCCGACCGGGATGCGCTGCTCGTCGAGGCGTGGCGGCGTGCCTTTGCTGACCGTTTCCTTCTTGGGGACCCGCTGACCACGCGCGCGACGGTGGCAGATCTCCTCTCCCCGGCCTGGCTCAGCAGGCGGGCGGGGGGCATCGACCGGAAACGAGCGACGCCGTCGAGGGAAGTGCGCGTTTGGCCGGGGAAACTCCCCCCTGAGCCGCCTGAGACCACCCACATCGCCGTTGCAGACGGGGACGACAACGTGGTCAGCATGACGACGACGCTCAACGGAAGCTTTGGATGCGGCCTCGTCGTCCCTGGCCTCGATATCTTTCTGAATAACGAAATGGACGACTTCGCCACTGCGCCCGGCAGGCCAAATCTGTACGGGCTGATGCAGGGACGGGCCAACGCGGTGGGACCCGGCAAGAGGATGCTGTCCTCCATGAGCCCAACGGTGCTCTGGCAAGGGCGGCGGGTACTTGCGTTGGGATCGCCTGGTGGCTCCAGGATTCCGACGGCGACCCTGCAGGTGATGCTCAACGTCATCGTCGATGGAGATCAGCTCCAAGCTGCCGTCGACCGGCCACGGATCCACCATCAATGGTTCCCTGACCGGATTGATGCCGAACCCGATGCTCTGGCGCCAGAAACCGACGGAGCGCTGCGGCGCCGCGGCTACGAGATCAGGATCGTGCCGCGCCTTGGCGAGGTCAACGCGGTTGCCGTGCTAGGCGGGGGGATCGTGGAGGCTGCGGCCGACCCGCGCGGTCCAGACACATCAGCCGTCGTACGGCCCGAGTGGCAAACGGTGACGTCTGGGGGGAGCTTTGACACGCGGCCCGCGAATCAACGGCGAGAAGGGGATACGCCATGAAATTGCTCGAGAGTTTGGAACGGGAACACGCATTCATCGAACAGGTGGCCGGATCGTTGTTCCGGTGGGCCGAAGAAGACGGCGATGCCTCAGACGGTGCCGGCTTCGCGCGCTTTCTCACAGTGTACAGCGGCGGATTCCATCACGGGAGAGAGGACGAGATCCTGATTCCGGCGCTGATCGAGGCGCTTGAGATCCGTGCAGATAGTAATCCGATCAAGGTCATTCAAGAAGAACATCAGCTCCTCGGCGAGCTGGCAGAGAAGGTTGGAGCGGGTGACCGTGACGCCGCGAGGCGTGTCGCGAGGGTCTTGTGGGAGCATATCGACAAAGAAAACTCGGTGCTCTTTCTGGAAGCGGCCGAGCGTTTGCCGCGAGCGGGCGTTTTTGAGCTCGAAGACCGGCCGATGACGCCGGATGAACGTGCGGCCGAAGCGCTGGGCCGGACGTTGATTGAGCGCTATCCGCCTCTCGAGGATCCGTCGGTCATGCGCGGAGATGGCTGTATCGCGTGCTCGGCGTTTACCGATCGCTGCCGTGGTATCGAGGCGGAGTGGTGGAACAGGTGGGAGTGGGAGGAGCACTTCCGCAAGGACGGTGAAGGCTGAGCAGGTCCCGCGACCGGTTGGCTCTCTCATGACGGCAGCATGCGGCGAAGGATCTCAGAATGACACCTTCCCTTGTCATCCTGAGTTATGCCATTTTCCCGTGTCATCCTGAGTGGTGCGCCGAAGGCCAAGCTATTGCCCCCTTGTCATCCTGAGCCGAAGGCGAAGTGCTCCACCCTCCCTTGTCATCCTGAGCCCAAGGCGACGTGCTCCACCCTCCCTTGTCATCCTGAGCCCAAGGCGACGTGCTCCACCCTCCCTTGTCATCCTGAGCCGAAGGCGAAGGATCTGGGTGGGGGGGCGGAAGGTTTCTCGCGGATAAGTGGCGGCATAGGGAGGAAGAATCGCTGTTTCCCCCCGCCCAGATTCTTCGTCGGCTTCGCCTCCTCAGAATGACATCCTTCCTTGTCATCCTGAGTGGTGCGCCGAAGGTGCGCCGCGAAGGATCTCGCCTCCTCTCAACGAACAGCAATTGCATCACGTGGGAGAAAACAGCGTAACGTACTGATGAAACGGAATGTTGAGGAACTGTATCCCAATACCTGTTCGTTCGCCGTCCTGGTGCCCCCACCCGGGCATACTGGTGCTCAGAAGTGGATGACGAGTGAGGTGGTCGTGGTCGTGTCGGTTGAAACCTTTCCCGGCGCCGGAAGGTTGTCATACCGCACCAGGTACGAGAGCTTCAGGGCAAGCCGTTTGTTGATGGCCGCCTCCAGCGATGTCGAAGCAACCACGCGATAGTCGTTGCTCTCGGTAAAGTTCGGGTACAGCTCGAGATCTTGCTTGAAGGTCGCATTCGGGGAGATCTTCCACGTCAGCCGTCCGGCTACCATGCCGCCGATGGTACTTCGTGTCGAGTCCTTGATCAGATCGGTATAGGTCCATGTGCCGCCGAGATTGACATCGAGCGACGTGACCCCGCTCAGAGCGTAGGTGGCGCCGGCACCGAGGTTCAGGACCGACCTGAGGTTGATGCCGGCGAAGCGGTCACGGTGCAATTCGGCACCGTACGACAACCCCCACCGCCTTGGCCCGATGTGTGTCAACTGGGTTCTGGCGTTGAAGCGTTCCGCGTTGAGGTGACCGTCCCGCCTCTCCCGCAGAGCGTCCAGGCGCGAGACCGATTTCCAGTCTTTCCCGGTGTGGTCACAGTCGAAGGTCAATCCGCCGGTCGTCGTCGACGTGTTCCCGGTCGTCGCCATATAACTGAGTCCGAGTGAGCAGCTCCAGCCGGGCGCCGGTTGGTCTGCGTCACCTCCGGCAAAGAGCGGCGAAGGTACCACCATCAGCACGGTGAAAACCACGACGAGGGGACGCGCGAGACGAACCATGCACACCTCCGGCCGGTCATCTTAGCCGAACTCCCGTTTCGGATGTTCCCCGCGCGCCTCCTTGGCACTGAGGATGACGGCGGGTTCAGGCGTGGAACTGAGTGACGTTGCGCACCCGGAGCACTGTTGTGCGCGGGCCGCAGGGAGGTTAAGGGCACCTCAGTAAGGGATGAGTGTCTCCCCAGGTGGCCCCCGCCAACGGCCACTGTGGAGGACAGGTTGTCTGTCGTTGGACACGCGTGGGAACACCGGCCAGCGGGGGATGATGACTCGCAGGAACAATGGAGACTTCTGTCATGGGACGATTGAGCCGTTGGCACGGGCCTTGCTTCTCTCACGGCTGGTACGGTTGCCATTCGAGAAGGGCGGCTGGGCTATTGGAGGGATGGCATGAGCACGAAGGCAAAAGTGCTGTGCGGGCTGCTCCTTGGGCTTGCGCTGGCCGTGACACCCGGATGCGGTACGACGTTTGGTAAGGCATTTGCGCGCTCGTGGGAGAACGTGCCTCCGCAGACTCGCGCCGAGCACGACGCCGAGCTCGCCAACTGGAATCTCGCCCATGGCGAGGTCCGGTGTCAGGAACACTGACGCGTGCTCCGGA
>WGCW01000042.1 GCA_015493585.1 Acidobacteriota bacterium
GGTTCGGCATCGTCAGCCACCACCACCTCGTCACGTGACGACGGACCGTTCGTACGAGTATCGGCCACCGGTGGACGCATAACATAAAAAGGATACCACACCATCCGGAGTTGCCCGCCAGCCTCCGGCCGACGGGGCACAGCGCAACAACCTCCTTCCGGAGGCTGGCGGGCAACTCCGGATGGTGTGGTATCCTTTTTATGTTATGCGTCCACCGGTGGCCGATACTCGTACGAACGGTCCGTCGTCACGTGACGAGGTGGTGGTGGCTGACGATGCCGAACCCTTCCGGAAGGCACTGGTCCGGCAGCTCCAGGTGCATGGAATCAACGCTCGCGGCGTCGCGAGCTTCGAAGAGCTGGAGCGCCGCCTCGAGTCCGAGCCGCCACGGGCGGTGCTGCTCGACTGGCACTTCGACGGCAGCACCGCGGCGGCGGTGCTCGAGCTCCTCCGTGCACGGTGGATCCCGGTCATTGTCCTTACCGGCGATCCTGGAGGAGTCGGTGTCACCGGTGTCCCGGTGCTTGGCAAGCCGGTGGAGCTCTCCCTGCTCAAAGCACAGCTTGAGGAGGTACTGGCGGGCACCGGCCATGGTGGTGCGACCACGGCCCAGCCCAGCAAAACCGCACCGTAAGACGTGCCGCACGATGACCATCCGCCCTTACACCGTGCGTCAGAGCTCCGCATCGAGGGATCGGCCGCGGCGGCGGCCGTCGCCGGGCGGTGTGGCCAGGGAAGGCCTGACGCCGCCGGACGCCGTCCCGGCACAACGGGAGTCCGGACAATGACGCTCCGGCGGTCCGTTATCCTGCGGCTCGCCACCGTCGTGTTCCTGATGGTCGTACTGCTGACGGCAGGAGTCTCGATCTTCGTCCTGGCCTCGTATCGCACTGAGATGACAGCCCTGGAGAGAACGAGGTTGTCGATTGTTGCCCGTGACCTGGACCAGCTGGTTGGGTGGAAAGATCGTGTGGAAGTATCTGATCTGCTCCGTTTGATAGTGCTCCGGAACCGGTTCTGGCGCTATGCATTCGTTCTTAGGGGAGAGACGTGCCTGGCGTCGACTGTGCCGGGCAATCCCCCGCCGGAGCTGGTGACCGGGTCCCACCGCGGCGGGTCTGGCTTCACCTTCCGGGATCGCCGCGGCGAGGTCATCACCGATATGGCGGCGCCGATCCCTCACACTACTGCGGTCCTCCACGTGGGCCTCGACCGGGCGGCGATCGACCGTTCGGCGCGGCCGTTGCTCGTCCGTGTCTGGCTGGTGGGCCTCTGTGGGTTGGTGCTCGGCTGGATGCTGGTGGCATGGATCGCTCAGCGTGCCTCACGCGAGGTCAGGACACTGACCGCCTCGTTGCGGGCCGCCCTGGAGGATCCCGAGCCGGGTCTTAAGACCGCCCGGACCTCCACCGGCGAGGTGGCCGAGCTTGTCGAGCTGTTCGATCAACAAATGGAGCAACGCCGGCGGGCGGTGGCCGACCTCGAGCGGAACAAACGCTTGCTCGACGATATCGTCGAAGCTGTAACCCAGCCCTTTTACGTCATCAACGCCGCCGATTACACGATCCAGCTCGCCAACTCAGCAGCCTGGGAACATGGCATTGGCGGCGGGACCCGTTGTTACGAGGTGACCCACGGCCGGACGGCGCCCTGCGAGGGGGACGACCATCCCTGTCCGCTGGAAATAGTACGCTCCACGGGCCAACCGGCGATCGTCGAACATGAGCACGTCGCGCCGGATGGACGAAGACAGATGGTCGAGATCCATGGCTATCCCATTCTCGACGCGCAAGGCAATGTCGCCCAGATGATCGGATACACGATCGACATCACCGAGCGCAAGGAGGCCGAATATGCGTTGAAGGAGAGCCGTGCCCGGTACGAGCGGCTCTACTCCATGGCCCGTCTGATGGCGGACAATCTTCCCGACCTGATCTGGGCCAAGGACCTCGAGGGCCGCTATCTGTTCGCCAACCGGGCGCTGTGCGAACGGCTCCTGATGGCGGCCGATACGGAGGAGCCGGTTGGGAAGACGGACATGTTCTTCGCATCGCGAGAGCGGGCGTCACACCCCGATGATCCGGATTGGCATACCTTTGGCGAGCTGTGTATGGACTCAGATACGGTGGTCGTTGAGAGGGGGCAGCCAGGTTTCTTTCATGAGTTTGGGAACGTCCAGGGACAGCTTCTCCGGCTGATGGTCCACAAGGCGCCGCTCTTCGACGAGGACGGCCGGATGATCGGGACCGTGGGCTCGGCCAGAGATATCACCGAGGAATTCGCCCTTCAGGAGGAGCGGCGGTTACTTCAAGTGACCATCGACCAGGCAGAAATGGGAGTGTGCATCATCGATCTCGAAGGTACCGTCGTCTACGCCAACCCAGCGTTTCTCAAGATCACGGATTTTGAGTCCGGGGAGCTCATCGGCCACCACGTCAGCCTCCTTGTCGATCGATACGCCAACCCCGAGGTTGCCGGCGAGGTTGCCGCCGCTCTTCTTGAGAAGTCGGAATGGAGAGGGCAGGCTGAGCAGGTTCGTAAGGATGGGACGGCGTACATCCTGGGACAGACTATCATGCCGGTCTACGGTGAGGATGGCCGGACAACCCACATGGTGGCGTACGTACGCGACGTGACTTCGGTGGTGAAGCTGCAGAAACAGTTCTTACAATCTCAGAAGCTCGAAACCGTCGGCCGGCTGGCTAGTGGTATTGCCCATGATTTCAACAACCTCCTTGGTGCGATCCACGCCTATGCCGAGTTGCTCCAGTACCGGCTGGACAGCAACCCTGACGCTGCAGCGGATGTCGGCGAGATCCTTGCCGCAACCGAAAGCGGCGCCCGGTTGACCCGGCAGTTGCTGGCGTTCGCCCGGAACGAGCCGGCGGCGCCGCGGCCACTCGATCTCAATCGCGTGATCTCCGGTCTCGAGGGGATGATCGGCCAGCTGACCGGTGAGAACATCGAGCTGGTCCTACGCCTTGGAAACGATCTGCCTCCGGTGCTCTCGGATTCGGCTCAGCTCGAGCAGCTGGTTGCCAACCTGGTGGTCAATGCGCGGGATGCCATGCCGGAGGGAGGGCATCTGATGATTGAAACCCGCAGAGCGGAGCATCTCCCTCCTAGCCTTTCCTCATCCCAACGCGGCCCGTGGGTTGTCCTCGCTGTCAGCGACACGGGAACTGGGATGTCCGACGAGGTACGGGAGCACATCTTCGAGCCATTTTTTACCACCAAGGAAGTGGGAAAGGGCACGGGGCTTGGTTTGGCCACATGCTACGGCATTGTCACTCAGAGCGGGGGCCACATCGATGTGGAGAGCAAGCTTGGGGAGGGTACAACGTTCACCATCTATCTTCCCGCTTCGGAGAATGGGCCTGACCCCGAGAAGCCCCAGGAGCTCCCGCAGGAGATCCCTGGGGGAACCGAGACGGTCCTGCTCGTGGAGGACCGGGCCGCATTGCGCCGGGCCATTGCCACTGGGCTCAGGAAACTCGGGTACACGGTCCTTGAGGCCGCGCACGGTGCTCAAGCGCTCGCGCTGTGGAGTGAGAGGTCCATTCCTGTCGATCTGCTTTTGACTGACGAGGTGATGCCGGGGATGCCGGGCTCGGAGCTCGCGCGGCGGCTCCGTGAGTTCGATCCATCCCTTCGCGTGATCCTTGTCTCCGGCTATGTTGGACCGGCCATGAGCCAATCGCAGTCAAGCTGGATCGACGCAACGATGCGGAAGCCGTTCTCTCTTCGCGCCCTTGCCCATGCTATTCGCGACGTGCTGGATCGGGGATTCCGAGGGGAGGAGCTGTCATGACCGGGCCACTCCAATATGACCTTCGCGAGATGGTGTTGCGGTTGGCTCACCAGATTCGCAACCCTCTTGCCACGATCAAGTCGGGGATCCAGCTAGTACAACACCTCCAGCCGGAGGACGGTGAGGTCCAAGAATACCTCGACGCCGCCCTGGTGGAGGTGGAACGGATCAACCGCACCATCGCCGACATGCAACGGGTCATCCGTCTTGAGAGCGCAACCGCCGTCCCGATTCCGGTCGCCGGTATCGTCGAGGAGGCCATGTCCCGCTCTACCGGGATGGCCCGTGCGGCCGGGATCAACCTCGTCTCCCGCGGCGGGCCGGACATCGAGGCCCTTGCTGATCGTGATCAGCTGGTGGACGCCGTCGCCGAGCTGATCCACAACGCAGTGGAGTTCTCGCCCGACGGCAGCACCGTGGTGATCGGCTGGGAGGCCGGTGAGACTCGCCAGGCTCGGATCGACGTCACCGACGCCTGCGGCGGAATTTGCGCCCAAGCGGCAGAGCGGATCTTTCATCCGTTCCATTCCACCTCGACCCGCGGCACGGGGCTCGGCCTCAACATTGTTCAGCGGATCTGCGAGCTCGGCGGCGGCCGTCTGGAGTGGAGCAACCTCGACGACGGGTCGGGGTGCCGGTTCTCCATTGTCATGCCGGGGGTGTGAATGGGGTTCTGTCTGGTGGTTGAGGACGACGGGGTGCAACGCAAGATGCTGGCCGCCACGCTGAGGACAGCTGGCCACACGGTGGTGGCCGCCGGAGGCGGACGGGAGGCCATGGTGGCGATCGCTGAGCACCAGCCGGAGGTGGTGCTTCTTGACCTTGGCCTCCCCGATGCCGACGGCCTCGAGCTGATTCCCAACATGCTCGCCGAAGCCCCGCTCGCCCGGATCGTCGTCATCACCGGGGAAGACAGCGTCCGCACCGCGGTGGACGCCCTGCGGGCCGGCGCCCGCCACTACCTGGTCAAACCATGGGACCGCGAGGAGCTTCTGGTTGTCATTGAGCGGGAAGCACGTTCGGTGAGGCTCGCCCAGGCGAGTGCCCTCGGTCAGCAGGGGACAGTGTTCTGGGGCGGCTCTGCGGAGATGGATCGGGTGCGAACGATTCTCACCAAGGTCGCCCGCTCGCCGCTGACACCTCTCCTGGTCACTGGAGAGACCGGAACGGGGAAAGAGGTCATGGCGAGGGAGCTGCACCGCCTGGCGGCGCCACCTGGTCCGTTCATTCCCGTCAACTGTGCAGCGGTGCCGGGGGAGCTGCTCGAGAGCGAGCTGTTCGGGCATGAGCGGGGGGCATTCACCGGCGCAAAGGAGCGGCGGCGCGGCCTTGTGGAGCTGGCGGACGAGGGGACATTGTTTCTCGATGAGGTGGGGGATATGCAACTGCCCCTCCAGGCCAAGCTGCTGCGCTTCCTGCAAGATCACCGGTTCTTTCGTGTTGGTGGCGAGCAGGAGATCGAGGTCCGGTGCCGCGTGGTAGCGGCCACCAACCGCGATCTTGAGCAGATGATGGCTGCCGGGGAGTTCCGGGCCGACCTCTATTACCGGCTGGCTGTAGTCACCCTCAGCCTGCCAGCGCTCCGGGAGCGGCCCGAGGACATCGTTCCCATGGCGTACCACATGCTGCGTGAAATCGCCTCGGAAACGGGGCGGGAGCTGCGGCAGCTGAGTCCGGCGGCGGAGATGACGCTAGCGGCCCATACCTGGCCGGGAAACATCCGTGAGCTGCGCAACCGGCTCGAGCGTGCGTTGATCCTCGGCTCGGAATCCCTGATCCAGCCGGCGGATCTGGACCTGGAAGTTGATGCTCCGCACCCGCCCGCCGGGGCCGTGGATGAACCTGACCGCGTGCGCCGCGTGCTCGAGGAGGAGGGTTGGGTCGTTGCCCGGGCCGCCCGCCGTCTCGGGGTGCCGCGCCACTGGCTGCGCTACCGGATGGCCAAATGGAACCTCACGCGCCCCTCGTCCCCGGACCGGCGGCGTCCCGTGGGGTAACCGCCCGGATGCGGTACGACGTTTGGTAAGGCATTTGCGCGCTCGTGGGAGAACGTGCCTCCGCAGACTCGCGCCGAGCACGACGCCGAGCTCGCCAACTGGAATCTCGCCCATGGCGAGGTCCGGTGTCAGGAACACTGACGCGTGCTCCGGA
>WGCW01000043.1 GCA_015493585.1 Acidobacteriota bacterium
CGTTTGGATCTCGGTGTGGCAACAGCCTTCCTGGCCATCGCGCTTGGCGTCGATCCGATCATCGTTGGAGGGACCGAGGAGCAGCGCCGGAAATGGCTCGGCCGGATCGCGGAAGAAGGTCTGATCGTTTCCTACGGAGTGACGGAACCAACTGCCGGCAGCAACGTTGCGGCGTTGCACACGGTTGCCAAGCCGGTCGTTGGGCCGGACGGTGCGGTCACGGCGTACCGCCTCAGCGGGACCAAGCAGTTCATCACCAACGCCGGTGTTGCGCAGATCTACACGATCCTGGCCAAGGCGCCTGGAGGGCCGTGCTTCTTCGTCGTCGAACGTGACACGCCGGGGCTGAGCGTTGGTGCCGACGAGCACAAGCACGGGATTCGGGCTTCGAATACGGCTCAGGTGATTCTTGAGGACGTCGAGGTTCCTGCCGCCAACCTGCTCGGGGAGGTCGAGGGCGAGGGGCTCAACCAGGCCAATCAGGTCTTCGGCTTTACGCGGCTGATGGTAGCCGCTTTCGGGCTCGGCGCCGGGGAAGAGGCGCTGTCCCGCGCCATCGCCTACGGGAAGGAGCGCGAGCAGTTCGGGGCGCCGCTCTTCGCCAAGCAGGGGTTCACGCACAAACTGATCGTGCCGCATGCCGTCCGGCTGGATGCCGTTCGTGCCTACTGTGAGCACGTGGCCGGCCGTCTCGATTCGGGCGAGGCTGGGCTGCAGGTGGAAGGATCCGTTGCCAAGCTCTTCGCGACGGAGGCGGGCAACGCCGCGGCTGATGCAGCAATTCAGGCGCATGGCGGGTACGGATACACCCGCGAGTACGAGGTCGAGAAAATCAAGCGTGATGTGCGGATCACGACGATTTATGAGGGTACGTCAGAGATCCAGCAGAGCATTATTGGAGCCTATCGCTGGCGCCAGACCGTCCGCTCCAAGGGCGGCTTCTACAGAGACATGGCTGCCGGGATCCGCGAGACCGGCGGTGAGGAGACTGCCGCACTGGCCGCCGAGGCGTTGGCCGAGACGATCCTCGCCTGTCACCGGACGCGGTTGCCCCATGAGCAGTATGCCCTCTTCGAGCTGGCAAGGCTTTCGGCCGAAGTAGAGACGGCTGCGGCTCTTGCCGTCAAGGCCGCCGGTACGGAACCTGATGGATGGCTCTCCACGGCGGCGAGATTGCACGGAGGGGCTGTGGCGAGAGATGTCGGCGTGACCGGATTGAGGATTCTCAAGGCGAGTGGCCGGTACAGCGACGAGGATGTCGCCGCATGGCGGGAAGCCGCCGGGTTCGAACAGCTGATGGCGACGGCCAATGGGGAGCTGGCGGTGATGGATGGAGCGGCGAAGTTCCTCGAAGCAAACCAGTGGCCTACAGAGGACTGAGGCCAAACCGCGCCCTGATTCAGTCAACCTGGTACTGGTGATATCAGGCTGCCGTCCCGGGAGATTTCTGTGGTGTGCGCAACTCCGGGATGAAGATTTCGTACTACCATGAGCGAGGTGCGATCTTGGAGGTGATCATGAAAGGACAGCGTGTGTTGACAAAGCTCTTGAGTAACCTGCAAGCCGCGGCAGCTGTGGCCGTAGCGGCTGGAATGGCCGTTGTGGCCATCCCATCTGCCGGTGCAGCAACGAACCCGTTGATGCGGTTTCCGTCGTTGCACGGTCAGACGATCGTTTTTGAAGCGGCTGGTGATCTATGGACCGTCAACCGGAAGGGGGGCGTCGCCGAACGTCTGACCACGGACAAAGGCTACGACATGATGCCAAGGTTCTCCCCCGATGGGAAGACGGTCGCGTTCACCGGCCAATACGACGGCGGAACCGATGTGTACACAATTCCCGTGGCCGGAGGTGCTCCGGTTCGGATGACCTACCACTCGGATGTCGTCAAGGACGCGCCGATGCGTTGGGGGCCAGACAACATGGTCGTCACCTGGACCCCTGATGGTGGCTCCATCGTGTTTCTCTCCCGTCGTGATACGTATAACTCGTGGTTTGGGAGGCTGTTCGAAGTTTCGAAGAACGGCGGATTGCCCCAGGCCCTCCCGTTGCCGAAAGGTGGCGTCCTGTCATTCAGCCCGGATGGCAGGAAGATCGCGTACAACCGGATCTTCAGGAATTTCCGGACGTGGAAGCGGTACAACGGGGGGTTGGCCCAGGATATCTGGATCTACGATCTCAAGACACATAAGATCCAACGTGTCACGACGTGGACGGGAACCGACACGTATCCAATGTGGTACAAGGACACGATCTACTTTGCCTCGGACCGTGATGCCAACCGCCGCATGAACATCTGGGCGTACTCGCTCAAGGACAAGACGTTTCGCCAGGTGACGCACTTTACGAAGTACGACATCGACTGGCCGAGCCTCGGAGATACGGGGATCGTTTTCGGGTGTGGCGGGAACCTGTACGTCCTGGATCTCCCGTCCGAGAAGTTGCACAAAATTACGGTCGATGTTCCGGATGACGGCGTGCAACGGCGTGCTCGCTGGGAGGACGTTTCCAAGAAGATCGAGGAATTCGATATTGCCCCGAACGGGAAGCGCGCCCTCTTTACAGCGCGCGGCGAAGTGCTGACTGTTCCGAAGGAGCATGGGAATACGCGGGATCTGACCCGGACCCCTGGCGCCCGGGAGCAGTACGCAACGTGGTCGCCGGACGGTAAGCTGGTTGCGTATGTGACCGACGGAAGCGGTGAGGCACAGATCGCTGTCCGGGCTTCGGACGGCTCTGGCAATGAAACACTCCTGACGCACTTCAAGACGGGTTACCTGTACGATCCAAGATGGTCACCGGACAGCTCGAAAATCGCCTTTTCTGATTCGAATCACGTGCTCTGGTACGTCGATGTCGCCTCGAAGAAGTCTGTGCGCGTCGATAAGGATCCGTATGCTGAAATGCATGACTTTAGCTGGTCTCCCGATGCCGCATGGTTGACCTATTCGAAGGTTGAGGCCAATAACCTGCACCAGATCTTCGTGTACAACCTGGCCTCGGGGAAGGTCCACCGGGTGAGCAACGGGATGACGAACGATTCCGAGCCCGTCTTTTGCCCGGGGGGCAAGCACCTGTTCTTCATCTCGGCGCGCCATCCGAACCCGGTCTTCTCGGAGACCGAGTTCAACGAAGCAACGGTGAAGATGGACGGGATCTATGTGGCCACGTTACGTGCCAATATGCCCTCTCCATTTGCGCCGAGATCGGACGAGGGCGTTGCTTCAAAGAACGAGAAGCACGCAACACAAGGAGCTGCAAACACGGCGAAGAAGGGGGCGGCGAAGAAACCTGCGCCGGTCAAGATCGACTTTGACGGCCTCTACTCCCGTGCCGTCGCATTGCCGATTCCAGCGGGCGATATCTCGAACTTGCTCGTTGCAAAGGGACGTGTCTACTACCAGACGAGACCTGTCATGAGCCTCGACGGTCCGCTCCCCGGTGAAAAACCAGCCCTTCACTGCTTTGACATGAAGAAGCGGAAGGACACGGTGATCGCGGCCCCGGTCAACGGGTATGCGTTGAGCGCTGACGGCTCTGCTGTGCTGATTGCCTCGCACGGAAGCTACACGATCCGGTCGGCCAAGCCGATGCGGAAGGATCCCCATGCCGCCCGCCTCAATCTCTCCGGGATGAAGGTCCTGGTCGATCCCCCCGCCGAGTGGCGTGAGATGTTCGGACAGGCGTGGCGGCTCGACCGCGACCTCTTCTACAACCCGAAGATGAACGGCGTCGATTGGAAGGCTGTTCGTGCCGCGTACGCGCCGCTGCTTGCCAAATGCCTCTGCCGTGAGGATCTCAACTACATCATCGGCGAGATGCAGGGCGAGCTTGGCAACTCCCATACGTACGTCGGCGGGGGCGACCGGCCGCACAACGGGTATGTGCCCGTTGGTTTGCTCGGTGTCGATTTTGCCCTTGATCATTCCAGCGGACGGTACTATTTCAAGAGGATCTATCCCGGCGACAATTCACGTGAAGCGACCCGGTCACCGCTGACTGAGCCTGGCATCAACGTACATGAGGGAATGTTCCTCCTGGCGGTCAACGGCGTGCCGCTCAAGGCTCCGACGAACCCATATCAGCCGTTCGTCAATACCTTGGGGCGCACCGTGAAGCTCACGGTTGCCACGAGCCCCGATGGGAAAGGCGCTCGGACGGTCACGGTCAAACCGATCGCCAACGAGCTCGAGATCCGGCTCAAGGCCTGGATCGCAGCGAACCGGCGTAAGGTCAACAAGGAGTCGGGCGGCCGGTTGGGCTACATCTACCTCTCCGACATGGAGCAGCAGGGGATGGATCAGTTCATCCGCCAGTTCTATCCGCAGATCCGCAAGCAGGGAATGATCATCGACGTGCGGTACAACGGTGGTGGCTTCATCGATCCAATCGTCTTGGAGCGCCTGCGCCGCGTGCTCGTCGGCATGGAAACGACGCGCCAGGGTGTGCCAGGCCCGATCCCGGGCGCCCTGATCCATGGCCCATTGGCCTGTCTGGCCAATCATTACTCGGCTTCTGATGGCGATATCTTCCCGTTCTACTTCAAGAAGTACAAGCTCGGGCCGGTGATCGGCACGCGAACCTGGGGCGGTGTACGCGGCATTCGCGGATACTGGCCCCTGATGGATGGGGGGTACATCACGGTTTCCGAGTTCACGCTGTACGGACTGAAGAGCCAGTGGGTTGTTGAAAATCACGGTGTCGAACCAAATATCCGGGTGGATGACCTGCCAGGGGATGTGATGGCCGGGCGTGACGCCCAGCTCGAAACGGCCATTCGGTACCTGTTGAAGAAGATCAATGCCAATCCGCCGGTGTTGCCGAAACGGCCGGCGCTCCTGCCAGCCTATCCACCGGACGGGATGCCATTCGCGCAACCGCATCCTGGGCGGTAGGGCATACACCGAATGTGACAGCGCCCCCGGGCTGCCTGGTCCGGGGGCGCTGGTGCATGCTGAAGGCAGCGTGAGATCTTGGGCTGAGGAAAGGCACTCGTATGGCGATGACGGCAGATATCCGGAGTCCGGCAGTCCACGCCGGACGGAACGATAACGAGCAGCGGCGTTCGGATCTATTTGGGTGTTTTTGTTTGTCCAGTTGTTGTCGTTGAGGAACTGGTCTTCTTTGAAGCCGGTGACGTGCGTTTGGCCGGGCCGCGCCGCGTCGGAGAGGCCTTCTTCTGGAGCTTCTCAATCGCTTCGGTCAGCTGATCAACCTTGTCAGAAAGGGCGTCAATCTCCCGTTTGGTAGGTACACCAGTCTTGTGCATGACAGCTGTCAGCTTCTCTTCAAAGGTTTTTCCGAGCGTATCCCAGTAGCTCTTCACGATCTTCTTCGCGCTGGCTCCGGCATCTCCGTCCTTTTGAGTGTTCTTCTTGCCGCGGGCCTCGAACGATGCCCCACGTTCGACGAGGGTGGAGAAGAGCTTGGAGCCCTCCTCCTGACCGGTGGCCAGTGCGCCGAGACCTGCGAGCCAGATCTTGTGGGCAGATTCCACGAACGTGTCCTGGAGCTTCTTTGCCTGTGTCTTGCCGGTCATGTGGACCTCCTTCGCCGGTCGAGCCGATGTTTGAGCGTTGACGCGACCTCCGAATGCCGCTCTGCGGCATTCTTCGTTCCAGACATAACGCGCTGCGGCAATCCTGTCAACCTTCTTTTCTGCGCCGCGGCAAGATCTTGGGGGAGTGGCCTATTCTGGGAATGTGCCGATTGGAGCCCCGCAGCTCCGGCTGTATCAAACCGTCATCGGGGGTTCTTTTGGAACGAGGGTGTGGGGTACACTGTGCGCCTGATGAAAAGGTTCTCGATCGTGATGTTCTGTCTGCTCATGGTGGTCCCGCTGATGGCGGGAACGCCGCCCAAAGGATCCACACCTCCGCTGATGACCCGGGGGTTGGATCAGTACATCCAGGCCCGGCTGGCCGAGGCACGCGGGAAGTACCGGGAGGCGCTCAAGCTGTACGCCAGTGCCCTGAAGGCCGACCCGAAAAACTCAGAAATCCGGATCAGCTACGCCTCCCTCTTGGCGAATGTTGGCCTCGCCTCGCAGGCGTTGACCATTCTCCAACCGGTGCAGCATCTCGATTGGTACGGTCAAAAAGTCCGCGCGCTCGCGCTCGCCGCGACGGTGGCGGCTGAACCGGCGCGGCTTGGGGAGGCTGAAAAGGCGCTCAGAGGCGTCCTGGCGCAACGGCCCGGCGATCCGAATGTCCAAATGGCCCTCGTCCAGGTGTTACAACGGGAGGGCAAGCTGACCGAGGCCGAGTCCGTGCTTCATGACCTGCGGGTGCGCCGGCCCTCCAATATGAGACTCCTCCTGATGGACGCGACGATGCTGCGAAGTCTCGGGAAGCTGGATGAGGCGGCGGCGCTCTTCGAGCAATGCGTCGCCTCCGGTCCTGCCGAGGCGGGATGCCGGGATCAGCTCGTCGATCTTCTGGTTGAGCAGGGGCGTTCCGGAAAAGCGGCCGATGTCCTTGCGCGCGGCCTGAGTTCGGATGACCTCGACGGGATGATGCGTGCAGCGACGCTCTACGCGCAGGCTGGGGAGACGAAGAAAGCCTTGGCGATGGTCAACCGGGTTCTCGCGCAGGCGCCGAGCTCGCCTCCGGCCCGGAGGCTCAAGGCACTGTTGTTGACAGACATGGGGCGGTACGACGAGGCCGCGAGCTTGCTCAGCGAGCTGTACCGGAAGAACAAAGACGATGTCCAATTGGGTCTCGATCTCGCGTGGGCCGAGGCGCGGGAGGGCCGCGTTCCAAAGGCTCGCCGGCGGGTGACGAAGCTCTGGCAGCGGCTCAAGGATGACCCGTCGTCTGACAACGCGGTCCAGTGTTGTCTGACAGCGGCCCGGATCGAGCTTTTGGCCGGCCGGACCATGGCCGCACGTGAGTGGCTGGACAGGGTGGGAGATCCGTCGGCCGGTGGAACAGAGCTGGTCCGCCTGTTGGCCGAAACCTATCGGCGGGACCAGGACTGGCAGGGTGGGGTCGGCGCGATGCTGCGCCTGCAGCCAAAAGTCAAGGGACGAGCACGTGCCGAGGCTCTGGCGTTCGAAGCGGAATTCCGGCTGCGGTTGGGGCAGCCCGGCGCCCGGCGCAGACTGGATCCGCTTCTTCGGTCGAAAGATGTCCGTGAGGTTCGGCTGGCCCTCCAAGTCCTGGCAGCGGTCAAGGATTGGGATGACGTTGCGAGCGATGCGCTCGCGGCGCTCGCGCGGTTTCCGGGCAATCATGATCTGATGTTTTCCCGGGCTGCGGCACTGGAGAGGCTTGGCCACATCGATGAGAGCGCGAAGCTCTTTCAGGAGATTCTGAAGAAGGACCCGGACGATGCGCTCTCGGCCAACTATCTGGGCTACACGTGGGCGAATGCCGGGCAACATCTCCCCGAAGCGTTCAAGCTGATCAGCCATGCGGTCGCGCTCGAACCGGACAATGGGGCCTACCTCGACAGCCTCGGGTGGGTGTATTACAAGATGGGCAAGCTCGACGAAGCCGAGCAGTGGCTGCGGCGGGCGCTGAAGAAGATGCAGCCCGACGGGACTGTTCTTGCCCATCTTGGAGAAGTGCTGGCGGCCCGTGGAAAGACCGATGAGGCCCGGCAGACGCTTGAGCAGGCGCTGGCGATGGGATGTGAAAATCCGGCACATGTCAAGAAGCTGCTCAGCCAGCTTCACGCGCCGCAATGATCGTCATGTGCAGAACCGGTCAGCGGCTTCTTCGACATACCGTCATCGTGGTGGGCCTTGCGACGGCCGTCGGCCTAGCGGCATGCCGGAGCGCCGGGACACCGGTCCTCTCCTCTGCGGAGTTGCACGCCGGCGTGTCCGTGCTTTCCCGGCCATTGACGGGCGATCTCGCGGCGCTGTATAGGCTGACCGTTCCCTCGTCCGGCGGGCTCCGGCTTTCGATCCTCACCCATGGCCGTGCGGGCCGGTTAACGGTCAGCGAGCCGTTCGGGAGTGCAATAAGCCTGGCGGCGTGGGGTGTCAAGACGCAGCTGTTTGATCTTCGCCATGGGTGCCGGCTCGAGGCCACACAACGGCAGGCGCTCTTTTTCGAGGGGCGTATGCCGCTGGAAGAGCTGGCGCGTCTTCTGGGGGGCCGTCTTCCCAGCGGGCCCGGAGACAGGATTGTGGTCCAGCCGGATGGGCAGGTGGTGATTCTGGGCCATGCGTGGAGTTGCCGGGTGAGGCTTGCCCGTAATCCGTGGCGCGTCACGTATGTGGAGGGACCGGCCGGTACGGCCGAAGCCCGGTGGCACATTCGTCTGGGACAACACACCTCATCGTTGCCCGGGTTCCTCCGGGCGGAGTGGGGACACAGAAAGTGGGCGGAGCTGAAGCTGGTCCGGCTCCAGTGGAACACGGTCAGAGCGTTGCCTCCGGTGCCGGAGCTGCCACCGTGCAGATCCCGGGAGTGACGGGATGAGGAGGCTGTCCATCCGTGTTCCGGCCAAGATCAACCTTCATCTCGAGGTGTTAGGACAGCGGCCCGATGGGTACCACGAGTTGCGAACGCTGTTCGCCACTGTTGGCCTTTGGGATGAACTTGAAGCATCGCAGGCGGATGATGGCGTGCTCAAGCTGGAGGTATCACCGCGTGGCTTCGTCGATGGCGGCGAAGATAACCTCGTTCTCAAGGCCGCGAAGGCGTTGTGGGACGAGGCCGGAAAGCGCCCTGGCGCTCGTTTGAAGTTGAAAAAAACGATCCCCGTTGGGGCGGGGCTTGGGGGCGGTTCGGCTGATGCGGCTGCTGCGCTGGTCGTGCTGAACCGTCTGTGGGGACTCCGGCTGAGCCAGCCGGCCCTTCACCGGATCGCTGCCAGCCTGGGGAGCGATGTGCCGTTCTTTCTCGTCGGAGGCCTCGGATGGGGCGTTGGGAGGGGGGAGGAGGTTTACCCACTCGGAGATGTGATCGGGGGTGCGGTGCTCATCGGTATTCCGAATGTTTCCGTGTCGACGCGGCTCGTGTATGAAAGCCTTGAGCACCAAGGGGATTGGCATCCAGCCGACCCAAAGGTGTATAGTTTTATTGTGGGAACGGCCCCGGCGGTTCCATGGGAGGCGTTGCGGAACGACCTGCAACGGTATGTTGTCGGGACATGTCCGGAGGTTGGCATCCTGCTGGGAGAGATGGAGAGACGTGGAGGCCTGCGAACGGCGGTCACGGGATCAGGATCGGCCGTGTTCGCATTGTTCGCGGACGAGGAGGGCGCACGAGAGGCTCAATCGCGGCTCACCGGCAGGTGGCGAACGTTTGTCGCCCCGGTCTTGCCGCGAGCTTTGGCTCGCCTCGAACCCCGTCGTTTCTGACATCTGATAGACGTTTTCCGGTGTGTGAGGCCCATACAGGTCTTCACAGATCATCGCTCATCGTGGGACGGAACCGATCCAAGGGAGGGAGCGAATGGATATCACTGAAGTCCGAATCAGCCCCAGCAAAGGGGGCAAGGTTCGTGCGTTCGCCAGCATCGTGATCGACGATTGTTTCATTATCAACGACCTGCGGGTGATGGAGGGACGCGAAGGCCAGCTCTTCGTAACCATGCCAGCACGCAAGAGCCGGAACGGCCAGATGCGCGACATCGCCCATCCTCTAAATGCCGAGACCCGTCAGCAGATCGAGGAACGGGTTCTTCAGAAGTTCCAGGAGTCGGTTGCCAACTTGGTCATTCCGGAGCGTCCACGTGCCAACGGGGGTGGTGGAGCACGAAGGGGCAAGGAATCGCCGATGTCGCGGTTGTCAACCAAACTCTTTTCCGATGAGTATTGGACATCTGGCTCGGGCAAGTCTGGAGAGTAGATCGTCAAGTCGTTCGGAGCTGGCCGGGAAAACGGTGCCGGACACAGGAGTGAGCCGTTACGCCGTGCCGGCTTTGTTGCCGTTTGCGGACAGGCCGGGGAAGGTTGACGGCGCTCATTCTGCATAACGGGCCGGGTTGGTGCGTTGTGCGCCGCTTCTTTGCGAGACCGATGGGAAGAGGAACGAAACGCAGAAGCGCACAGCCATCCCTGCCTTGCAATCCTGAGGAGGCGAACGCTTTCCTTCCCTTGTCATCCTGAACCACGTGCCGGAGGTGAAGCCTTTCCTTCCTTGTCATCCTGAGTGGTGCGCCAAAGGCGCAGCCGCCCCTCAATTGTCATCCTGAGTGGTGCGCCAAAGGCGCACCGCGAAGGATCTGGGCGTGGGTGGGGCTCTACTACGCCTTGCACCGGACGCGCCCACCCAAGACCGTCACGATCGCTCCAGGACGAACATCTGATCCGCGCTCCTGACGTTTTCAGCGAAAAACTTTCTTGCGCTGGCGGGGAAAAAGTCACGGCAGCGACACGCTGATATTCAACACTGTCCCCATCTCCTGAAGATCCATCGGGAGAATCTCACCGCGGAGGGCGCAGAGATTCACAGAGAGAAAAGGAGCGCACAGGCACAAGGCGGGACAGAGACGGTCTGATAGCCGGCCGGTCGCGCGGGTTTCTCCGCGTGGTTTCGCCGTTTCACCCGCTTTCCGGCGCAAACCCGCAATTCCGGCTGTCTCTTGGGGTGAAGCCGAACCTGACGCCTTGAGATCTCTCGATCCTCATTGGCTTTTCCGGCAGCGCAACAACCTCCAGGTAGACATGTCGAGCACGCGATGGGGTTATAGGGTATACTGTCGCGCGCTTGGGGCGTCGGCAAGCGGTAAGCCACCGGTCTTTGGAACCGGCATTCGCAGGTTCGAATCCTGCCGCCCCAGCCAAAGAGTAGGAAGGACATGCTGAAGGAACACCCGCTCATCGTCTTTTCAGGCCGGAATAACCCGGCGCTCAGCTCGGCGATCTGCGATTACTTGCAGATTGAGATGGGGAAGATCCGCCTTGGAAGTTTTTCCGATGGAGAGATTTCCTGTCAGATCCAGCAGAACGTACGGGGATCAGATGTCTTCATTGTGCAGTCGACCGGGAGACCGACCAACGAGTCGTTGATGGAGCTGCTCGTGATGCTCGATGCGTTCCGGCGGGCGTCACCGACGCGGGTCACTGCCGTTGTTCCCTACTTTGGATACGCACGGCAGGACCGGAAGGATAAGCCGCGCGTGCCGATCACGGCCAAGCTCGTTGCCAATCTCATCACGACAGCGGGTGCCAATCGGCTGTTGGCGATGGATTTGCACGCGTCTCAGATTCAGGGGTTCTTCGACATTCCGGTCGATCACCTCTACGCCGCGCCAGTTTTGATCGACGCGATTCGGAGGCACGAGCTCGAACGCTTGATGCTGGTCGCGCCGGACGCCGGTGGCGTCGAACGGGCGCGTGCTTTCGCCAAACGGCTCAAGGCCGACCTGGCCATCATGGACAAGCGTAGGCCTGAAGCCAATCGTGCGGAGATCATGAACGTGATCGGCGATGTCGAGGGCCGGGACTGTGTGATCGTCGACGATATCATCGACACAGCGGGAACTTTGGTCAAGACGGTCGAAGCGCTGATGGACCGCGGCGCACGGAGTGTGTACGCCGCAGGTGTCCATGCCGTCTTGTCTGGACCTGCCGTCGAACGAATTGAAAATAGCACGGTACAACAGGTCATGGTGACCGATACACTCTCGTTGCAACCCGACGCGGCGGCCTGCTCGAAGATCGAGCAGCTTTCTGTGGCGGTTCTGCTGGGGGAAGCCATCCGGCGTATCCATGAGGGGGCGTCGGTCTCAAGCCTGTTCGTGTAAAGATCCGGAGGAAAAGAATGACTGAAACTGACAAGGATATCGTGATCACCGTTGAACGCCGGGAGGGTCTCGGCAAGGAAGCGGTCCGGAAGCTGCGTCAGGTTGGGAAAATCCCTGGCGTTGTGTACGGTGGCGGCAAGGAACCATTTTCGATTGCTGTTGACCGTCATGCGGTTCAGGAGCTTCTCAAACAAAAAGCGGGTGAGAATACGATCTTTCTTCTCAAGCTCAAGGGCGCGAAGCAACAGCGGCGCGCGATGATCCGTGAGATCCAGATCGATCCTATGACGAGGGATTTTATCCACATCGATTTTATCCGCGTGACACGTGGCCAGAAACTGACGGTCTCCGTGCCGGTCGAGCTGGTGGGCGACTGCGCCGGTGTGCGCCACGGTGGGGTGCTGGATTTCTCGACTCGTGAAATCGAGATGGAGGTCTTGCCGCGGGAGCTGCCGGAGAAGATCACGGTCGATATCAGCGAGCTCGATATGGATCAGAACATCACGGTCGAAGATCTGGCCGACCTGATGCCGAAGAGCGCCCGGGTTCGTGAAGATCCGGGCCGTGTGGTCGTGACGATCGCAGCGCCTCGTGCGGCCGCCGTGGAGGAAGAGGAGGCCGCAGAGGGTGGCGAGGCCCCAGAACTGGTCATCACGGAGCGTGCTGAGCCCGAGGTCATCGGAGGTAAGGGCAAGGAGGAGTCGGAGTAGATCCGGCGCCGGGTGCATGGCGATCGAGCTCGTCGTCGGACTGGGGAATCCTGGGAAGGAGTACCAGACAACGAGACACAACATCGGGTTTCGGATCGTAGATGCAGTGGCGGAGCGGCTCAGGGCCGGCCGGTGGGAACGTCGCTTCCTCAGCGATGTTGCGTCTACGGGCCGCGGACGGCGGGTCTGGCTTGCCAAGCCCAGGACCTACATGAATCGCTCTGGTTCGGCCATCGCCGAGTTGATCTCGGGTCTTGGCATTCGCCTCGGCGAAGCTCTGGTCGTTGTTGACGACGTTGATCTGCCGCTCGGCCGCATCAGGATCCGGCCGTCCGGAGGCCCAGGGACGCACAACGGTCTGCGCGACATCGTTGCGGCCGTCGGTACCGGGTTCCCGAGGCTCCGGGCCGGTGTCGGCCGTGAAGGTGGTACCAAAACCGATCTGGCAGACTTTGTTCTTTCGCCGTTTGAAGACGATGAGAGCATGGCGGCTGAGGCGCTCGTGAAGCGGGCCGCTGAGGCGGTGACCGTGAGCGTTTTCGAAGGGTTGGAGCGGGCGATGAACCGTTTCAACCAAACACCCTTGTTTCAACAACCGGAGGAGTAAAGGAGGAGGAGACGATGGAGATCACCTATCTGATGTACTGGTTCCCAGCGGCCGGCGTTCTGGCGTTGCTCTACGCCCTGTGGAAAGCGGGTTGGGTCAACAAACAGGACGTCGGGACGGAGCATATGGCGGAGATCGGGGGGCACATCCGGGAAGGTGCCATGGCGTTTCTCGGGCGTGAATACCGTGTCATTGCCATTTTCGTTGTGTGCGTCGCCATTCTGTTGCTGATCGGATACAAGGGCAACATGAAGCTCGTAGCGCTGTCCTTTGTGCTGGGTGCCACCTGCTCGGCGCTGGCAGGCTACTTCGGCATGCGAGTTGCAACCGCGGCTAACTTCCGGACAACGCAGGGATGCCGCACATCATTGGTCTCCGGGCTCAAAGTCGCCTTCAGTGGCGGGACCGTCATGGGGATGAGCGTTGTCGGCCTGGCCGTTCTGGGTCTCAGCGTTCTGATGATCATCTACACCCGTGCGTTTGGATTCACGGTGCCCGATCTCAACGGTATGGTTCTTCCCATCATCACGGGCTTTTCCCTCGGCGCATCGTCGATCGCCCTCTTTGCCCGTGTCGGTGGCGGTATCTACACGAAGGCCGCTGATGTCGGAGCGGATCTCGTAGGTAAGGTCGAAGCTGGCATTCCGGAAGACGATCCGCGCAACCCGGCTACCATTGCTGACAACGTCGGTGACAATGTGGGCGATGTTGCTGGCATGGGTGCCGATCTCTTCGAGTCGTATGTCGGGGCGATCGTTGGCGCAATGGTCATTGGGGGGGCGATGAAGTCGGTCAATCTCGTGGTGCTGCCCCTGTTGATCGCATCCGTCGGCATCGTCGTTTCTATTCTCGGGACCTTCGCGGTCAAGGCCTCCGAAGGTGGCAACCCGCAGGCCGCGCTCAACCGCGGGACTTTCGGGGCTGGCATCCTGATGACGATTCTGACCTGGCCGATCCTGCACTGGGCCGTTCCGACGCCGGTTGAGCATGCAGGCCGGTCGATCAGCGCCACAGGTATTTTCATCGCCACGATCGTTGGCCTGGCGGCGGGCATCGCCATCGGACTGATTACTGAGTACTACACGGCCGAGTCGAAGTCTCAAGCTCGTTCCATTTCCAAGGCTTCTGAAACGGGTGCCGCGACCAACATCATCACTGGGCTTGCGGTAGGCATGCAGTCAACAGCGTTGCCACTGATCACCATCGCGATCGCCATCGTGCTGTCATACCGCTTTGCCGGGCTGTACGGTATCGCGGTGGCGGCGCTGGGAATGCTCGCGACGACTGGGATTCAGCTCGCCGTTGATGCGTACGGACCGGTGGCCGACAATGCCGGTGGTATCGCTGAGATGAGCGAGCTCCCGAAGGAAGTTCGTGCAAGGACCGACAAGCTCGACGCGGTTGGTAACACCACGGCCGCCATCGGCAAGGGGTTCGCAATCGGATCGGCGGCGTTGACAGCTCTGGCGCTCTTTTCCGCATTCTCACAGACCGCAAAGATTGGGGCGCTCGACATCACCAATCCAAAGGTGATGGCCGGGCTCTTCATCGGGGCGATGATGCCGTTCTTATTTACCTCAATGGCGATGAAAGCCGTCGGTGCTGCGGCGTTCGACATGATTGAAGAGGTCAGGCGCCAGTTCCGCGAGATCACAGGACTGATGGAAGGAAAGGCTAAAGCTGATTTCGCGCGGTGCGTCGATATCTCCACGGCCGCGGCGATCAAACGAATGATCGTTCCTGGTTTGATGGCTGTGCTGACACCAGTTGCATTTGGCTTCTACGACAAGTACATGCTGGGCGGGCTTCTTGTCGGTGTGACCGTGTCCGGTGTGTGTATGGCGATCTTCATGTCCAATGCGGGCGGCGCCTGGGACAACGCCAAGAAATACATCGAGTCTGGTGCGTTCGGCGGCAAGGGTTCCGAGCCGCACAAGGCAGCGGTTGTTGGCGACACGGTCGGCGATCCGTTCAAGGACACCGCAGGCCCGTCGCTCAACATTCTGATCAAGCTGATGTCGGTCGTAGCCCTGGTGATCGCACCACTCATCGCCAATCTGCACTGATATCTCAGTGAATACGTACATCGAGGCCGGCCTTCGGGCCGGCCTCTTGCTTTCCCGGCTTGGCTTGGAGGCGCCGGCAAGGATGGCGCGGCGTTGTCGTGACCCGCGTGCGGGGTTGTGCGAGAGGGAAGGGGGACCTACCCTGGCTGGCATGGCGATTGACGAGATCCTTTCTGGGTTGTTCCGCATCGAGGTTCCACTGCTGCATTCTCCGCTCAAGTCGATCAATAGCTGGGTTGTGCCTGGCGGGGCGAGGACCCTGATCATCGATACGGGGATGAATCGGCCGGAGTGTGAAGATGCCTTGCGTTCCGGGCTCGACGAGCTGCATGTCGATCTTGGCCAGGCAGACCTGTTCATCACGCATTTGCACGCAGACCACATCGGTCTCGTTTCGGCGTTGAAAAGGCCGGGAACGCGGGTTCTGCTTGGGAGACACGAGGCGTCGATCCTCGAAGGATGGACCGGGCCGGAACAGTTTTTTACCTACATCGAAACGGAGGGGGCGAAGCTCGGGTTTCCGCCTGACGAGCTCGAACAGGCGAAGCAACGGCATCCCGGGATCAAGTACAGCCCCCGTACGTATCCAAAGTTCGTGCACGTCGACGAGGGCGACGAGATCCGCGCCGGCACATACGCTTTCCGGGCGATCGAGACACCGGGACATACTCCAGGGCACATGTGCCTGTGGGATGCGGCCAGGAAGCTCCTGATCTCGGGGGATCACATTCTTGGCGACATCACCCCAAATATCACGTCCTGGCCCGAGCTCGACGACGCCCTGGGCTCATACCTTCGAAGTCTGGCAAAGGTCGCCCGGCTCAATGCGCGCATCGCGCTCCCAGGTCACCGTTCCGTCATCCGTGATGTCGCGAGCAGGATCCGGGAGCTTGAGAACCACCATCACATGCGGCTCGAAGAGGTGCTTTCTCTCGTTGATGATCACCCACGGAGCACCTACGAGATCGCCTCGATGATGACGTGGGATATTGATCTCGATCGCTGGGAGGATTACCCGGTGGCCCAAAAATGGTTTGCAACCGGGGAAGCTTCGAGTCACCTGGAGCATCTGCGCGTGCTCGGAAAGATCGTGTACGACAGGCCCGGTGGAGGCTGGCGTTTGGCCGGGCCACGGTAGGCGGATCGCGGTATCATCGAGGCAGAGGGGGAGAAGATGATGGATTTCACGGAAGGTTTCGGGCTGCAAGGAAAGGTTGCTCTCGTGACCGGGGCGAGCCGTGGCATTGGTGAGGCGATTGCACGGGCGTTCGCGGCGCACGGCGTGACGGTCGTTCTGGCCTCGAGAAAGATGGAGGGGCTCGAAAGGGTCAAGAATGCGATCGTTTCCGCCGGCGGGCGGGCGATCACTGCTGTGTGCAACACAGGCAAACCCGATCAGATCACCGAGGTCTTCCAGAGGATCTCGGATGAGCTCGGCCGTATCGATATCCTCGTCAACAATGCGGCGACAAACCCCTTTGCCGGCAACGCCGTCGATGTGCCGGAGTGGGCGTTCGACAAGACTGTGGCCGTCAATATGAAGGGATATTTCATCGCCTCGCAGCACGCCGCGCGCATGATGATTGAACAGGGCTCCGGGGTGATCATCAACATCGCGTCGGTGGCAGCTCTCGAGGCGCTTCCGATGCAGACGGTCTATTCGATGACGAAGGCCGCCGTGCTGGCGATGACCCGTGGGCTGGCGCGCGAGCTCGGTCCCCATGGCATCCGGGTCAATGCGATCGCTCCCGGTGTCGTCAAGACCCATTTCTCGCAGTTCCTTGCGGACACGCCGGAGATTGCTCAGCCTCTCCTTGACGCGACGGCGTTGAAGCGGTTCGCGGAACCTGACGAGATTGCAGGCGCTGCGCTCTTCCTGGCTTCGGACATGTCAAGCTATACAACAGGAACCGTCGTTGTATGCGACGGCGGAGCGCTCGCGTAGCGAAGAGGTTCGCGCTTTCTCCCAAAGGGCACACGCCGCGGAGGGGGAAGGTATTGCTTGATCAAAACCTCAGGAAAGAATCTTGATTCTGAATTCAGAACTGATATTCTAACAACCGTGAGGCGTGCTGGATGACGACGCGCCGGGCCCGTGAACGGGAGCTGCGGCGGCAGGTGATCCTTGAGGCTGCGGAACGGATCTTTGGGAGCCGTCCGTACCACGAAGCGACGATGCAGGCGATCGCGGCGGCATCGGAGCTCGGGATGCAGGGCCTCTACGATCAATTTCCCTCGAAACAAGCGTTGTACGAGGAGGTCATCGTGGTCCGGGCGCGCGGGTACCAGCGGCGGATGGATCAGGCGCTGGCCGGGCTCGATGAGCCGGTGGAACAGCTCGCGGCGATCGCGCGTGTGCGCGCGGAGCTCTTCGCCGAAGCGCCGGCCTTTCTTCCCGTTTTTCTGGCCGAGAAGATTCGCCTCGAATGGGAGACGGGATCACGGATGAGCCGCCGGATCCGGCGGGTGATGCGGGAAGAGAGAGCAAGGCTGCTGAGCATCGTTGAGGATGGCATCTCCAGGGGGATGCTGCGTGAGGAAGACGCGGGGTTTCTCGCCAATCTCTTTACAGACGCTGTCACGGCCTCCTTGCACCTCTTCAAAAAACATCCGGAGGAGGGGATCAAAGCATGTACCGACCGGGCGATGCAGGCTTTTCTCAACGGTGCCGCAGCCTCGTCTTAATGGCGCTCCTGCTTGCGGGAACGGCTCTGGCAGGGCAGGTGCACCCGGCGCAGGCGGCTGGTGGAGGGACGGTGACACTCTCACAAGCTCTGAAGGCCGTCGTCTCGAGCTCTCATGCTGCGAAGGTCGCGAAGCTCGATGCGGCTGAGGCTCGTTCCCGTACCCGGGCCGTCCGTTCACGTGAGCTCCCCTCGGTCGGGCTGACCGGCGGGTTCGTGGATCGGGACAGTGAGCTGGTCGCCGTTTTCGGCCCGTTCACTGCGCCATTGGGCGGTGATACCTACTGGCAGTACCAGGTGACGGCTACATATCTCCTCTGGGACGGAGGTGTCCGGCGATCGTCGATTGAGGCCTCACGTGCTGGGGAACGTGTTGCCGAAAGGGCCGGGGCGGCAGCGGTGACGCGGACAGAGATCGAAGGGCTTGATGCCTTTCTGCGGGCGGTGGGGGCCCGCGCACGAGGCCAGGCCGTTGCGAAGAGGATTGATGCGGTCAAGGCACATCTGGCCGAGGTGAAGGATCTCTTCTCCCAGGGCATGGTCGCGCGGAACGATCTGCTTGAAACGCAGGTACGACTGCGCCAGGTTGAGGATGAAAGCTCGGCCGCAGGGGATGACGAGTCCGTGGCGACACGGACGTTGGCACGTTTGATGGGACGGGATCCGTCCCGGCACCTCCAGTTACCCGGATCGCTCGGGCTTCCGCCTCCGCTGCGATGGACGAAAAAACAGCTTCTCGAAGCGGCCATCAAGGAGAGCCCGGAGATCCGGGTCGTTGAGGCCCGGCTGGAGGCGGCGGAGAAGCGTGCCGAGGTCAGCCGTCGTGACGGGATGCCGCAGGTCTTGACCGAGTTCTCGCACACGTACGAAGAGAATCCGTACCTGCTCTATCCAAACGCCAACGTGCTGTTCCTCGGGGTTCGATGGAACGTTTTTGATGGTGGGGCACGGGCTGCAAAAAGACGGATGGCGGGCTTGGAAACGGCGAAGGCGCGCCAGGACATGATCGAGGCAAAGCGGCGGGTGCGCAATCAGCTCGATGCCGCCTACCGTGCCTACCGGAGAGCATTGCGGGAGGCTCGAACCGCCGCGCAGAACGTCGCGTCAGCCGAAGAAAATTTGCGGATCGAGGAGGATCAGTACAAGGTGGGGATGGTCCGGACGACGGACGTGCTCGATGCCGAGGCGCTGCTTGCGGCTAGCCGTTTCGAGCTCATCGCTCGCCACGAGAGCGCCTACGCGAGGCAGGGACGCCTGCTGCTCTTGGCAGGACGTGATCTGGCGGCTTTCTACCGGGGTGGGAAGGGTGAGGAGGAAGGGTTATGAAGAAATGGATCGGTCTCGGCGTCATCCTCGTCTTCACCGGCGCTATGGCCGTGGCATGGCGGGTCTACTGGAAGCATGAGCAGCTCTATCCAAGCACTGGGGATGCGTACGTTGCCGGAGATATCTATCAGGTGTCTGCGCGCATTCCGGGAACGATCCTCAAGCTGGCGGTTGATGAGAACCAGGTCATCGCGCGCGGCGCCATCATTGCCGAGTTGGATCCCCGGGATATGGACCGGGCGGTCAATCGGGCGAAGGCCGCGCTCGACCGGGCCAAAGCCGTTCCGGCGACGATTCGCGCGAGAATCGCACAGGCCCGGGCGGAGGTGCAGGCGGCGGCGAGCGATCTGCGGTTGAAAAAGACGGATCTGGCCCGGTTTACCGAGCTCGTGGCGAAGAGCTCGATTCCGAAACGAACGTACGATCAGGCGGTTGCGGCTGAGGCTGTCGCCGCGGCCCGGGAGGTGGCAGCGCAAAAGGCTCTCTCCGCCGCGCAGGCGCAGCTCGTCGTCAGCAGGCGCGCCGTTGAGATCGCACGGCAGGCCCTGATGGAGGCTGAGCTGAAGCGCTCGTACTGCACCATCCGGTCCCCCGTTGCAGGGGTCGTCAGCAAGAAGACGGCTCACGTAGGACAGGTGATCGCACCGGGCCAGCCGCTCTGCGCCGTGGTGCCACTCGAAGGAGAGCACGTCTGGATCGAGGCGAACTTCAAGGAAACACAGCTCGCCAGGATTCATCCCGGCCAGCCGGTCCGGTTCCATACCGACGTCGAGCCGGGGAAGGAATATCGCGGGACCGTCGAGAGCCTCAGCGCGGGCACGGGGGCGGCGTTCTCGTTGCTGCCTCCGGAAAACGCGACGGGCAATTGGGTCAAGATCGTTCAGAGGTTGCCCGTGAGGATCGCCGTGGACAAAAGCTCGGATGCGGGCCGCTCACTCCGGCTCGGCCTGTCGGTCCATGTGACTATCGATACGACTGGGGGCGAGCATCCTTTCGCCAGCGGGGCAGGCAGCTCAAACGGCAGATAGAGGGAAAGGGGAGGGTGAGGACGTGAGCACAGGCACCGGCGGCAAGTACCTGATCGCGTTTACGGCGATGATCGGGACGCTGATGGAAGTGGTGGACACATCCGTCGCGAACGTGTCGCTCCCCCACATGCAGGGGACGTTCTCAGCTGGTGTCGATGAGATCACATGGGTTTTGACCTCGTACCTCGTGGCCAACGCGATCATCCTGCCGGTCACTGGGTGGCTGGGAAACTACTTCGGGCGCAAGCGGTTCTACATCACGTGCCTGGCGCTGTTTACACTGGCTTCCCTTGGGTCCGGTGCGGCGCCAACCCTCTGGTTCCTGATCCTGATGCGCGTCGTCCAGGGTTTCGCGGGCGGGGCGATGGTACCGATGTCCCAAGCAATCATATTGGAATCGTTTCCGAAGGAGGAACATGGGAAGGCGATGGCGCTCTTTGGCGTGGGAGTTGTCTTCGGACCAATCATCGGGCCGACGCTCGGCGGGTACATCACCGACACGATGACGTGGCGCTGGGTCTTCTACATCAACCTGCCGGTTGGCATCCTGGGAATCCTGATGGCCCTCTTCATCATCAGCGATCCTCCATATCTGCGCCGCCCTGAAGGGCGTGTTGACGGATTGAGCTTCCTGTTCATTGCGATTGGGCTTGGAGCGCTTGAGGTCATGCTCAATCGTGGGCAGCGGTACGACTGGTTTCATAGCAACTTCATCATTCTGTTCGCCTTGATGGCGGCATGTGGGCTTGCCCTCTTCGTGTGGCGATCACTGACGGCCGAGCATCCGCTCGTGGATCTGCGCCTCTTCGGCAACAAGGAGTTCGCCAGCGGGACGTTCCTGATGTTCCTGCTTGGCTTTGGGCTCTATGGGTCGTTCACGATGTTGCCGCTGTATGCTCAACAGCTGATGGGTTATACGGCCACGTGGGCGGGCCTCGTGCTGTCTCCCGGCGGTCTGGCGTCGCTGGTGGCCATGGCGTTCGTCGGCTTTCTAGTGGGAAAAGTCGACACGCGGCTCCTCGTACTGATCGGCGCGATCTTCAATATCGCCGCCCTGTTCCTCCTGCATCTGCTCAACCTCCACGTGGATTTCTTTTTCCTCGCGCTTTCGAGAATCTTGCAGGGTTTCGGCTTGGGCTTCCTCTTTGTACCGATCACCGTCGCGGCTTTCGTGCGGTTAACGCCCCAACAAACGGGGCAAGGAACGGGGCTCTTTAACCTCCTCAGGAACGAGGGAGGTTCGGTTGGCATTGCGATTGCCGCAACCGTGCTTGGAAGGCGGGCACAGTTTCACCAGCATCACCTCATCGAGCATGTGACACCGTACACACTCCTGCTGCACCAGCGGTTGACGGCGATCGGGCACTACGTGTTTGGCGCCGGCGGGTACGATCCGTTCTCGTCGTCACGAGCGGGCGAGGTGCTGATGTACGGTATGCTCCGCAAGCAGGCGGCGGCGATGGCGTACATCGATGTCTTTTGGATGCTGATGCTGGCGTTCGTGATCTTTGTGCCCTTTATTTTCCTGCTGTCTGGACGGACGGGCCACACCGTTCCGGAAGAAATGGCATGATGCAGCGTGTAACCGCGGTGCGGCGGGCGGTGTGGATGACCGGGATGCTTGTAAGGAGGAAACTTCCATGGCTGACATGACAATGAAGCGGGGCGCCTCGAACGGGTCACGGCGGTGTGGCCGGTGGGTCATGGTGATGGCGATCGCAGTGGCCACGGTAATGGGTGGATGTGGGGCTCCGAAGCGCCCGGGACACGCAGGTGGTCCGATGGGTCAAGGCGGGCCACCTCCCCGTGTCGTTGTGGCCCCTGTCACTCTTCAGGATGTCAATCCGCCCGAACGGTACGTTGGTCATGTCGAGGCGATCGAGGCGGTGGATCTGCGCGCCCGCGTCGAAGGCTTTCTGGAGAAGGTGTCATTTGACGAGGGGGCCTTCGTGCATGCGGGAGAGCTCCTCTACACCATCGAACAGGCACCGTACGAGGCGAAGGTTGCGGAAGCCGAAGCACGTGTGGCCGCAGCTCAGGCGGCGGTGACCCGGACGGCCAAGTACCTCCACCGCGTCGAATCGGTCAAGGCGGGGGGCGTCTCCGCGACCGATCTCGAGAATGCGACGGCGGATGCTGCACGTGCTCGTGCTGACCTGAAAGACGCGAAGGCCGCATTGCGGCTCGCGAAGCTCGATCTGAGCTATACGACGATCACCGCGCCGATCAGCGGCCGGATCGGAACGACGGCATACACGAAGGGGAACCTCGTCGGCCCATCGTCTGGGGCGTTGGACCGGATCGTTCAGCTCGATCCGATTCGTGTTGTGTATTCGCTCAATGAGAACGATTTACCCGCGATTCAGGCGGCTCTCCGCGACGCACGGCAGGGCCGGAAGAACCCGATGTTGTCGCCGAGGCTCGAGCTGCCAGATGGCACCATGTACCCCACAACTGGCACGATTGAATACGTTGATAATCACGTGGATCCGGCAACGGGGACCGTAGCCGTGCGCGTGATCTTTCGCAACCCGAACGGGATCCTCCTGCCGGGACAGTACACGACAGTCTTGGTCAGCCGGACGGCGCCTCGTTTGATGCCGGCCGTGCCGCAGCGAGCGATCGGTGAAGATCATCGTGGCAGCTACGTGTTGGCCGTTGGCCCGGATCATCGTGTGGACGTACGGCGGGTGCGGCTCGGACCGGTGATCGGGACGATGCAGGCCGTCACGAATGGCGTGTCCAAGGGGGACCTGATCATCGTGCAGGGGATGCAGAAGGTTCGGCCCGGCCAGACCGTCGCTGCGGTTCCGGCCGGCGCATCCAAGGGGCGGTAAGCGATGTTCTCGCGCATCTTCATCGAGCGTCCGCGCCTGGCGATGGTGATCTCAATCATCATCACCTTGGCGGGATTGATCGCTCTTGAGAACATCCCCGTGGCTCAGTATCCGCAGATCACGCCTCCAGAGATCACCGTCAATGCGTTCTATCCCGGCGCCAACGCAAAGGTCGTCGCCGACAGCGTTGCGGCCCCGATCGAGGAGGAGGTCAACGGCGCCGACCGGATGCTCTACATGTCTTCCTCGTCATCGAATAACGGGTCTTATTCCCTAAGCGTCACCTTCGCCATTGGGAGCAATCCTGACATCGACCAGGTCAACGTGCAGAACAGAGTGCAGCTGGCGATTCCAAAGTTGCCCGAAGAGGTGCGCAGGGAAGGCATCAGTGTCCGGAAGCGCTCGTCGAACATGATGGCGGTCATCAGCTTCTACTCTCCACACCATACCCGCGACAAACTTTTCCTCAGCAACTACGTGAGCCGGAACATCAAAGATGATCTGGTCCGGCTTGCTGGCGTGAGCGACGCGCGGATCTTCGGGGAGTTCCAGTACAGCATGCGTGTCTGGGTCAACCCAGACCGGCTAGCCGCGCTTGGGTTGACGGTGGGTGATGTTGCCAACGCCATCCGTCAGCAGAACGCGCTGGCAGCCGTTGGCTCGATTGGAACGACACCCGCCCAAAAAGGCCAGGAGGTCGCCTTCACAGTCCGTTCGAAGGGCCGTTTGAAGAGTGTCGATGAGTTTAAAAATATCGTCGTCCGGACCAATGGGGCTGGAGGGACGTTGCGGCTGGGGGATGTCGCGCGGGTTGAGCTCGGTGCGCGGAGCTATGGGAGTCAATCAATTCTCAATGGGAAAACCGCTCTCGGTATGGCCGTGTACAGGATGACTGGGGCAAATGCCTTGGAAACCATGCGCCAGGTTCGGGCCGAGCTCAAACGGCTCGCGCCGCACATGCCGAAAGACGTTGCGTACCAGGTCGTGTACGACAGCACGACGTACGTTCGGGCAGCGATTCACGAGATTGAGTACACCCTCGTGCTGACCTTCTTTCTCGTCCTGCTCGTCAACTTTGTGTTTCTCCAGGATTGGCGGGCAACACTGGTGCCGACGGTTACGATTCCAGTCGCATTGATCGGCACATTCGCCGTTCTGCTCGCCCTTGGGTACAGCGCCAATACGATCTCTCTCTTTGCGCTCGTCATGGCCATCGGGCTCGTTGTCGATGATGCCATCGTCGTCGTCGAAAACGTGCACCGGATCATGGATGAGGAACACCTCGATGCGAAATCGGCAACGATCAAGGCGATGGGTCAGGTGACGGGTCCGATTGTTTCGACAACGCTTGTTCTCCTTGCGGTCTTCATCCCGGTCGGTTTTCTGCCAGGCATCGCCGGCCAGCTGTACAAGCAGTTTGCCGTCACGATCAGCACATCAGTCGTGTTGTCGGCGATCAACGCCTTGACGTTGAGCCCGGCATTGTGTGCGCTCCTGCTGAAGCCGAGGAAAGCGGCGCAACACGGTCCGCTCGGATGGTTTAATCGCGCTCTTGATGCGTCCCGAAAGGGGTACGTTGCCGGTGCGGGCTGGCTGATCCGCCGGCTGGCTGTGTTTGGGATCGTCATGGTGCTGGTCTGGCTTTCAGCCTACGTCAGCTTCAAGACGTTACCGACGAGTTTTCTGCCAAATGAGGACCAGGGCGTGTTCTTCCTCAACCTCCAGCTTCCGGAAGACGCGACGCTGGCGCGAACGAACCAGGTGATGCAGCAGGTCACCCAACAAGTCATGGCCGTTCCGGGTGTTCGTTCATTCCTTGGTGTCAGTGGTTTCAGCATGCTGAGCGGGGTGGCCGAGAATGTCGGCCTAGGCGTTGCCACGCTCAAGCCATGGGATGAGCGAAAGAGCTCCAACCTCCACCTCAACGCGATTCTGGGCCGGGTTCAGATGGAGCTTGCACAGATTCCCGCGGCGAACATCTTTGCCTTTGCGCCACCGCCGATTTTGGGGCTCGGGACCGTGGGCGGTTTCGATTTCAGACTTCAGGCGCTGCGGGACCAGAGCCCGCAAGAACTGGCCCGGGTTGCCCGGACCATGATGATCGTGGCCAATCAGGACCCGGCCTTGCGGGGCGTGTTTACGACGTACACGGCCGACACGCCACAGCTCTACGTCAACCTGGACCGGACCAAAGCGGAGACGCTGGGAATTCCTGTCAGTGATCTCTACCAGACGTTGGGCGCGAATCTCGGATCGATGTACGTCAACGACTTCAACCTGTACGGACGGGTCTACCACGTGACGGTTCAGGACGAAGCCCGTTTTAGGAGCACACCGGACGACATCCGCCGCCTCTACGTCCGGAGCCGGACGGGCGCCATGGTTCGAGTCGGGAACCTCGCCACACTTTCGACCATCCTCGGCCCCTCCGTCATCAACCGCTACAACCAGTTTGAAAGTGCTCAGATCAACGGCAACGCGGCGCCGGGCCACAGCTCGGGGGCAGCAATGGCAGCCATGGAGCGGCTCGCCAAGAAGGTGCTGCCACCGGGATATAGCTTCGACTGGTCGAGTATTTCGTTCCAGGAGCGCAAATCCAGTGGTCAGGTTGGGCTGCTTTTCGCACTCGCATTGCTCTTTGTCTACCTGTTCCTGGTGGCCCAGTATGAGAGCTGGAACATGCCGCTGGCGATCGTACTCTACATCCCAGTGGCGACCCTCGGCGCCCTGATCGGCCTCTGGATCACGGGGATCAGCCTCAGTATTTATGCGCAGATCGGTCTGGTGTTGCTCGTCGGCCTGGCGAGTAAGAACGCCATTCTGATCGTTGAGTTTGCCAAGGATCAAAGGACTGCAGGCCTGACCGCAGGAGAAGCAGCTGTCGAAGGCGCACGGATCCGGTTCAGGCCTGTGTTGATGACGGCGTTTACATTCATCCTTGGTGTCGCACCGATGGTCGTTGCAACCGGGGCTGGTGCCAATAGCCGGCGTCACATCGGGACAGCCGTGTTTGCTGGCATGTTGCTCGCGACGGTTTTCGGGATCTTCCTGGTTCCGCCGCTGTACTACGTCTTCGAATCATTAAGGGAGAGGGGGCATGCGTGGCGCATGCGGCGGAGGCACGGCGATGCGGAGTAACAGTCAGGGGTCGCAGATGGACCAAATGGCGTACGGCGCGATGGGAGTCATGAGGCGGCTTGGTGTGGTCCTGGCGATGGGAACACTGCTTGCCGGTTGCGTCACTGTGGGGCCCGATTATCACGCACCGAAGGTCAAAAGCCCGAAGGCGTGGCACGCACAGCTCGGTGAAGGGCTGACCAAGACGCGCGTAGATTCGCGTCAGCTCGCACACTGGTGGACGGTACTGGGCGATCCGGAGCTCACGCATCTGGAAAGCCGGGCCGTGCAGGACAACCTCGACTTCAAACAAGCGCTGGCACGGGTCCGGGAGGCACGAGCTGCTCTCGGCATCGAAAAGGCTGGGCTCTATCCGGCGCTCGACAGCGGCGGGCAGGCGGTCAAGCAACGGGGAAGCGAGAATGCAGGTATGGCAGGTGAAGGCCGGCTGTACAACCTGGGATTCGATGCAGGGTGGGAGATCGATATCTTTGGGGGTGTCCGGCGTTCAATCGAGGCAGCGGCGGCTGAGTTGGGTGCCATGCACGACGATCTCGCAGACGTCTTGGTCAGTTTGGAGGCCGAAGTTGCGCGCAACTACGTAGAAGTCCGGACCTTCCAGGCCAGGCTTGCAGCGGCTCGTGCGAATCTCGCCGCCCAGCAGAAGAGCTATGACCTCAATCTGTCCCGGTTCAAGTCAGGGCTCATTGATCAATTGGCAGTCGACCAATCGTTGCAGCTCCTGGAAAGTACGCGAGCATTGATCCCCGCATTGAAGACAGGGCTCGCCCAGGCCAAGAATCGTTTGGCGATGCTGCTTGGCCGCTCGCCGGGAAGCCTCGACGCTGAGCTGGATCCGGAGCGCCCCCTGCCTATGCCCCCGGTGACGGTGGCCGTCGGAATTCCAGCAGACATGCTCCGGCGGCGTCCCGACGTGCGCCGGGCCGAGCGGGAGCTCGCCGCTCAGACAGCCAGGATCGGTGTGGCAAAAGCGGAGCTCTATCCAAAACTGCGGCTGACCGGCAGCATCGGGCTCGAATCGGTTTCGACCGGCAATCTCTGGCAATGGGCGAGCCGGACGTACCGGATTGGCCCGGGCTTCTCGTGGCCGATTTTCCACGCGGGCGCCATCCGCCGGAACATCGATGTCCAAACCGAACGCCAGAAGCAGGCGTTGCTGGGTTACGAGAAGGCCGTGCTGGCCGCGCAGGTGGATACGGAAAACGCGCTGGTCGCCTATGCCAAGGCGCAGCGGCGGCGGGATGCGCTTGCGCGGGCCGAGGCAGCGGCACGCCGGACGCTTGACCTGGCCGAGGATCAATACAAGGCCGGATTGATCGATTACACGACCGTGCTCGATGCACAACGGACGCTGGAATCCCTTCAGGATGGCCTCGCCCAGAGCCGTGGCGAAGTCGTGCTCGACCTGGTGCGTCTCTACAAAGCCCTCGGCGGTGGCTGGAGCTCGATGGCAGTCAAGGGTAAAGCGCCGGCCAAACATCCATGAGTGAAGGCTGACCGGTTCAGTGGTCATCCTGACTCAGCGAAGCCTTTCTTTGCTGCCATCCTGAGCAGGCGTCATCCTGAGGAGGCGAGATCCTTCGTGGCGCGCCTTTGGCGCACCACTCAGGATGACAGGGGAGGGTGTCATTCTGAGCACCCACATGCCCCGGTGCGGGGCACCAGGACGGTGGACTAACAGGCATTCGGGTACGGCTTGGTCGGTTTCTCGAAGTGGCACGGTATCAGTATGTTACGTAA
This sequence comes from Acidobacteriota bacterium, assembly GCA_015493585.1. Lineage (GTDB taxonomy): Bacteria > Acidobacteriota > Thermoanaerobaculia > Thermoanaerobaculales > Sulfomarinibacteraceae > JAADFN01. The sequence continues at coordinate 27,843 of WGCW01000043.1, forward strand.
CCTCCTCCCGGATGATCCAAGTGCTGTTAGTTGAGAGGAGGCGAACCCATCCCTCCACCGTCATTCTGAGGAGGCGAAGCCATCCCTCCACCGTCATTCTGAGGAGGCGAAGCCGACGAAGAATCTGGGCGGGGGAACGACCGCGAGGAAAAGGCAACCGCGGAGGTCGCAGAGATTCGCAGAGGAAGGCTGTGATGAGTACAACACTGTCCCCAACTCCGCGGTTTGCACCAACGCGGCCCGCACTGTTTTCGGCTTGCAGAGGCAACAAGGATTGACCGGCGCATGCGAGCCCCCCTCCCAGATCCTTCGCCTTCGGCTCAGGATGACAGGGGGAGGTTTGAGCGGTTCAGGATGACATTGTGGGGGGCGTTCCGCGATGGCAGGTACGTTCGCCCTCGACTTAGGATGGCACGAGCAGTTGTCATTCCGAGGAGGCGAGATCCTTCGTGGCGCGCCTTTGGCGCACCACTCAGGATGACAGGGGGAGGGATGGCTTTGCCCTTGGCGCGCCCCTCAGGATGACAAGGGGGGAGAAGATGGCTCTGGATGACAGCGGCAGTGATCATTCCGGGGAGGATGGGGACGCTGCAATGCAGTGCGTTGATGCTTCTCAGTGCATGTACTTCAGCCGTTGGATGTCGGCTCCGAGAGCGGCAAGACGTTCGGCCAACGATTGATATCCGCGTTCGATCTGGTGCACGTTGTGGATGGTGCTTTCGCCTTCCGCACAGAGCGCAGCGATGACGAGCGCCATCCCAGCGCGAATATCGGGGCTGGAAAGGCTCTGGCCGTACAGCTTTGAGGGGCCGACGACGACCGCACGATGGGGATCGCACAGGATGATCCGCGCCCCCATGCTGATCAGGCGATCGACCCAGAAAAGCCGGCTTTCGAACATCTTTTCATGGATGAGGATGGTGCCGCGGGCCTGTGTCGCCATGACCAGCGCAATGCTTGTCAGGTCGGGAGGGAATGCTGGCCAGGGCCCATCATCAATTTTTGGGATCGCCCCATGGAGGTCCTCGTGCACAACGAGCTCCTGCTCAGCCGGCACGAAGAGATCTTTGCCCCGTTGTTCCCATCTGATGCCGAGCCGTTCCATCGCGATCTGCATGGCGCGATGATCGGGTCCCAGGGCGGCACCCTGAATGAGCAGCTCTCCCCCGGTCGCGACGGCCAGGCCGATGAAACTCCCGATTTCAATATGGTCGGGGCCAACACGTGTGGAAGTACCGTGGAGCTCGGGTTGCCCGTGGATGTGGAGCACATTGGTGCCGATGCCCTCGACCGAGCCGCCCATCGCGTTCAGCATATGACACAGCTCCTGGACGTGCGGCTCGGAAGCTGCGTTGCGGATGGTTGTCTCGCCCCGCGCCATGGCGGCGGCCATAACCGCGTTCTCGGTACCCATGACACTCATTTCATGGAGGAAAATGTCGTTCCCGGTGAGACCGCGAGGAGTCGTCAGCACGTAGTGATCGGGGAGAACCTCGACCACAGCGCCGAGAGCCTCGAGCGCGTGGATATGTGTATCGAGAGGGCGCCGGCCGATGCGGTCACCCCCTGGTCTGGGCAGCTCCGCGTAGCCGGTCCGGGCGAGAAGCGGACCAGCGAGGAGAAAGGAAGCACGAATGGCCCTGGCGAGATTGGGATCAATGGCGTTGGTTTTCAGATTCCTCGCTTCGATCGTCCACGACCCGGGGCCGGTTTGCGTGACGCCAGCGCCAGTTCCTTCGATGAGGGCTAGCATGGCGCGGACATCGATGATCTCCGGGATGTTGTCGAGATGAACCGGATCAGAGGTTAACAACGCCGCTGCCAGCATCGGCAGGGCAGCATTCTTGTTCCCCTGTGGCGTGACCGTTCCCGACAGGGGATGCCCGCCACGAATCCGGTACGCCTCCTGCCCGTCAGATGTTGCCCCGTCGTGCAGCACTCGTGACATTGTCCTTCCTCCCTGGGTACGATACCACCGACCCCTGTCCTGCTACACTGCGATCGTATGGTGCGCCTGATCTTGCATCCGTTGCCGGGAGAAAAACGGGCCGGGAAGCTGGTTCAGACGATCGAGGAACTGTACACGGGCGGCCGGAAGCTGGTCGTATGGGTGGCCGACGAGAACCGGCGGCAGATTCTCGATGAGTACCTGTGGACTTTTCGCAAGCTTTCTTTTGTCCCTCATGCTGTTTGGACACGCCAGCCGGACATGCCTGCCGAACCGGTCGTCCTGACCGGTGAGCCGGTCAAGCCGCCCGGAGCCGATGTTCTCGTCGTCGGTGATGATCTTCCGCCCATCGAGTGGGCGCAGGGTTTTGATGAAATCCACGACTTCGTGCCACCCGGTCCGGCCGGAGAAGAACGCACGCACCTGTGGCGCGAAGCGGGTCTGCTGGGGTGAGAAGGAGCGGACATGTCGTTTCTTGGGAATGTGATTTGGCTGATTTTCGGAGGGTTGGTCACGGGGCTTGGATACATCCTGGGCGGATGTGTTCTGTTGTTGACGATCATCGGCATCCCTTTCGGCCTGCAATCGATTCGCTTGGGATGGGCAACCTTCGCTCCCTTTGGCAAGGAGGTCGTGGTCAGTGGGGGAGCCTATGGCCAGCTGAAACTGATCTTCGATATCCTTTGGCTGGTATTCTTCGGGTGGGAGATCGCGCTTGCCCATCTCGTTCACGCCGGTATCCTTGCCATCACGATTCTCGGGATCCCCTTTGCGCTCCAACATCTCAAGCTGATCCCAGTCGCGCTTTTTCCCTTCAGCCACACGTTGCGGTAGTGGTTCTGATCCGCCTTCGGCAACTTTTCACCCGGACAGCGAGAACTTTCTCCTGACGCGTGCGTTAACTTCTTTGATGGGTGATGAGAGAGCTCTCAAAGGGGGAAATGATGAACGTACGTACGCTGATCCGTCATTGTGTTTTGGCCGTTGTGATTGTCATGCTGTCCGGTGGTAGCGCTGGCGCGGCGGCGGTGCACTTTCAGAAGAGTTTCCCGGCTCAGGGTATCTCGGCGGTGCATGTCACTGTGTCCTTTCCTGATGTCCACGTGAGGGTGGCTCAAACGGCGAACGTGAAAATCGCGGTTGATCTGACCTCTCGTGAGACGGAAAAGCGGGCGGCCAAGCTCTTCGCGGCATACAAGCCGGTATATGCGGTCAAGGACGGTGTCATCACCGTCACGTCCTCGAGAAAACACCGCATGTGGCCATGGCACCATGCATCGATCTCCGGGAAGGTGACGGTCATCGTGCCATCCGGGGTTCGTCTGGATGTCAAGACCTCGTCCGGTGACTGTGATGTTCATGGAGATCTCGGCACGGCCCCGGTCACGGCCGATACGGCATCTGGAGATGTCACGTTTGACGGATCCGCGAGCAGCATCGTTGCAGATACGGCATCGGGTGATGTCCGGCTTCATGTGGTGGGGCCCGCCGAGGCCATCAAGGCGGACACGGCGTCGGGCGATATCGTTGTCACAGGCTCCGCGAAGCGCATCGCCGCAGATACCGCCTCGGGGGATGTCGAGCTTCATCTCGATGGAACGGCCGAGGAGATCGACATCGTTACGTCATCGGGAGACATCACGGCTGAGGGCTTGCTGGGGAACGTCAAGGCGAGGACGAGCTCGGGTGATGTTGGCCTTTCGTGGAGGCGGCTCGATCCGGCATCTCACGTGGACGTTGCAACGGTTTCGGGCGATGTGCACCTTGTCTTCCCGGGGAAAACTGCGGTCAACGGTCTCGTCAGAACCGTGTCGGGAGAGATCCGCTCGGACTTTCCTGGAACGTTCCGCGACCATGCGCATCGTCTGGCGCTCAGCTCGGCTCGTGCCGCCGCGACCGTGACAGTTGCAACATCATCGGGCGATGTCACCTTGAAAACCCGCTGATGAGGTTGTTGCGCTGTGCGGAACCCGTGTGATCCCAGCGGATACGACCACGATGGAAGCACGCTCACCCCAACGCCACGGCAACCGGTCGCGGGGAGAACGCCCGAGGGAGCGCGGACTTCAGTCCGTATCGTACGCTTAACGCGTTCTGGCACAAAAAGATGCGGACTGAAGTCCGCGCTCCAAGGCTGCCTCCGGCCGGCGGGGCACAGCGCAACAACCTCGCTGATGCAGCAAGCTTGACAGACATGGATGGCCTCTGCGCGTATAATTGATGCCGGAGGGACCGATGAAAAAATTCTTGGTGATCGTCATCGTTTTGTTGATTGTGGCTGGGGGGATCGGGTACCTGGTGTTGCAATCCAGACAGGCCACCGAGCTGAAGAAGGTGCAGGAGACCGCTCAAAAGAACCTCGTTGCTCAGCAGAAGAGGGATCAAAGGACCATCATCGATCTGGCCCAGGACCTTTCTCGAACGCTGGCGGTCACGCTCGCCGATGACATCGCGCGGAAGGATTTTACGTCGGTCGAGGGGCAACTCGAGTCGGTTGTTCAGGGGCGCCGGGTGGCTGGGATCCTCGTCCTCGATCAGGATGGGAACGTTCTGGCTGCAACCGATTTGAGGTATCACGGGAGGAGAATGGACGACGCGGCGACCCGGAGTGCCCTGGGCGTGACAACCCTGACGGTTGCCTCTGAACCTCCTGCCCCAGGTCAGTTGGAAATCGATGTTCCCGTAAGCTCGGGAGGCCGCCGGATTGCGACGTTGCGCGTCTTCTTCGTTGTGACGGCCAAAGCGTGAACAGGCCGTTCCTCTTTGCATCCCGGGACCGGGCGTTTCTGGAAATGTGAGAGGTTTCCGGACGGACGTGGCATGAAGATTGAGATCCTCGGTACGGAGTCGCTCGGCGTCCGGGGAATGGCGTGCCTGATCGAGACCAAAGGCCGGACGATCGTCATTGATCCGGGTGTTGCACTCGGGTACCGGAGGCATGGACTGCTCCCACATCCGGTTCAAGTGGCCGTTGGTGAGGAGGTGCGCCGCCGGATTGTCGCCGCATTGGCGGGGGCAACGGATGTTGTCGTCAGCCACTTTCACGGCGATCACATTCCGCTCGCGGATGCAAACCCCTTTCAGCTTTCCCTCGATCTTGTGGCGCCGCACCTGAAACGGGCGCGGCTGTGGTTGCACAGATCGGAAGGCTTGCCCCGCAAGATGCAGCAGCGGCGCCTGGATATTGAGGCGGTAGCCGGCCACCCGATTCAGGCAGCGAACGGGAAAGGCGATGGCCTTCTCTGTTTTTCGGAGCCGGTTCCCCATGGGCGTCCAGGAAGCGCATTGGGGACGGTCATGATGACGCGCATTTCTTCTGGAACCTCTGTCTTCGTTCATGCCTCAGACATTCAGCTTCTCAATGATGAGGCTGTCAGGACGATCCTGGAATGGCAGCCGGACGTCGTGCTCGTGGCAGGACCGCCGCTCTACCGTGAGCTTGGGGAGGAAGACATCCAAAGGGCTTGGGAGAACGCACTGCGTCTCGCCCGAGGCGTCACGACACTGATTCTCGATCATCATGTGCTGCGCAGCCTGGACGGAGAAGCGTTCTTGGAGAGCCTCCCGAAAGCCACGGCACATCGAGTCTTGTGCGCTGCGGATTTCATGGGACGCCCGCGGCTGCTCCTCGAAGCGCGGCGGACAGAACTGTACCGGGAAGCATCTGTGCCCAGTGACGGGCATCAGATCTATGCGGCTCGATCAGAAAGAACGTAGGCATGGGTGCCATTTTCCAAAAAATCGGGTATGCTGTTCGGCGAGCCCGCAATGAGCGGGCTGGATTATGGACTGTGGTAGTTCATGGGGTTGGACCCGTTGAAGTACCAGCACGTTGGAGGCAAGTGTGAAGATCTACGTCGGCAACCTTTCGTACAACACAACCGAAGAAGGACTGCGCTCGAAGTTCGAAGAGTTTGGAGCGGTTGAAGAAGCTGCTGTCGTGACGGACCGGTACACCGGACGTTCGCGCGGTTTTGGATTCGTGACAATGCCGAACGACGAAGAGGCCAAGGCTGCCATCGAGGCTCTGAACGAGAAGGAGCTCGACGGCCGTACCCTGAAAGTCAACGAGGCTCGCCCGCGCCGCGACTCCCGCGATCGGAACGAGGGACGCTCACGCTGGTAGAGCTCTGACAATGCAGGATTTGGACGGGGGTGCCCGTTTCAATCCTCAAGCACGGCTGATCATCAATTGGTGCAAGGTGGAGCTGTAGCAAATTTTCCTTGCAGTGGTTAGGAGAGCCGTTTCCGTCGCAGCGCGTCGAAGAGTGAGTGTGCCCGTTCGATCGCTTCGAGGCTGACGATACCTCTTATGTGGCCGTTCTTGCCGGTGACAGGAGCATGGCTGACCGCGGAATCCCGGAGCTGCTCAAGCGCTCGGGGAAGGGGTGTGTCGTCCTCAATGGCAGGTGCGAGGGGCATCATCAACGTTGTTGCGGGTACCGCAGCATCCGCCTGAACCTGTGTCATGGCCAACACCTTGGCCGCTGGTATGAATCCAAGAATGCGTTCTCCCGATGTCACGACGAGATCTGGCATGGGTGAGTGGCGCACGAGATCCTTCAGTTGGCCAAATGGGGTCTCGGGCTCTACCTCGATCACGTGGGAGTTCATCAGGTCGGCCACCGTTTGACGCTGAAGCACGAGAAGGGGCTGAACCTGTTGGACTTCGGCAGCGGCGCCGAGAAAGATGAGGAGACCCGCGAGCCCCAGCCAGATGTTGACGAGGGCTCCCGTCATCAGCAGCACGAGACCGAGCGCCTGGCCAAGGTTTCCGGTGATATGAGAGGCTTTGAGGTATCCGAGCCGGGGTGTGAGAAGGCTTCTCAGGATCCAGCCGCCATCGAGAGGAAGAACCGGAACGAGGTTGACGACGGTGAGGAATGCGTTGGCCCAGAAAAGTGATGCCAGGACAGAAAATCCCGGTTCACCAGGAGTTGCCGGGAGTGGTACATCACAGCCATGTGCCAGCAGCAGAGCGGCTGTCAGCAGACCGTTGGCCATGGGGCCAGCCAAGGCCACGAGTATTTCATCGGTGCCAGGCGGGACAGGTGAAGCGTAGACGGTGACGCCGCCAAAGGGATAGAGGCAGATTTCCCGGACGCCGAGGCCGCGGCGTTGAGCTGTCAGTGCGTGGGCAATTTCGTGCACGATGATGGAGCAAAGGACGCCGGTCACGAGCTCTACATTCTGAACGGCAGCACCGCCCCCGTACGTGATGCCGGGCACCCAGACGAGGATCACGAAGAAAATGAGGAAGGTCCAGTGCACCCGGACTGGTGTGCCACGTATCGTTCCGAGACGAGGGGCCCAGCGAATCATGCTGCTTCAGTGTACGCGAGACGGAGGCGGGACGCCGAAACGCGCCTCCGGTCGCGGTGCATCACCGTGACCTCGTAACGCCATGGCGCTCACACAGGTCGACGATGGGGCAGGTGGAGCACCGGGGCGACGTTGGATGACACTGATTCTGGCCAAAAGTCACGAGCAGATCGTTGATGGGAATCCACAGATCCTTGGGGAGGAGCCGCATCAGCGCCTGCTCAGTCTGGACTGGATTCGAGGTGGTCACGAGTCCAAGGCGATTACTGATCCGGTGGACGTGCGTGTCGACGCAGATGGCGGGGATCTGAAACCCCATCCCGAGCACGAGGTTTGCAGTCTTGCGTCCGACGCCAGGTAGCCCCAGTAAGGCGTCCCGCAAAGCCGGGACCTTCCCGTCAAACCGGTCTATCAAGATGGCTGCGATCTGACGAAGCTGCCGCGCCTTGGTGTTGTAAAACCCGGCGGGATAGATCGCCCGCGCGATCTCTTCCTCGTCGAGCTGAGCGAGCTCTTCGGGCGAACTGGCCAGTGCGAAGAGACGTTTGGAGGCTGCTTCTGTGACCTCGTCCTTTGTTCTCAGCGAGATCACGCACGAGACAAGAATGTGAAAGGGTGATCGTGTGGCGTGTTCGACGGTCGCGAGTGTCGTCGGGCGGCATCTATTTCGGAACGCCTCCAGGCGTGTCACGAGCTCGCGAATCGTCGTTTCGTTCCAGCGCGTCATGCAACCCTCCTTGGGGGAAGGGCGATTCTAACGCAGTGGGGTGGGGGGATCACGTTCGGGCGTCACCGCATCCATCTGCGC
>WGCW01000044.1 GCA_015493585.1 Acidobacteriota bacterium
GATTCGACCCTGTCCATGTGTTGACGGCCCCGTTGTTGCATCGCTTGACTCTTCTTGAGGTATTTCGCGAACACAAACCAGAGCACGATCAAGATGAGCAACGGCGCCCATGACAGCAACGCCGTGGCCGCTGAACCAGAGTTCGATCCGACGGCTCCTTGAGTTGCCGCGGCAGGAGCCGGAACAACTGACACCATCGCCGTTGAAAGAGCCAAAGCACATATTCTCCCTCTCATCGTTTCTCCCCTCGTGTCCTTCGATTTTGGCGGTTCGTAGAACGCCCTGCCGCTCAGCGGAGAGCTGCACTCCGCCATGGCACAGCCTCCCGGCGGCTAACCACTCGTTCTGCATCCTAAGTGACGTGTTGTAACGCAGCAGGGTGTTCTGCATCATTCGGTTGTGTATCTCCAAGTAACATCGTACCACGGTGTTGCTCTCCCATCCGCGCTGCGGAATGAGCATCATCGATGGATGCAAACACGTCATCCGCAGCGCGGTGGCCGGCTCTGTTGGACCAGGTGCGGCAGGCCTTGCGAATCCGTCCTCTCAGCCAGCGGACGGAACGGCCCTCCATCGCCCGGACCAAGCGGTTGGTCCCCTTTCACCGCGAACGCCACGGACACGGACAGGGGAAGGAGCTACGTAAGGGCTTTTCTCCTGTGCGTCCGGTGGTTTTCCGGGGCGCATGGCCCGGTTCATCGTGTGCGGCACGGGTCCCGCTCAGCAAGCCGGACGGCGTGACCGGCACCACGGATGGATGCCATTGTCATGCATTGGAGCCCGTACTTATCAGAACGCTAGATCCATGTACCTGGCACGGATCTCTAGATCCATGTACCTGGCACGGATCTGTCGCCCGCTCCCGGTGAGCTCGAACCGCCGCCCGGCGGGACCGACGCGTCTTGAAGCCCCGGAAGGAGGGTGACGCAGAAGGGAGCGTGAAGAAGACCGCGTTGGGCCGGGGCCCGATGGCGTTTGACGGTATTTTGACTTACCCGAAGGGCCCCGGCTATACTGGATTATCGATTCCAATGGAGGTCCGAGGTCATGTATCGAAGGTCTTTTCGTGCCGGTCTCGTCGCTGGAATGCTCCTCGTGGTGGGTTTGGGTGGTGGGCTCACCCTGGCAGAGGAGCTGATACCGGAAGGAGGGCGTCTTCCCGAGCTCGTTGCAGCCCCTATCCAGAGCACATCGTTGATCGCCCTGAGCGCCGACCGGTTGACCCCGTCCGATACGATCGAGCTCGTCCTGCCGGCGGGGCTCGGCGAGGCGAGCGGCCTTGGAAACGGATGGACCCGTGCCCGGGTGGCCGGGAACGGGCTGATGGAGCGGTGGGATTACTCCGGCCTCAGCTCGCGGTCGCTGAGGCTGAAACTTAACACCGGCGGTCTGGAACCTGGCCAGCGTGGCCTGCTCTCCCTGTTTTCGACCGACCCTCGGACCGGCGACCAGGTGCAGGCTCACTGGTGGATCGGCTCCAGCGGGGGTCACCCGTCCCTCGCGTGGGCAGGCGCCGCACGGGTTGTCAACATGGTTCGTGTGACGCTGGCGCCGGGGGCGCCCCAGCGCTGGGCGGATGTTCCACGTGACGGGAGCGGCCGGCTCTTGCTCCGGCAAACCGATCGCCGGCTGGCCGGGATGCTTCCTTGGGCGGCTGAGCGGCAGCCCTTCATCCAGGCTCAATCTCTCTCTGCCGAATCGTTGGCCGCTTCCTCGTCGATCACGGTCTCCACGACATGGGATCTCGATTTCACCAACTACCAGTGCGAGTCGTGGAACGGCCTGCTTCTCCAGGTGAATACCGCCCCTGCCGATGCTGTGATCACGACGTTTGATATCAGCTACACGGTGTACCAGTCGGTCGATATCGCTCGCTACAAGTCCGAAGCCGCGCGCCCGGTCACGGTCAATCTCTGGACCGACACCGTGCCCCTCTATAACGGCCAGGCGGCCAATACCGGCAACACCTGGCACACCGTCCACAAGACGGGCCTGACCGCCTGGGCGGGTAAGTCGGTGAACTTCTACCCGGGCTATATTCTCGGCTGCTGCAATCTCTACGGACACGAGTCCGCCTATCTCGATCAGTGGAGCCTCACCCTTTACTACAATACGGGTGGAACCGGCGGGAGCGTCGATCTCGTTGCCGACAGCGTCAGCACGGATTTCGATACGATTGCCGCAGGAGGAGAGGCCGGATATTACTATTCGGCTCACGTCACTGGAAGCGGGAGCGTCGGGAGCGCATTCAACAGCGGTGTGTACCTGTCGAACGATGCCCATATCAGCTCATCGGACATGCTGCTCGAGACCATCCATGAGTCCTCCGCCCTCTCGGCCGGTGATCAGTTTGGAGCCAGGAGCTTCTCCAACCAGGTCATCATCCCTAGTACCGTCTCGCCCGGCACGTACTGGCTCGGCGTCATCGTCGATGATGGCAATGCCGTCGCGGAAACCGATGAGAGCAACAACGCAGCCAGCCATCAGATCACCATAGCCGGCAGCTCGTCAAAGCCGAATCTTAAGGTCAGTGGATGCTCGGTTTCCCCATCGCATGTCAGCGTGGGCGGCTCCGTCCAGCTGAGCTACCGCGCGCAAAATGTTGGCGCCACCGGAGCGGCCTACTTTTCATATGGGTTGTTCGTCTCAAACGATCAAACGTTCGATGCCTCGGATCAGATCGTTGCGGGTCTCGATGTTCCCGGTGGGTGGCCGGCCGGATACGACTCCGGCTCCCAAACGTTCACGATTCCGCTGACCGGCCTGGCCGCCGGAACCTACTACGTTGGGTTCATGGCAGACGTCAGTAATCAGGTTCCCGAAACCAACGAAGGGGATAATTTCTGCGTTGCCCAGGTGACGGTCGGGAGCGGAGGCGTCACGCACTGGCTGATCGCTGGAGCAGCTTCAACCGCCGGAGGCGGCAACAACTGGAAGACCCAGATTTCCATCGTCAACCCCGATACGGCCACCCACACGGCCAACCTGTACTACGTGGCCAAGGGCGCTCCTTGGCCGGGCGTGCTGCTGTCCGGCCCGATCACCCTTGGCCCCAACCAGGCGCGTTTCATCGATGACGTCCTCGCGTCTCTTCGTCCGACGAGCGGCATGCTGTACGTCATCACCGATGCCCCAGGTCCGGTCGTGACGACACGGACGTTCAACGAGGTCAGCGGGGCGGGCCGTTTTGGCCAGGGGATCACGGCGGAGCCGATTGGATCGTCCTGCGTGCCGGAGCTGATCCTCCCGATGGTGCACTCGGTTCCCAACCAGTACTACACGAATCTGGGGCTGGTCCAGGCCGGTGCGGGCTCTTTCTCGGTCGATGTGACGATCTACGCTTCAGATGGGACAGCGCTGGCGAGCACGACCTACACCCAGACGGCGGCCTTCAACCAACTGACCAACATCTTCGATCACATGGGCATCGGCTCGATGGCGGTCACTGGCGGATGGATTCGGATTCGCCTGACCAACGGCTGTCCGGCGCACTGGACCGCGTACGCCTCGATCGTTGACGAGTCGACGGGCGATCCCACCTACGTCGCACCGGTTGTGCCGTAGGTTTTCGCCCCCTGAGGCTACGGATGAGAGGGTTGCCTTCGTCAGGGCGTTTTGGGAACTGAAGCGGCGGAACGGTTGCTCCTGTGAGTGCCGTTCTTAATGGTGAGCCATGACATCCTCCGGAGGACGAGGAGGGCAAGGTTTTGCCGGATGCCATGATCGTGCGGCGGTTATCTTCCGTACTCATGCCGGTTCCATGGAGTGCGGCCATGTTACGGCGGGGCGTAGATTGATCACAACCATTGCCTTGAAGAAGATGCTTGTGCCTCTTTTCATTGAATCATTGAACGCCGCGAAAATGAGCAGAGCTGTGCCGCGATGATCTGGGATCCGGGCTGATACAATCGGGGAGAATGATGTTTTCTTCTCACGGTTTCCGGTTGACAGGCGCCAGCGTGCTTGCGGTCATCGTGCTGGGAGCGTCTGTCGCCTGGGCCGGGCCGTGGAGCCACCTCCCTCAAGCTATCGCCCGCCTGGCAGCTCATCCCGGCGACCGCAAGGCCCGGCAGGTACTGAGCGCCGTAGAGCTTTCCCTTGTGAGGGAAGCGCAACGGGACCACCTCGCAGCGGTTCGCTCGCTGCAAAATACCTACGACGAGCTGGTGATGTCGCTTCCCGGCGGAAACCGCCGGATCACCGCGCTCCATGCGAAGGTAGCCGGTGCGCTCGTTGGGGCTGGAGACCGTGCGTTTGCCGCGCACGATGTGGCGAAAGCCGGGCGTGCGTGGACGCTCGCGGCTCAGATCGGTGGTGATGGCGCAGCCCTCCAGCGGCTACGCACGTTGCTCGTTCCTCCAGCACATCCGAAGCCTGGCCAATCGTGGGAGTCCCCCATTGATGGCACGACGTTCATTTGGCAGCCGAAGATGCGCTTCCTCATGGGGTGCACTCCCCGGGACCATGACTGTATGCCCGATGAGAAGTACCTGCGCTGGGTGACCTCACCCGGCTTTTGGATCGGCCGGACCGAAGTCACAAACGAGCAGTACGCGCGCTGCGTGCACGCTGGCGTGTGCTCGCCGCCCGCGGACCCGTCCCGCCTCGACGACCTCACGGCTGCGACGCTCCCGGTCGTTGGAGTGACGTGGGACCAGGCAGTCACGTACGTGCAGTGGGCGGGACAACGGCTGCCGACTGAAGCCGAGTGGGAGCGCGCCGCCCGGGGGCGGCACCCCAACTGGCGGTTTCCGTGGGGCCGGTCCAAGGAACGGCAACGGGCCAACGTGGAGGGCGTAGAAGGCACCGACGTTTTTCCCGGGCTGGCTCCCGTTGCGTCATTCCCGGCGACAGGATGGGGACTCTACGATATGGCGGGCAACGTCTGGGAGTGGTGCCAGGATCCGTATCACAAGAATCTGATACAGGCTCCGCGCGATGGATCGGCCTGGCTCGAAGGCGGGATTGGCCACGTCGTTCGCGGTGGCTCGTGGCGGCGGACGATCCGGCTCGCACGGGTCTCGGCGCGCTCCTGGCACGAGGCCTGGTATTACGCTGATGATCTTGGTTTTCGTGGCGTCATCAGCGGGAGCGTTCCAGACGCCGATGTTCTGGCGACGGCGAAAACAGCCTATGCCCTCCGGGTTCCTCCCGGGCACGACCTCGACAATGCCAGTCTCGATACCGCTGACCAGCGCTACTTGCAGCGGCGGGCGGTGACCTGGCTGCTGGTCGAGGGGAGGCCGTGGGAGGCGCTCCCCAAGGTTGCTGCTCTCCTGGGACGGGATCCTGACGACCCAATCTCAAAGGATCTACTCGATCACCTGGCCACGCGGCTGGCCCGTGAGGCGGCTCACGAGAGTCCGGACGCCCTTCAACGCGCCGTCGAGAGCTGCCAACACGTCATGCGGCGGGCGCAGCTCACGGCACGGCGTCTCCCAATGCTCAACGCCCGCCTCGCTCAGGCGCTCAAGACAGCAGGACAGGAACGGCGGCAAACGGGAGACACCCGGGGCGCAGCTGCGTGCTTCAAACTCGCGCTGCACCTGGTGCCTCATGATCAGGAGGTGGCACGGCTCCTCCGGGATGTGACGCCACGGCTCGGAACGATCTGCCGCTGGCCCGGCGATGGGCGAATGATGATCTGGATCCCACACGGTTCGTTCCTGATGGGCCGTGGCCGGGGCGACGACGAAGCCATGACGGATGAAGAACCTGCCAGGACTGTACGGGTGCACGGATTCTGGATGGACCGTACCGAGGTCACCAACGCCGCGTACAAGGTGTGCGTCAAAGATGGTGTCTGCACGCCCCCAAAACGCAGGAAATGGTACGACAATCCGGAAGACGCGGATCATCCGGTGGTCGGCGTGACCTGGTTCCAGGCGTGGACCTACGCTCATTGGGCGGGGAAGCGTCTCCCAACCGAGGCTGAATGGGAGTACGCCGCACGGGCCGGGTCGACGAGCCGCTACCCATGGGGCAATGACTGGAAAAACGGGATGGGCAACGCGTTTGGTGCGGTTGGCAAGGATTTCTGGGGGGGGACAGCGCCAGTTGGGAGTTTCCCCCCGAACCGTTGGGGTCTGGTAGATATGATTGGGAACGCGCTCGAATGGGTCGAGGACGTCTTCCACGACAGCTATCAGAACGGTCCCGACAATTGGCGGGCCTGGAATCAACTGACCGGGCCGCAGCGGGCAAGGCAACGGGTCCTTCGTGGTGGCGGATACAACGATTTTGCCCCAAAGTTGCGGGTTTCGGCACGGGCGCATCAAAAGCCGGACGAGTGGACGAACGCCTCCGGTTTCAGATGCGCCGCCGACCAGTAGACTCGCGGACGCCGATTCCTGACCGCGACCACAGGAGATCGCGAGTGAATGATGCGCGCTATAAGCCGGCCTTTTCCAAAATGCGATCGAGAGCTGCCATCTCGCCCTTCGTCACGTAGAAGTGCGGGGAAAACCTGACGTACCCCTGGCGAACCGAGCAGATTACGTGCCGGTCGCGCAGACGTTCCACCGCGTCTTGGGGTGCGACTTTTGGGGGACGGCCCGCGACAATCCCGGCTATTGGGTGACCGGAGCCCGGAGAGTAGAGCTCCCAACCATGCGCGAGCAAAATCCGGGTCAGAAGGCGGGAGAGCATCTCGATCCTGCCGGAGATGATGCCTGGCCCGACCTGGGTCAGGAGATCAAGGGCGGCCGCCAACCCTGCCAGGCCGATCCCGTTAGGCGAGCCGGGCTCGAAACGCCTTCCATCCTGGAAGAACGAGAGGCGATGGAGGAAGTAATCGTTCCGTTCAAGCTCGACGTTCCGCCACCCTGACATCACTGGTTCAAGCCGGGTGCGGATCTCCGGGCTCAATGCCATCAGCCCCTGGCCTTCCGGTCCCAGGAGCCACTTGTGCCCATCGGCAATGACGGCGCCTGCACCGAGCCGCCGCATATTGATCTCGATGGCGCCAAGCCCTTGAATGGCATCGATGACGAGGAGGATCCCTCGCGCCGCACACAGTGCCGCCAGCTCCTCCAGGGGCGCAACCCACCCTGTGTGAAAGGCGACCCAGGACACGGCCAGCACCCTGGTCGAAGCCGTGATCAACGGCTCGACCGCTTCAGTTCGGATTCTTCCGTCTGGTTGCGCGTACCGTACGATGCGAACACCCAGGCGTTTGAGGTGCAGCCACGGAGCCACGTTCGCGGCGAACTCCTCCTCCCCGATCAGCACCTCGTCTCCGGCACCGAGCCCGAGCCCTTCCGCCACCAAGCTGAGCCCCACCGATGTGCTTGTGACGAGCGAGATATCTTCCGCCGCGCAGCCGATGAGCTGAGCGCCGAGATGGCGGCAGGTCATCGCATGCTGACGCCACGCGTCAAGCGGCGTTCCTCCGCCAAGCTCCTGCTCCTCGATCCGGTGCCGCATCGCCTCAGCGACCGGCCGCGGCAACGGTGCGAGCGCGGCGTGATCCAGGTACAGGAACCGTTCCCTGACCGGAAAGCTCTCCAGCCATGCGCCGATCTCGAAGCTCATACCCGCATCATACCCGAGCCCCTGGACGCCGGCTGCCGGCGGGTGAGCCTCGACGCCTGGCGTCTTTCACCTGACGATGCCGATGTATCGAGTACGAAAAAGGCCGCTTCCGAAGAGGCGACCTAAGTACTTGAAAACAATGGCGCGCCGGAAGGGACTCGAACCCCTAACCCCCTGATCCGTAGTCAGGTGCTCTATCCAATTGAGCCACCGGCGCAGCCGGAGGGAAACAAAATATGCCACAGGTTCCTGAGGATTGCAACAATCGCGGCGCTTTCTTGCTCTTCACCTTCCGTTTCGGGGAAGCGGTGGAGGATGAACCCGTTGTGCGCGGAAGTGTGCGGGTCAGTGACGTTTGTCAGACCGCAACTGAGGCGGTCATAAAGCAAGGTGTCCGTGTCAAGGCGATGGGAGCACCGGCCCATCTGTAGTGACAGCGATCGCCGGGGGATCTGATGGCTGAGGTGGGCTGGCGCTTGGAAGGGATCCCTGATACAACCTGAACATGCGTGTGCGCCACTTTTTCCGCTCGCCTGGCCTGCCGCCGAACCGGACCGCGCCGCTGCTGGAACGGGTGCGCCGGGAGGTGATCACAGGTCTTGAAGGGATCGAGACCGAAGTCTGTTTCAACGTTGCGCTCGACCGGGAGCTGAGCGCCGGGGAAACCGCCGTGCTCAGGTGGTTGCTGTCGGAGACGTTCGATCCCGCCGGGTTCGCATCCACGAGCTTCCTCGATTCGGCCCGTGGCCCCGTGCTCGAGGTCGGACCGAGGATGACGTTCACGACCGCATGGTCGACCAACGCCGTCTCGATCTGCCACGCCTGCGGGCTCGATGCGGTCCGCAGGATCGAGCGTTCCCGGCGGTACCTGCTGGCCGGGGTGACATCGCTCGATGCGGAGCAGGAACGCAGGTTCTTCGAACTCGTGCATGACCGGATGACCGAATGCCCCTACCCGGAACCACTGACATCGTTCGAGACCGGCATCGAACCAGAGCCCGTGCACGTGGTTCCCGTCCTCGAGGAGGGACGGGCGGCGCTCGAGCGGCTCAACCGGATGATGGGGCTGGCGTTCGACGAGGCCGATCTTTCCTACTACACCACGCTCTTTGCCGAAAAGCTGCGCCGGAACCCAACGGACGTTGAGCTTTTTGACATCGCCCAGTCCAACAGTGAGCACTCCCGCCACTGGTTCTTCAAGGGCCGTCTCCTCATCGATGGTGAGGAGATGCCGCACTCACTGATGCAGGTCGTCAAGGCGCCACTCGACGCCAATCCGAACAACAGCGTCATCGCGTTTGCCGATAACTCGAGCTCGATCCGCGGGTTCACAACGCCGGCAGTGATCCCGGAGCGCCCGGGCCAGCCGGGTCCACTGATCTCCCGCACGCTCGACCTCGATGTCATCTTCACCGCGGAGACCCACAACTTCCCCTCCGGCGTTGCACCGTTTCCTGGAGCTGAGACGGGATCCGGCGGACGGATCCGGGACACTCATGCCGCCGGGCGCGGGTCGCTCGTCGTGGCGGGCACCGCCGGCTATTGCGTCGGCAATCTCCAGATCCCTGGAGAACCGGTGCCGTGGGAGGACCAGACATTCGAGTATCCGCAAACCCTGGCCTCCCCGCTCGAGATCGAGATCGAGGCGTCCAACGGCGCGTCGGACTACGGCAACAAGTTCGGCGAGCCGCTGATCGCCGGATTCACCCGGTCGTACGGGCTGAGGCTGCCGTCCGGAGAACGTCGCGAGTGGATCAAGCCGATCATGTTTTCGGGGGGCATCGGGCTCATTGATCACCGGCATTCCCATAAGGACGATCCCGAGCCAGGCATGCTGGTCGTCAAGGTTGGCGGACCGGCGTACCGGATTGGGATGGGCGGTGGCGCCGCATCCTCGATGGTCCAGGGGGAGAATGCGGACGAGCTCGATTTCAACGCCGTCCAGCGCGGCGATGCCGAGATGGAGCAGAAGCTCAACCGCGTGATTCGCGCCTGCTCGGAGCTTGGGGACGCCAATCCGATCGTCTCGATTCACGACCAGGGAGCCGGTGGCAACTGTAACGTTCTCAAGGAGATCGTCGCTCCAGCCGGGGCGCGCATTGAGATCCGTTCCATCCCAGTCGGTGATGAAACGCTCTCCGTGCTGGAGATCTGGGGGGCCGAGTATCAAGAGAACGATGCGCTGCTCATCCGCCCCGGGCATGCGGAGCTCTTCCGCGCCCTGTGCGAGCGCGAGCAGGTCCCGTTCGCGTTCGTTGGAACGGTCACCGGGGACGGCCGGATCGTTGTCCACGATGAACGGGACGATACGGCGCCGGTCGATCTCGATCTCGAGGATGTGCTCGGCGACATGCCCCGCAAGACGTTCAACCTCGAACGGATCGAGCCCGAGCTCCAACCGGTGCGTCTCCCCGGCGGGACCGGTATCCGTGAGGCGCTCGACCGGGTGCTGCGGGTGCTGGCGGTCGGCTCAAAGCGGTTCTTGACGACCAAAGTCGACCGCGCGGTGACGGGGCTCGTGGCCCGCCAGCAGTGTGCTGGCCCGCTCCAGCTCACCGTGTCCGATGTCGCCGTTATCGCGAGCAGCCACAACGCAATCACCGGAGGGGCGACGGCGATCGGCGAGCAACCGCTGAAGGGCTTGATCGATCCGGCCGCGATGGCCCGCATGAGCGTCGGCGAGGCGTTGACCAACCTGGTGTGGGCGCGCGTGACCGCGCTCGAAGACGTCCGTTGCTCGGCCAACTGGATGTGGGCGGCCAAGCTCCCCGGGGAGGGCGCGCGCCTGTGGGACGCCGCCGTCGCCATGCGGGACCTGATGCTTGAGCTGGGGATTGCCGTCGACGGCGGGAAGGACAGCCTCTCGATGGCCGCCCTGGCCCCGGCACCGGGCGGAGGAACCGAAACGGTCAAGGCGCCGGGAGCGCTGGTCATTTCGGCGTACTGCACCTGCCCCGACATCACGGCGACGGTGACGCCGGATTTGGAGCTGCCCGGGAGCGGCCGGCTGATCCTGATCGATCTCGGATCGGGCCGGAACCGCCTCGGCGGCTCGGCGCTCGCCCAAGCTTTCGGGCAGACCGGCAACGAGGTTCCTGATGTTGACGATCCATCGCTCTTGGCGCGTAGCTTCAACGCTGTGCAGGAGCTTGTGGCAAAGGGTCTCATCACCGCCGGCCACGACCGTTCGGACGGCGGTCTGATCACGACCCTGCTCGAGATGGCGTTTGCCGGCAACTGCGGGCTGGCCGCCGACATTCCAAGCGCAGGCGCCGGCCCGCTCGCTGCCCTCTTTGCCGAAGAGCTGGGGTTCGTGCTCGAAGTCTCCCAGGAGCATCTGGAAGAAGTAGGCGATATTCTCAAGGCCCACGATGTTCCGGCGGTGGCCATCGGCGCCACCCTCGAGGAGCCACGGATCCGGGTCCGGGCCGATGGGGAGCTCATCCTCGACGAGGACATGCGCACCCTGCGCGATGCATGGGAGGCGACCTCCTTTGCCCTCGAACGGTTGCAGGCGGACCCGGCGTGCGTCGAGCAGGAACGGTCCGGGCTTGCCTCGCGCACGGCCCCGGCGTTTTCACTCTCCTTCCAGCCGCAGCCCACGGCTCCCGCTCTCCTTGCCAGACGTGGCAGCTGTCCGGTCGCCGTCCTGCGGGAGGAGGGCTCCAACTCCGACCGTGAGATGGCAGCCGCCCTGGCGGCCGCCGGTTTCGAGCCGTGGGACGTGACGATGTCCGACCTCCTCGCCGGCCGGATCACGCTCGATCGCTTCCGGGGGCTCGTCGCCGTCGGCGGCTTCTCCTACGCCGATGTCCTGGACTCGGCCAAGGGGTGGGCCGGCGTCATCCGCTTCAACGAGGCGTTGCGCGAGGAGTTCAGCGCCTTTGCTGACCGGGACGACACCTTCATGCTCGGCGTCTGTAACGGCTGCCAGCTCTTTGCGCTCCTCGGTCTCGTGCCGTGGCGTGGGATCCCGGACACCGTGCAACCCCGCTTCATCCAGAACACTTCCGGACGCTTCGAGTCGCGCTTTGCCACCGTCCGCATCTTGGAGAGCCCGTCGATCTTTTTGCGCGGGATGGAAGGCTCCGTGCTCGGTATTTGGCTGCAGCACGGCGAGGGCCGGGCACACTTCCCAGATCACACCATCCTTGACAGAGTCGAAGCCGAAAAGCTGGCCCCCGTCCGGTACGCGAACGATGCGGGCGAGCCAACCGCTGACTATCCGTTCAACCCGAACGGATCGCCGCACGGCATCGCTGCGCTGACCTCTCCGGACGGCCGCATCCTGGCGATCATGCCGCATCCCGAGCGGACCTTCCTGACGTGGCAGTGGGGATGGATGCCGCCACACTGGCGCCGGGAGCTCGAGGCCTCTCCCTGGCTCAGGTTCTTCCAGAACGCGCGTGCCTGGTGCGGAAGATGACGCGGGAGGGGGATTCGTGCGATCATGTGAAAAACCGGACGATGCGTTCCGGCATTTCGACATGAGGTGAATGACGGTGGAGAGCAACGGCTTTGGCTGGGAACGGCGCAGTGGGCCCCGAGTGCCGCTCTCGGGCGAGCTCGTGATCTTCGTCGAGAGTACCGGCCAGTTCCTCGAACGGCATGGAAAAGATATTTCCGAGGGGGGGATGTTCCTCGAAAGCCCTGCGCCTCCTCCTCCAGGAACCCGTCTGCGCTTCCTGATTCAACCATCTGGAGGTTCGGGGCTGATCCGGGGGCTTGCCGAGGTCGCCTGGCGGCGTCAGGAGGCCGAGGGACCGGACCGCCCGGCCGGCATGGGCCTGCGCTTCCTCAGCATGAACCCCGAGGGCCAGGCGTTGATCCGCCGGCTGGTCGCCGAGCGCGCTGGGACTCCTCCTCCGGCGATACAGCCAGAACCTGAGCTCGAAGAACCATTTCCCGTCGAGCCTGAGCCGGTTCCTCCCTCGTCCCACCCCGCCGAGGATGTCTTCGAAGAGGCTCCATCACAGTCCGCACCAGAACCCGCCGTCGAAGAGGAGGAGCCTGAGGAGCCGGAGACGCTCCTCGATCGGCCGCTCCCCGAGATCGGCCGGCCGTTCGGGTACGACGAGCATCAAGCCTCCCGGCGCCGCAGGAAGGTCCGGCTCATGACAGCCATGATCATCCTCGGCATCGTCGTCTTGGCCGGTCTCGCGGCGTGGTACATGGGGTGGTTGGGCTCCACTGGTGTAGCGCTCAGAACCGTGACGGCACACCGGGAGGTTGCGCAGCGGGGATCGAACATGACAGGCGTGACGACGGCGGAGCGGATGCCGCCGGCATCCGCCACACCTGCAGCAGCCCCGGCGGCTGGCCCAACCGCCTCTGCCCCGGCGGCCGCGGCCCCAACATCGACACCAATGCCCACCGCAACGGCCACACGAGGGCCGAACCCATCGCCAACCCCGGCCCGTGTTCCCACGCCGCCGCCTCCCCCGCCGCCGGCACATGCAATTCGCTCGATCCGGTGGGCCCGGTTTTCGGGGGGCACGACCGTTCGCATCGTCCCGGCAGGCGCGTTGACGCCGGGGCAGGTGCATCTCGTTCGGCTCGACGATCCTCCCCGTGTGCTCGTGCGCATCCGCGGCATCCGGTCGCCCTACCCAAAGCCGGTGATCCAGGTTGGAACTTCGGAGCTTCAGAGGATGCGCGTTTGGCTGCACCGAGAGCTCTCGCCCCCCGAGCTCTACGTCGTACTCGATCTGAAACGGGCGGGCCTTGGTGTGACGGAGCACCTGAAGCGGAGCACGATCATCGTCACGCTGAGCCGGCCGCGCGCCCGCTAGCCGGCGCGTGCGCACCACGTGTTCCGCTGGCCGCATGGTAGAATCTGCGCCGCTGGGAGTGGAGGACGTATGCCACAGTTGAACCCCGGGGAGCTCGAAATCGACCTGTTTTGTAAGGGTCTGAAGATTGATCCATCGTGCCGGCTCGACCGGGATGCGCGCCTGTTTGCGAGGACCCGTGCCGGTCTGGGGTCCGGGCTTGAGATCGTCATTCCGGGGGATCTCAAAGATATCTGGATGAACGTTCCGGTCGAGGAGGATTTCTGCGCCCTGTCTCCCTACGTCATGCGGTTTACCGAGATGCTCGGCTACCACGTCGTCGACACCCGGTCCGGCCAGACGTACAGCGTCGAGATCCCAGAGACGCCGTCGTGGTACGAACGGAAGACATCGTCCGGTGTTCCCATGTCTCGCATCGGCGTGCTGCAGGGCACGTACCTCGGCATCTACATCTCGGAGGCGTGCATGTTCTGGACGCCTCAGGAGAACGCGAACTGCAAGTTCTGCACGTCCGGCGTCAACGTCGGCGTCAACGAGCTGACGCGGAAGCGGGTTCGTGACGTCGTCGAGGTCGCCCGTGCGGCCAAGGAAGAGTCCGGTGTCACGTTCACCCACTTCAACGCCGGGTATCAATGGGAAGACATGCCGGAGCACACGCGGGCGCACGGTCTCAACCGTGCGGCGCCGTTCGTCAAGGCGGTCCGCGAGGAGGTTGGCGGCTTCATCGGCGTCCAGGTCGCACCGGTCTTACCCCGTGATCACTGGAAATACGACTGGTTGACCGAGCTGGGCACTGACCACTTCTCGTTCTGCTACGAGTTCCACAACCCGGAGTACTTCAAGAAGTTCTGTCCGGGCAAGTACGGACACTTGGGGCAAGATGCCTTCTTCCGCGCCCTGGAGTACACGTCCAAGCTCCTCGGCAAAGGGAAGGTCTCCGGAGAGATCATCGCGGGCCTCGAACCGATCGAGGACACGCTCAAGGCGATCGACTACATCACGTCGGCCGGTGCCTTCCCGACGGTCTGCATTTTCAGGCCGTTGATCGGCGCCGATCTCGAACACTATCCCTCTCCTTCGTACGAGGACATGCGGCGCGTCTTCGAGCACATGTGGCGTGCGATGGTCCGGAACAAGATTCCGATCGAAATCGTCCCGAACATCGAGGTCAGCTTGGTCGTCCAGCCCGGCGATGCCGCCTATCTCGTGCCCAGGGACCGCACGTGGAAGGCGTACCGGCGGCGGAATGCCATGCTGAGAAAACTCGCCAAGCCGGTGGTCTGGTGGAAGATGAAGCCACATCCGGTCAAGGCCTCCGCTACTGACCATCCGAAGCTTCCGCCGGCTCCATCTGCCGCGCCGAAACCCGGGTCCGAGGCAGCGGCGTGATCGTCAACATCACGGACGAGGGTGTCGAAGACGCGATGGCCACTGCCGCCGCGTTACCTGGCGGGCTGGACGTCTGGCGCCGTTTGCGCGATGGATCCGAACCTTTTCTGATCATTCCGGGCCGGACCGGCCTCGAGTGGGGCGTCGACAACCGGATCAAGGACGCGCCGAACCGGGCACGGCTCAAGCTGTTCGTTCCGGAAGGCCGGGCCGGCCTCGTCGTCCTTGTGGCGTTCAAGATTTCGCAGATCGCTTGGTCCCGCGACCGGTACGCCTACGGTGTGTGGGAAATCCCCGTTTCCGGTGGGAAGGCCACCCCAGATCCCGCCCATCTCGAGGCGTGGATTGCGTTTCAGCTGGCCGGCTTCCATCCGGAGCGCCGCCCGGAAACCTTGATCCGTCAGATCAGCTACGATATCCCCGATTGAGATCAAGAACCGCCGCTGGCCGTCATCCGGCTGACGATGGCCGCAGCAGGCCGGCAAGATCGGACACGCGGGCGATGGGGATCGTGCCGGCGTTCGTGTCCGCCGTGCCCTGCCGGGCGGGGATCGCGAAGCGTCCAAACCCCATTGCGGCCGCTTCACGCAGCCGGTCTTCAGCGCGGCTGACGGCGCGCACCTCTCCCAGCAGCCCGATCTCGCCGAAGATGGCCAGGTCCTCGGGGAGAGGACGATCCGCTGCAGACGACAGCAGCGCCGCCGTCACGGCGAGGTCGAGCGCGGGCTCCCGCAGCGACAACCCGCCGACGATGTTGACGAAGACATCCCGCTCGCCGAACGCAGCCCCCGTGGTGCGCTCCGCCACGGCGAGGAGCAGCGCCAGCCGGGATGGATCAAATCCCTGTGCGACACGGCGCGGGGTCCCCAGGCGTGACGGCGTCACCAGCGCCTGGACCTCGACGAGCAACGGTGAGGTTCCCTCGATCGCGACGGCGACGGCCGATCCGGGCGCACCGGCTTGCCGGTCGTCGAGCAGCCAGGCCGAGGGGTTGTGGACCTCCTCGAGGCCGTGACCGGTCATCGAGAAGAGGGCGAGCTCTGCGACCGTGCCGAAACGGTTCTTGCCCGCCCGGAGGATGCGCAGATCGTGACCCGGTTCCCCGTCCATCGAGAGCACGACGTCGACGAGGTGCTCGAGCAGCTTGGGACCGGCGATCATCCCCGCCTTGGTAACGTGGCCGGCGAGCAGAACGGGGACATCCGTTGTTTTCGCCAGCTCCTGGAAACGGGCGGCGGCCTGACGGACCTGGCCGACGGAGCCCGCCGGGGCGTCGATCTCGTCGACCGTCATCGTCTGAATCGAGTCGACGATGACGGCGGCCGGGCTCATGCCGTCGAGCCGTCCGAGCACCGCCGAGCAGGAGGTCTCCGGCAGGAGGAGCACCTCAGGGTGATCAACGCCGAGACGCCGCGCGCGCATGGCCACCTGTTGGGCCGACTCCTCGCCGCTGACGTAGAGGACCGGTGAGCTGGAGCCGGCAAGCTGGCCCGCCATCTGAAGCATGAACGTTGACTTGCCGATGCCCGGTGCTCCGGCCAGCAGCACGATCGAGCCCGCAACGAGCCCGCCGCCCAACACGCGATCCAGGCCTTCGATGTGCGTTGGCCTGCGGACCTGGACCTGGGCTGCAGCTTGATTGACCGGAATGGGCGTGACCGCATCCCGGCGGGTCCGCGAGGCCCGCCCTTTCTTCGAAGGCTCTGGAGCTGCTGCGAAGCTGTTCCAGGCGCCGCACCCAGGGCAGCGTCCAAGCCACTTTCGCGACTCGTAGCCGCACTCGGTGCAGAAGTAGAGCTCCCGGCTCACCCGGCGTCAGAAGCCCTTGCCCGCCAGGCCAAGCATGTACTTCATGTCTTCATCGGTCCAGGTCAATCCGGCGCCAAGCAAGATACTCGAGTGCGCGGCGTACGTCGGATCGTCCCAGCCAGCCGTCAGGAACATGTTCCGGTTGAGGTAGAACCGGCTCTCGAACCGGATGTGTGGCGAGTTGCTCTCCTTGCGGCTAAAGTCCCACGCTTCGAGGCTGAGCCGCATCGGGTGGTGGAGCACGGTGATGTTCTGATCGATGCCAACCCCGCCACGCGACTCGAAAAGACCTGCACGAACGATGGTGTTGGGGAGTAAACGGTACCCCATTTGCGCGTTGAACGCACTGGAGTACTCGTCCTGTTTGGTCGTCGTCCTGGTGTAGGTCTCGCTATGGCCGTTGCCGTAATCCGTCGTGACCGTTTCCACCTTCGTCTTGAGCCGTCCAAACGGCGGATCAACGTACTCGATCCGGAAGAATCGCCGTTGATCGGTCCACAGATCGAAGCCGAAGGTCGAACGCGATTCGCTGACGTTCGGCAACGATTCTCCAGACAGCGTCATGTTGAGGTGATAGCGTTGGAAACGTCCAACGGTATTCTGGAACGTCTTGACACCGCCCTGAATCGACTTCAACGTATCGTTGACATTGTCCACGGTGGTATCGTCGTTGATCAGCTTGCCGATGCTCCCCTGTCCTTTGGCGATCTTGGTCGTGATGGTGTTGAGGTTGTTCGCCGTCACCTTGAGCCGGGCCGTCAGGTCACGGATATTGTCGATCGAATCGTGCACGCCGGGACGGTTCTCCTCGACGGTCCGGTCGAGGGCGTCGGCGAGCTTGGCGATCTTGTCGGCCAGCCTTGGCAGCTCCTGTTTGAGCTCAGCCGAAAAGTCGCGGAAGTTCGCGGTCGTCGCGCCGACGTTGGCCTGATTGGCCTTGATCAGATCCTTGAGCGAGGCGGTGAGCTCCCGGACATTGTCGATGATCTCATCGAGCTTTTCGGCGCCCTGCTGGCCGCCGATCGACTGCCGGAGGGCAAAGGTGACCTGTTTGACATCGTCGCCGATCGCTGAGGCCTTTTGCAGCACGTCATCGAAGCTGGGAGCCGCCACACCGTTGAGCGGCGTCCCGGGCTGAAGCAACGGTGCGTTTGGATTGCCCGGCAAGACCTCGACGTACTTGTCACCGAGCATGCCCAGACTGACGATCCTGGCAGACGCGCCTTGGTGTAACCGGACATCAGGATCGAGCGAGAGAATCAGCTCGGCCCGGCCGTCCTTGAGGAAGATCCTCGTGACCTTGCCCACGCGGACCCCTGCGATGCGGACGTCGGATTTCTTGTCGACGCCCGCGACCGATGGAAAGTAGGCGCTGACGACCTGCCGGTGCCCCCGTTCTCCAATCGGAATGTCCTGAATCTTGATGATGAAGATTCCAAGGATGATCAAGCCGATAAGCATGAAGAGGCCAATTTTTGCAGCTGGAGTCATACGAAGTCCTCCTCATCTGCGGGGATCTCCCCGTTGAGAAATGCCTGGACGTATGGATCTGGATTCTGCCGGAACTCGTCCGGCGAGCCCTCGGCGATGATGACCCCGTGACGAATCATCGCGAGGCGGTCCGCAATGCCAAACGCGAGGTTGAGATCGTGCGTGATCGTTACCGCCGTGACACCAAGCTGGTCGTGCATGTGCCTGATGACGCGGGCGATCGCCGCCGTATTGATCGGATCGAGCCCCGTGGTCGGCTCATCGAAGAGGAGGATCTCAGGTTTCAGAGCGATCGCCCTGGCGAATCCAACCCTCCGGCGCATGCCTCCTGAGAGCTCTGCTGGGAACTTGTCCTCGATCCCCTCCATACGCACGAGACTCAAGCACTCGTGAACCCTGTCAGCAACCTCGTCCTCGGACCAGCGCGTGTGCCGGCGGATGGGGAAGGCGATATTGTCGAACACGTTCATCGAGTCAAAGAGCGCACCCTCCTGGAAGCTCATTCCGATGTGTTTGCGGAGCTCGAGGCATTCGGAGGCCGGCGCGATCGTGATGTCGATGCCTTCGACGATGACGTTGCCTTCATCCGGCTGGAGCAAGCCGATCAGGTGTTTGAGGAAGACGCTCTTCCCGGCGCCAGAGGCACCAAGGATGACGAGCGACTCTCCCGGATAGATGTCGAGATCGATGTCGCGCAGCACATGCTTCTCGCCGAACGATTTCTTCAACCCAATCACGCTGATGATCGGTTTCGGCGTTGTGGATGCCTGTACGGCCATCGTTCCCCCTTAGAACAGGATCTTGGTCAGGAAGAAATCTGACAAGAGAATCGAAAGCGAGCCCATGACGACGGCGTTGGTGGTCGACCGGCCCACCCCCTCCGCACCCCCGCTCGTGTAGAACCCCTTCGTGCACCCGGTGACGGCCAGGATCAGGCCGAAGAATGCCGCCTTGATCAGGCCGGAGGTAACGTCGTTGACCTCCAGGTACTGGAACGTGCTGTGCCAGTACTGCACGGTATTGGCGTGGAAGAGACCGACGGCAACGAGCCATCCGCCAACGATGCCGATGGCGTCACCAACCAACACCAGGAGCGGGAGCATGAAAAAGCTCGCGCCGACCCGGGGGACGATCAGGTAGTGAATCGGCTCGGTCGCCATCGCGTAGAGGGCATCGACCTGTTCGGTGACACGCATCGTCCCCAGCTCGGCCGCAAGCGATGATCCGATTCTCCCGGCGACCATCAGGCCGACGAGCACCGGCCCAAGCTCGCGGGTCATCGACAGGGCGACGACCGAACCGACAAACCCTTCGGCATGGAAGCGTTCGAATCCCCGGTACGTCTGCAGGGCGAGGACCATCCCCGTGAACATCGTCGTCAGGAAGATGACGGGAATGGAGTCATATCCAACACGGACCATCTGCCGGAGCCACTCGGCAAAATCGAACGGCCGCCGCACCGACCACAGGAGTGTTTGGGCCAGGATATTGAAAAAACGCCCGATCTCCTCGAGGACGTCGATGAACCAGCGTCCTAGGCTGTCCAGCCATCCCATCATCGTGCTGTTCTCCCGTTCACCACGGTTCTCCCTCGCTCTCCTGCGGCATCGCAGCGTTTTCGAAACGCGTGTACTCGTGCTGAAAGACCAGGTCGATCTCACCGATCGGACCGTTGCGCTGTTTGGCAATGATCAACTGGGCCAAGCGCCGTTGCTCGACGTCCTGATCGTAGACCGACGGCCGGACGATGAACATCACGACGTCCGCATCCTGCTCGATGCTCCCGGATTCCCTGAGGTCAGAGAGTTGCGGCCGATGGTCGCCACCGCGCCGGTCGGGCTGGCGGGAAAGCTGTGAGAGCACCAGCAGCGGAACGTCGAGCTCTTTGGCTACCGCCTTAAGCCCCCGTGAAATGGAGGAGACTTCTTCGTTCCGGTTCGAGAATCTGCCGCCGGCTGACATCAACTGAAGGTAGTCAACCATCACGAGGTCGAGCCCCCGCTCCATCTTCAGACGTCTGGCCTTTGCGGAAAGCTCGAGCACGGTGATCCCCGGCGTGTCGTCGATCCAGATGTTCGCCTCTTCCAGCGCCTGGGCGGCCATCACCAGCTTCGTCCAGTCAGCCTTGGCCAGGTATCCCGAGGTAATCCGCTTCTGATCGACCCTGGCCTCCGCGGCGAGCATCCGCCGCACCAGCTGGTCCGCCGACATCTCAAGGGAGAAGATCGCTACCTTCTGCTTTCCCTTGAGCGCCGCGTGTGTACAGATGTTGACGCCGAGCGACGTCTTGCCCATCGACGGCCGGGCCGCCAGGATGATCAAATCCTTCTTTTGCAGCCCCGAGGTCAGCTCGTTGACACGTTGAAAGCCGGTATCGAGGCCGGTCAGGGTCGAGTGGGTGTCCCGAGCCTCCTTGAGCATCTGGATTTCACGCTGCGTCAATTCCCGGATAGGGACGAGACCGCCAGCCAGCGTATCTTCGGCAATCTGGTAGACCTCACGCTGAGCCGACTCAACGGCATCCTTTGCCTCCCCCTGATCGAGCGTACAGGTGGTCAGGATCTTCTGAGCTGCCGTAATCAACCGGCGTTTGACCGCCTTGTCGTGGACGATGCCGGCGTAATGCCGGACGTTCGCCACATCCGGCAAGGCATCGACCAGCGAGGAGAGGTACGAGACGCCGCCGGCACGTTCGATCGTCCCCTCTTCCCTCATGAAATTGGTCACCGTCAAGAGATCGGCGCTCTGGCTGCGTTGATGCAACGTTTGGCACGCTTCGTAGACGAGCCGGTGACTGTCGAGGTAAAACTCGTCCACTCGAAGCACTTCAAGGATGCTCAGCAACGCACCCGGATCCAGCAAAATGGCGCCGAGCACCGCCCGTTCCGCCTCCGGGTCGTGGGGAAGACGGGATACCTCAGTCTCTGGTGGAAGATGCGCCGGTGGAGCGATGACGTTCATAGGCGACTCATTGTACCATCCGGCCCCCGGTCCATTGACGCGTGCTGGAGCCGGAAAATGACCCGGTGCAGCTCCTCGATCGACACACGTTGATCGGGGATGACCCCATCCGTCGTCGGCAACACCCATGCGACACCGCCGGCATCAGCCTTCTTGTCGCGTGCGACAAGCTCAACGAGGCTGTCCGGATCGAGATCATCGAGCGGCGGAAGGGGACCGGCAGCGTCGAGTGCTCGTGCGAGCCTCCGCCAAGCCTCGTCCGTCATCAGGCCACGTTCGAGCGCCAGGAGCGCGGCTGCCCGGATCCCCCAGGCAACGGCCTCACCGTGGAGGAACCGCCGGTATCCCGTGGCGGTTTCCAGCGCGTGGCCAAGGGTATGCCCGAGGTTGAGGACGCGCCGCAGCCCCCGTTCCCGTTCATCCTCCCCGACCACGCGAGCTTTGACGCGAACGGCCCGGGCAATCATCCGTTCCCACTGGAGCGCGTCAGCCCGTGCGAACGGCCCCCGTGGCATCAGGTCCAACATCTCGTGATCACCGATCCATGCGGTCTTGACCGCTTCGGCCAATCCGGCGCGGAGCTCACGTGGGGGGAGCGTTTCCAGCGTGTTGACATCGGCGACGACGAGGCTGGGCGCCCAGAACGCCCCGATGAGGTTCTTGCCCGCGTCGAGGTTGATCCCCGTCTTGCCCCCGACCGAGGCGTCGATCATCGCCAGGAGCGTTGTTGGGACCGCAATCCAGCGAATGCCCCGCAGATAGACGGCGGCGGCAAACCCGGCGAGATCTGTTGTCACACCGCCGCCAACCGCCATCACCGTGTCGCGCCGCTGCCAGCCGAGTGAGAGCAACCACCGGCAGATCGCTTCGACCTGCGGCCATCTCTTGAAACGTTCCCCATCGGGCAGCTCGTAGATGCCAACGGCTCCCAACGAGGCCGCCGCTCGCCGGCCCCACAACGGTGCCACCGTTGTGTTCGAGATTGCTGCGATCCTCATCTCCCCGTCCACGGAACGTACCAGCTCTGGCAGGGCCTGCAGGAGATCGAAACCGATCCGCACCTCGTAGTGTCCTCGTTCCCCGGTGACGGTGATGCGTTCCATGCGCTCATCCTACCCCAGCGGCTCAAGCGGGTGGCGTATGCCAAAAAAACGGGGCCCGAAGGCCCCGGTAGATGCGTTGGGAAAGTCTCTAGAACCGGATCTTTGCGGCGATTTGGAACTGCCGGGGGCTGCCCGAGTGGTTGAGCTTGCCGAAGTAGGGATCCAGGTAGGTGTTCGTCGCCGGGTTGTGGTTCCACCATTCGTAGCGGACCAGCTGGGTGTTCGTTGTATACCAGTTCTCGCTGTCGAACACGTTGAACATTTCGAAGATCAGTTGGAGCTCGTAGTCTCCAGCCAGCTTGAAGTTCTTGGTCAGGCGCATGTCGACGTTGTGGAACCACGGCTGCCGGAAAGTGTTCCGGCGGTAGTGCTTGTACACACCGGGAGCGATCTCCCAGGTGGCACGGTCACGGTAGTACCCGTCCTTGTTGAGATCCCGGCCGTCCGTTGCGGTGAACGGAAATCCCGAGCGGATCCGCACGATCGTCGAGAAGATAAAACCGTAGGGCAGTTGGAAGGTAGCCGAAGCGACGAAGCGGTGCTTGACGTCAAAGTTGGACGGACCCCAATCGGCACCGATGTTGTACTGATCCTCGGCGAGGCCAGAGCTCGACGACGAGACCGAACGCTCATTCGAGTCCTCATCGCGGGAACGTGAGTAGGTGTAGGAGGCGTTGAGCATCCAGCCGTTGGAGAACCGCTTGTTGGCCTTGATAATGATCGCCTTGTAGTTGGCCTTCGCGTCGGACTTGAACATCAGGATTTTCGTGAAGTCTGGGTAGTTGGGGTGCGCGTACGACGAAATGTACGTCGGACGCCCGTCGATCGTTGTCCCACCGTCCGGAGCGATGTTCTGGTCCTGCTTGCGTTCGAGCTTCCGCGTCTTCGAGTAGACGAGATCGACGCCGAGTGAAAAGTCCGGAGCGACTTCGGCCTCATACCCTAGCGATGCGCGCCAGGTCTCTGGATTTTCAAAGTTCGGGTCGTAGACGAAGATGGAGGGCCTGGACACGGGCAGATCGCCGAGCGAACCAAACCGGTTCGGCCACTGGGGACACTCGTCATAACGGCAGTTGAGATCGGCCCGGACGACCCGGACGCCGTTCGTCAGCATAGCGTTGGCATCGAGCAGGGTCGGGACGTTGTCGTAGAACATGCCAATACCGCCGCGCAGGACCTGCTTCCCATCGCCATTGATATCCCACGCAAACCCCGCACGCGGCGCGATGTTATTCGTATCGTCGGGGATCTGGCCGGTCAGCGGGAAGTTCGGATTGGTTTCCTTCGGATCCGGATGATCCTCGAGATCGTAGCGGACACCGTAAGTCAGAGTCACATTTGGCGTTACCTGCCACTCGTCCTGCACGTACGCCCCGTAGTACTTCGTGTTGAACTCGACGGTGCCGTTGTACGGCGAAAACGCCTGTGTGTACCGGTAGACGTTGTCGTTAAAGAAATCGTTCCAAGAACGGAAGTAGTACTGTCCGCCCCCGAAGCGGAAGAAGCCGTCATCGTACCTGACGAAGTTGTAGTTGATCCCGGCTTTCAATGTGTGTTGGCCAACGTAGTAGGTGAAGTTGTCCTTGATCTGCGTCCGGTTCTCATTCAGGTAGTTCGGGAGGAAGTTGTTCTGTCCGAACGTAGCATCGTAATGGCTCCCAATCCGGACCTCCGGGATTGACGTTACGTTGGCCTCGCGCGGCCGCTTCTCCCACGCGTACTGAACGATCAGCTCGTTGAACGTGTTGTCACCAAGAACCGAGTTGAGGTTGGCAACGGCGGAGTTGAAGAAGTTTCTCTCGTATCCGTTGTTCGACCAGCCGGACGTGTCATAGTTGTTCGTCAGGTTCTCGCCATCCTCGTAGTTGTAGTTGTCCCGGAAGGTCAACAGGTGATTGTTGCTGATCTGCCAATCGAGCTTGATGAGGATGGCGTCAGCATCATTCGTCTGTTTGACGTTGCCGATTTCCTTCGAATAGTTGAGCCCGGTCAGGGCTTCCCAGTCCGCGACGCGCCCGGACGGGAAATGCCGGAAATAGCGCAGGGTTGGCTGATCGAGCCGCTGGCCGTCATAGGAAAAGAAGTAGTGCAGCTTGTCCTTGATGATCGGGCCGCCGACGGCCGCACCGAACTGACGCCGGACGAAGTTGGACCCGCCCCGGTGGTCGGCGTAATCACCGACGAAGCTCTCGGGCCGGTAGTAGAAGAACGCCTCGCCCTTGAGCTGGTTGGTTCCAGACTTCGTGATCGCGTTGATGACGCCGCCCGATGCGTTGTACTGCACACTGTAGGCCGACGACACGACCTGGAACTCCTTGATCGCCGCCTGAGAAAACGTGAATGGGGGACGGGTGCCACCGCGCTCCTCGCCGAAGAACGACGACTGATCATTGGCGCCGTCAACGTTGAACGAGTTGTGAATACCTTTGGCGCCCTCGATGTGGGTTCTTCCAACACTGTCGGGAACCGCCGCCGGAGTCAGGGCGATGAAGTCGAGGAAATTACGGCCGTTGAGGGGCAAATTCTCGATCTGGTTACTTGTCACGGTTGACGTAATATTGGCGCTCGATGTGTCAACGACGGGCGCCTGGGCCGTGACAACGATCTCCTCCTTGACGGAGGAAATCTTGAGCTTGAAATCGATGCTGACCGCAGATCCGAGGGATACGGCCACACCCTTCTTGATCTCGGACTTGAAGCCGTTCATGTCGACCCGGATGTCGTAGGTCCCGGATGGCAGGAAGTCCAGCCGGTACAGGCCATCTTTGCTGGTGACCGTCCGCCGGAAAAAGCCGGTCGCTTCATTGGTTGCCGTCACGGTTGCGCCCGGGAGCGCCCCTCCATTCGGATCCGTCACCAGCCCTTGCAACTGGCCGGTCGCGGAGTTGGACTGGGCATGACCCGCCAACGGGACCAGCACAAATGCAACGGCAATCAGCCACACAAGACTCCTCTTCATATGAAACATCCTTCTTCCTCCTCCCTTGGGGAATTCCAGAATCGATTTACCGTCTCAAGCTCCGTCCGATGATGTCGTCCCACGGGCATACTTTAGCGGCGATCGAGGCGGTTGACAAGGGGTGCGCGTGCCCCGGGAGAATCTTCTGGGCGCCAGGTCATAATCAGCGCGTCCTCACCGTCCCCGTAGTACCCGGGGCGACGCCCAACCTCCTGGAAATGGAGCTCTTGATACAGCGCAATCGCACCGGTATTGGAGACTCGCACCTCAAGCGTGACGCTTTCACCGGCAAACACTTCTGCATGCCTCTTGGCAAGTTCAATCAGAAACGCTGCGAGACCCCTGCGCCGGAATTCGGGCCGTGTCGCGATTTTGAGGATGTGGAGATCGAGGTATTGCCACGCGGCGAGTAGATAGGCGAGAATCTCTCCCCCCTCGCTGGTGAGCACGCGGTGAAAGCGGCCCGGCGCATAGACCTCGGCCAAGAGAAGGTGGCCGGGCCAGGGATCCGAAAAACAGATCTGTTCGAGCCGTTCCAGCGTGCGAACATCACCGGGTGCTGGAGCCCGCACGGAGAACCGGGGTGTGGGCTGCCTCTCAGCCACGCGGACCTCCCGCAACCGGGGGGCCCTCCACGTACCACGGTTCTGCCGGCTGGCCCGGTGCATCGCGGGCGCGCAACCGCAGGAGCGCCTCGGCGCTCGAAAGGGGGGCTTCCCCCCGGCGTGCGGGTCCAAGATCAACATCGGGTGGCGCCAGCCAGGGACCGTACGCCGCTGCATCCTGAACCTTCATGATTGTGACCGGAGCATCAGGGATGGGGACCCCATCGAGACCAAGGTGCATAGGACGCGCATAGATTTCACCTCTGCGTCCCGGCATGGCCGTCCACACCGTTTTGCCTGTCATGGTCCGCGCGGCCTGCACACTGAGGCTGTCGTAGGCTGTTACTGCGATGCCGGCCGCCGTGGCCAGACCGAAAGCCGTCGCAAGCCCCGCCCGGATTCCGGTGAATGAGCCGGGGCCGCGGCTGACAACGACACTATCGAGGGCGTCCGGATCCAGACCTGCATCCTCGAAGAGCAGGTCTACGGCAGCTATCAGGAGCGCTGAACGTGGCGCTCCACCCGCAAGCCGGACGAAGGATGGTGCTGGCCACTGACCGGCGATCAGGGCAACCTCCAACGTCGGGCTACACGTGAAAAGAGCGAGCACCACCGGCATGTCTGGAGTGTATCAAAGGCACCCGACCGGCGCCTCACTGGTGCTAGCTCGAGGCCTCGGCCTCGGGGATGTGGAGCACGTCCCCCGGGTGGATTCGGGAGGTCCGAAGTTTGTTGGCATGACGGAGCGCCCGGACAGTCGTCCGGAAGCGGCGGGCGATCTCGAAAAGTGTGTCTCCGCGGTGGACCGTGTACACGTTCCCGGATGATGTGGCGGTCGCAACGCGGCGTACACGCGTATGGCGGGACCGGAAACGTGTCGGAATGACGAGACGTTGACGGGGATGAATCAGCGAGCGGCGGCTCAGCCGATTGGCGGCACGCAGCCGGCTGACGGGCACGTCAAAGGCGCGAGCAATGTCCCACAGGGTGTCGTGCGCCTGAACGACGTAGATCTTTTCGCCGGGCCGCACCCGGATCTTCCGGCGTGAACGAGCTGCCGTGCGCCGCGTGAAGAGACCGAGCCGGGGCACGATGAGGTTCTGACCAGGGTGAATGAGATTTCGCCTCAGGCCGTTAGCTTGGCGGATCGAAGCGACGGTGGAGCCGTACCGTCTGGCGATCGTATACAGCGAATCGCCGCGGACCACCGTATGGATGAGCCGTGGAGCCCACCGCTTTCTCGGGACGGAGTGCAGCAGCGCCTCTGCCTTGGCGCGCATGCCACGTGGGAGACGCAGCCGGGTGACCTGACGGGCCGGCGTCAGGTCGCGCCGAATGGCCGGATTGAGTTTGCGGAGCTCGTCGAGCGGGATATGGAGTCGCGATGAGAGGAACTGGAGATCGACGGCGTCGGGAACGTCAATCGTGTCAAAGGCCCATGGTGCGGACGCTGGGGGAGCCAGGCCAAACCGGGCCGGGTCCTTCGCAACGATGACGGACGCGATGAACGCGGGGACGTAGTTCCGCGTTTCCCGTGGGAGATACCGGCGAATCTTCCAGAAGTCGGTGCTGTGGGCCCTCCGGATCGCGCGCCGCACGTTCCCGGCCCCGGAGTTGTAGGCCGCCAGCGCCAGGTACCAGTCGCCGAACTGGCTATACAGATCGGACAAGTGGGCGATCGCCGCGTCCGTAGAGCGCTCGGGGTCCCGCCGCTCGTCGATCAGCGGAGAAACGCGCAGGCCGTAGAGCCGCCCCGTCGAGGCGATGAACTGCCACATCCCTGTGGCCCGGGCGTGAGATCTCGCGACCGGCGAGAAAGCTGATTCGATCAACGGAAGATAGGCGAGATCCTGCGGAAGGCCGGCCGCCTTCAATCGGGCACGGATCATCGGGAGGTACGCAGCACCCCGCTGGAGGCCCTTTACGATCCTCGAACGGTACTCGTTGGGATCGGTGAACATGTCGAGGTAATGCTGAACCGCGGGATTGATGACCAGCGGAAGGTCGCTCGAGGGCAGTGTCTCAGCACGGTTGGACGGCACCGGCGACGCGATGTCGGGGAGATCCGCCTGAATGATCTTCGCCATGCCGCCCGAGTC
This sequence comes from Acidobacteriota bacterium, assembly GCA_015493585.1. Classification (GTDB taxonomy): domain Bacteria; phylum Acidobacteriota; class Thermoanaerobaculia; order Thermoanaerobaculales; family Sulfomarinibacteraceae; genus JAADFN01. Next base: position 27,742 of record WGCW01000044.1, read on the forward strand.
ATCCGCCGTTTCGCTGTCCGGACGGCTCTCGAGCTGATCATCCAACGATGCAGATTCTTCCAAAACCTGCGCGGCATACGTCATGTAGCGGGGGTTGACGGGATACCCGGCGGGAGGCTGAAAAATAACGGCCAGCGCCTGGTCGCTTGACGCCAGCGCGCAGGTGGTATCACCGGCTGCCGCGGCGCGGCGAGCCGCAGCGAGGAGCTGCTCGCACCGGCTCCGCGCACTGGCCTCCCACGTTGAGAACGTCTGGCGGGCCGGAGCTGCCGGGTGCGCGGCACCCCGCCGTTGTACGGGCTTCACCGATGTGCAGGCCCAGGAGATGATGAGACCGGCGGCGATGAGGCCCAACGGCCGCCAACGCCGGAGCTGGACCGGAAATCTCACGAAGAGCGCTCCAGCTTGATGGTCAGGAAAACAGCAAGCTCCTCCAGAGCTTTCGCCTTCTCGACCGGGATCTTCAGGGGTTCGAGCGTGCCGATTGTTTGACCATCACGGCCCTTGAGACGTACGGCGACCTCGATGTTCTGGAGCTTCTTGAAAATGTCCGGCCCGAAACGCTCTGCGATCTTTCGCCGAATGGTCCGGGATCGCTCCAGCTCCCCGGCCAGCAGCGAATCCAGATCGACATCGGGAGCGCGGAACGATGCTGGGCCCCCCTTCATCGTCGCTTGGCGGCGGAGCGTGTCGAGCTCTGCAAGGATGTCCATCTGATTGGAGACCTTGACACGCTTCATGGGAGGTGGCGCCACAGCCTCTGCGGCCGGTTCGTCAGGTTCGACCGGTTCGCTCAAGACTTCAGGTTCCTCGGCGGACCCAGGCGCCCCGGAGGGTGCTGGTTGGGATAGCACCTCCGGGGTTGCCACTTCAGCCGAGGCAGCGGTAGTCGCGTTTTCATCCACGGCCGCCGCTGGGGCAGCCGTGGGGTTCGCCTCGGTTAGCGCCTCAGGAACGGCTTCCACCGGAGCGCCGGAATCCGTGGGCGGCGCTTCGGCAGAACCAGACGACGTGGGAACGGCGCGGAGGCGGGCTCCAGCTGCCGGGCTCGCCCCCGGCGTCTCGGCCGCTGCGGCGGTGTGTGCCGGAGATTCGACAGCATCGGCAACGGCGTGGGCCAAGGAAGCCGCAGATACAGGGCGCGCCGCCGGAGGCTCAGAGAGGCGGGGACGCGTTTGCCGGGGGGGCGCCATCGCGGGTTTCTTCTGTTCGGGAGTCGTCAGGCGGCTCCGGAGCTTCTTCAAGGTCAGCTTTGTGACCTCTTTCAGCGTTTCGAACACGCCGGTTCCATTGATCGCAGACGCTTCGAAGTACGGGTGAGCACCGTCCGGATTAAGATCCGCCTGAAGCTCCTCGATCGTCAGGATGTTTTTCAGGTCACGCTTGTTGTACTGGAACACGAGCGGGATGTCGTCGAGCTTGAGGCCAAGCTCCTGCAGGTTGGTTTTCAGGTTGGCGAGGCTCTCCTGATTAGCTTCGCGCATGGGCCGCTGGGAGTCGGCTACGAACACGACTCCATCGACCCCTTTGAGCACGAGCTTCCGCGTCGTGTTGTAAAAGACCTGACCCGGAACCGTATAGAGCTGAAGGCGCGTCTTGAACCCTCCGATCGTTCCCACCTCGATCGGCAACAGGTCGAAGAAGAGGGTGCGATCGGATTCTGTCTCCAAGGAGACCATCTCGCCACGTGAGCTTGGTGATGTTTTCGCGTAGATGAAGCTGAGGTTCGTCGTCTTTCCGCACAAACCCGGACCGTAATAAACGATCTTTGCGGCCATTTGCATGGTGGCCCAGTTGAAGAAAACCATCCTACTCCCCCGGCGCTCTACGCCAGTTCATACGCTTATGCAACGTAACACAGGCAGCTCAAATAGGTCAATCGGCGAAAGTCCGGAAGTTGTTGCGCTGTGCGCCGCTTCTTTGCGAGACCGGGAGGAAGAGGCATGAAACGCAGAGGCGCCAGGGGGCGCAGGCGCAGCCATCCCTCCCCTGTCATCCTGAGTCGCATCCCGGAGATGAAGCCATCCCTCCCCTGTCATCCTGAGTCGCACGCCGGAGGCATGCGGCGAAGGATCTGGGCGGAGGCGGCTCGTCACTGCGCATCTCACGCCACGCCACTCAAAACCGTCACGACCGCAGACGAACCACTCTCTTTCCCCGCTCTCCCGGCGTTCTCATCGAGAAACTCCCTTGGGCGGCGGCAAGAGGGCATGTCTGTTTCCACGTCCGTAGCAGTTATTCAACACTGTCCCCATCTCGTGATGAGCCATCGGGGGAACCTAACCGCAGAGAGCGCAAAGAGAACGGAGCTGCCTTCGACCTCGTACCCCGGGTTCTGTGCGTGGATGGTCTATTCAACCCTGGCGCCAGTTCAGGTTTTTGGGCGAGGTCCTCAAGCCCGTCTTGGCCACAGAGGCGACACGGTATGGCCGGTGCATGCGAGCCCCCCGCCCAGATCCTTCGCCTCCGGCTCAGGATGACATGTGGGGGATATGACGGCTCAGGATGACATGTGGGGGATATGACGGCTCAGGATGACCAGGGAAGGGGGCATGGCTCAGGATGACCAGGGAAGGGGCATGGCCCAGGATGACACGAGGAGCAGTCATACTGAGGAGGCGAAACCTTTCCTCTACCGTCGTTCTGAGCACCCACATGCCCCAGTGTGGGGTACCGAGACGGTGGACGAACAGGGATTCGGATGCAGTTTCTCGATGTTTTGTATGATCAGTACGTTACGTTTCTTTCTTCGACGCGACGTAATTGCTGTTAGTTGAGAGGAGGCGAAGGTTTTCCCCCAGTGTCATTCTGAGGAGGCGTAGCCGACGAAGAATCTGGGCGGGTGGGCGATGCTACGGATTGCACGTGGCGCCACCCAAGACCGTCACGATCGCTCACGCACGAACATCTCCTCCGCGGTCCCGGCGTTCTCAGCGAGAAATCTCCTAGATGGGTGGGGGAAAACACACGGCAGCCGCACGCTGATATTCAACACTGTCCCCATCTCGTGAAGATCTGTCTGGAGAATCTAACCGCGCAGGGGGCGGGGTAGGCAGAGAGAAAAGGAGCTCAGAGGCACAAGGGAGCAGAGACAGTCTGCCAGGCGGCCGATCGTGCGGGCCGCTCCGCGTGGTATCGCCGCTTCGCCCGCTTTGCAGGGCAAACCTGCGATTCCGGGGATTTCTTGTGGTGAAGCCGAAGCTAGCGCCTGCGTCTCTCTCGATCCGCGTCGGCTTTCCCGAGAGCGCGACGCCCTCTCGGAGAGGTTGTTGCACCGTGCCGTTGGGAGAGGAGAGGCCATTGAGTGGCCTGCGGCCATTCCTTTAATTCTGCGGCGCCATGGCGAGTAGTGGATGGCGGATCGCTCTGCTGGCCGCGTTTGAGACGTCAGTCCTGCTCAACTGATCTTGCTGAGCGCGCGGCGCACCGTGCCTGGGAAGTGATACGCTCAGAGAGACGAGAGAGGAGGTGTATCGTGTCACTCGACAAGCTCAACGCAGCATTGACCACCGAGATCAAAGCCCTGCAACGCGAAGGACGGGCGAAGGACCCTGAACGTGTGATCACGGGGTATCTCGAGCCGGAGGGGGACCGTGGTCCCCGGTACCGTCTCCAGGGCGCCGATCAGCTCTTCATTCGCATGAACTCCAACAGCTACCTGTCTCTGTCCAACCATCCCAAACTCCTCGAGGCCGCCGACCGGGCCACCCGCGAGTTTGGCGTCGGCCCCGGAGCGGTCCGGTTCATCGACGGGACCTTCAAACACCACATTGAGCTCGAGAACCGGATCGCCGCGTTTCTCGGACGGCCGGCGGCCCGCATCTTCAACTCCGCGTACACGGCGAACCTCGGGCTCGCGATGACCTTGGGGTCACCGGAGACCTACTGGATCGGGGATCAGCTCAACCACAACAGCATTATCCGGGCGATGCGGATCGCCGGCGTCCCCAAGGAAAACAAGGCGATCTTTGCCCACAATGACATGGACGAGCTTGGCCGCTGCCTGGACAACGTCCCGGCCGGGATCAAGCGCGTGGTCGTCATCTTCGACGGGATTTTCTCGATGCGCGGTGACAATGCACCACTTGACGAGATCGTTCGCCGGTGCGAGCCATACCGTGATCGCTTCCCCGAGGGGCTTGTCACCGTGATCGATGACAGCCACGGCATCGGGGCGTACGGCGCAAGCGGACGCGGTACCGAGGAGTTCACCGGCGCCCGTGCGGATATCGTCGTTGGCACCTTTGGCAAGGCGTTCGGCGTCAACGGAGGCTTCATCGCCTCGAGCGCCGAAGTCGTTGAGGCCGTTCGTCAGAAGGCGGACACCTACATCTACACGAATCCGTTGGGCGTTGCCGACTGTGCGGCGGCTCTCGTAGCGCTCGATATCGCTGATAGTCCCGAGGGCGCACGCCGCCTTGCTCACCTCAAGGACCGCATCGCCCAGTTCAGATCCGGCATCGAGCGTCTTGGGTGGGAGTCGATCCCAGGGCCGCATCCGGTTGTGCCGCTGCTCGTTCGCGACACCGCGAGGACGCGCGCACTGGTGCGCCACTTCTATGACAATGGCGTCCTCGTCGTTGGCTTGGCGTACCCGGTCGTCCCGCGTGGAGACGAGACTATCCGGTTCCAGATCAACGCAGCACACACCGAGGCCGACGTCGACCAGGCGCTTGCGGCGCTCGAATCGTTCACCGGTTGAGAGGGGAGGCCCATGGCGCGACGAGGCGTATACAAGATCGACAAACGTCAGAGAGAGCTTGCAAAGCAGAAAAAACGGCGTGAGAAGCTCGAACGCAAACACAACAAGAACACCGCTCGCGACGAAGATCCCCCGGATTCAGAAGAGGATCAAAGCCCCTCCGGCCCCACTGAGCCAGGCTGACGCCCGGGCGGATTCCAGGTTGGTGGCGCCTGACGGGCCGGCACCCGGTTGGGCCAGTCTTCGTGGCGCCTCCGGGTCCATGGGCCGGTGCTCCTGACACACATTGGGCGGGCCTTAAGGCCCGCCCGGGCACACAAGCCCGCCTGTTTCTTACCAGCAACCGGCGGTGTAGCCACGCATGTGCGAACCGTTCCAGCCATGCATCCCCCGGAGGGAGCCGCCGCGATCGTTCCAGTTCCAGACGTGACCACCGGACCTCCAGTCGCGGTTGGCAGCCCGCTCCCATGGGCAGGACCACCCGCCATACCAGCGGGCGTTCCCCATGAGCCACGCCGAGGGGGCGGCGCCCCGGGCACGCTGCTCGGGCGTCAGGATTTTTCCTACCTGAGCGCTGGCGTCGAACCACGCATCGTCCAGGCGATTTTCCAGCGTGCGGATGTCGGCGCGCAGCGAGCGTGCACGGTCCAGATCGGGGTTCGGTGATTTCATGATGGCCTCAAGCTCCACGCGCTTTGCCTCGATTGTGCGCTCCACCGGCAGTGTCTTCTGCTCCAGGTTCGAGCGGATCCGCTCCAGTTGCTGGAGCTGGCCACTGGTCAGATTGCCCGTGGGTGCCATCATGCTCCCCCGGGCCGCCTGCCGATGGTGTCCGGCTCCCCCCGCCATGGCAAGGGCTGAGATCCCAACGACGGCTCCGATGACGGCCAGTACTGTCCATAACCTCGTATTGCTGCGGTGCATGTTCTGTGACCTCCTTTCATTGGTCACTTGATCAGACGGTCGAGTATTACGAAACGTGACGGGGATGCCCGAAGATCCGTGTCCGATCCATCCTGGTTCACTTCCAACCGCACCGGTCGCCCCAGCAGGAACCCTCCGGTGGCGGAGAGCTCTTCAATGATTCGGGCGAGGTGCGGCTTATCCAGCGGCCCCGTTCGCCGCACATCTCGATGGCTCGTTGGACCATGGGGCGCTGTGACGCGTGGACCCGTGGCGCTACCTGCTCGAGGACCTGCCGCTCGTACCCGTTAAAGAGCTCGAGCTTCTTGAGGAACAACCGAAGCCGGCCTTCGGGGAGGGTTCTCGCGTTCTCCAGCGCCAGGGAGCCGTCGCGCAGCAGACGGCGGATGAGACCGGGGTCGATGCGGCCCTCGGTGCCGGCCATCTCCACGAGTTCTCCGAGCCGGCGGTCGGCAAAGGTCAGCCGAAGCTCCGCACGGTGACCTGGGCTGGCCGTCAACCCGACAGCAACCTTTTCCTTGGCGAGCTTGACCGGGTAGAACAGATCTCCCGGGACGGTGTCAGCCGAGGCTCCCCCTAGGACGACGAGAACCATCACAGCAGCGAGGCCCACAACGAGCCGACGCAGAGGCCGCGAGAGACGGAAGGGGAGGATACGCCCCCCGGGAGAGCCATCGGATGATGGGGATTGGCCGAAGGCTGCGCGCCCCGCCATGACGGTGCCCGCTTCGACCAGGAGGCGGCGGGTTGTAGAGGGGTCTGGCTCCGCCCTGGGAAGTTGCTGCAAAAAGGTGGCGGTCTTAAGCAGCGGTTCCAGCTCCTCCCGATTGCCTGGGTGGCGTTCGAGACATTCGGCCACCGTGGTCCCGGTGAGGATCTCGTCCAGGCACCGGTCGAGGATCGTTTCCAGCTCGTTCATCGTTCTGCCCTCCTCAACGTCAGATGGGCTCGCAGGGCACGCAGCGCCCGGACCTGTTGCGCCCGGACCGCCTCTGCCGATTTGCCAAGGATCTCGCCGATCTCAGAGCCGCTGTAGCCCTCGATGAAGCGTAAGTGAAGCAGTTCCTGCTGTTCCTCGTTGAGCCCTTCCATGGCACGTTCGAGGTCGATCCTGAGATCCGCTCCGCTCGCAAAGGAACCGGTCGCGGAACTTCTGGCATGGCCATCCGCATCCAACGGCACCTCGTCGCGGACGGCGCGACGCCGGTGGCGATCCGTCAGCAGGTTGGCGGCGATCCGGTACAGCCAGGCCGGAAAGAATCCCTTCTGGCTGGGCAGAGCCTTGACAGCCCTCAGGCAGACCTCGCTGGCCAGGTCTTCGGCCTCATCCATTGGGGCCCGCCGCAACATGTAGCGGTAGACCTGGGGATGAAAAGCCTCACAGATCTCTGCCAACGCCAGTGTATTGCCTCGCTTCGCTGCTTGCACCGTTTCCTCCACGTGCGCTTTGTCCACGTGCACGCTCCTTTCTCGTCAAGACGTGCCGGGCCGGCCATCCGTGACGGTGCCTCCGCCACGTAGGGGGGCGGGAGGGCCTGGCCCGGCGGTGTCTCAGCTTCGGCTCATTCCGGCCTGTCCGGGTCGGCCGACCGGATAGCACCGGCATCCCGGTCGCCGGTGCGGATACGCACGGCCTCCATGAGATCGAGGACGAAGATCTTACCGTCACCGCGCCGGCCGCTGTGCGCTGCGGTGGCGATGGCCTCAACAATGGCTCCGGTCTGGCCATCCAGAGCCGCAATTTCCAGGCGCACCTTGCCGGTGAACTCCGTCAGCTCCTCCCGGGCCGTCTGGGTGTCGCGCCCCTTTCCTTGGCCGAATCCTCGTACCTGCGAGACCGACATGCCGGGGAAGCGAGGCAGGTGAAGCAAGGCGTGCTCCACCCTGGTCAAAGCGTGGGGTTGAATGTAGGCGATGATGAGCTTCATGATCAGAACTCCGTTTGTCCGCGGTCGAACCACGGGTAGATGGTGGGAAGCACCACAAGGGTCAACAGGGTTGCGGAGATCAGCCCGCCGATGACCACGGTGGCCAACGGCTGTTGCACCTCGGCGCCGGCCGACGTGGCCAGGGCCATCGGTACGAAGCCGAGGCTGGCCACCAAGGCGGTCATAAGCACGGGCCGGAGCCGGTCCAGCGCTCCGGTGCGCGCGGCCTCCGGTGCGGGCAAGCCCCTGCGTCGAAGCTGCTGGATGTGGGCGACCATGACGACGCCGTTGAGCACGGCGACGCCGAAGAGCGCGATAAAACCGACGCCCGCCGAGATAGAGAACGGCATTCCCCGGAGCTTCAGCGCGATGACGCCACCGATGACCGCGAGAGGTACGTTGACGTAGATCAGCGCTGCCAGGGAGAGGGAGTTGAAGCTCATGTAGAGCAGCAGAAAGATCAGGGCCAGCGCCAGGGGAACGACAATCTTCAGCCGCGCCGTGGCCCTCGCGAGGTTCTCGAACTGCCCGCCCCAGGTGACATGGTAGCCGGGCGGGAGCGTGACTTGCCGGTTGACAGCGGCCTGGGCCGCCGCCACGAAGGAGCCGAGATCGCGGCCGCGAACGTTGGCTTCCACGACGATGCGGCGGCTGATCGACTCGCGGGAGATCTGATTGACGCCGGTATCTTCCCGGACATGGGCCACCTGACCCAGGGGCACGAGGGCGCCAGAACGGCTGGCCACGGGGAGCGAACGAAATCCAGCGATGTCGAGGGCCGATTCGTCGGATAGCGTCAGGGCCAGGGGAAAGCGGGGTTGGCCCTCGATCACGACGCCCGCGTTGACGCCAGCCCGCGCCGCCTGGACGACCGAGAGGATCGACTTGGCGTCCGTTCCGTAGCGGGCGGCTTCGGGACGGTCGACTGTCACGGTAATGTTGGGCAGGCCCTCCACCTGCTCAACCTTGACGTCGGCCGCGCCGCGGACGCCGTTGACGGCCCGGGCGATCTTTTCGCCGACTTCGGCAAGGGTCCGCAGATCCTCACCGAAGACCTTGATGGCCACGTCGGACCGGACGCCGGCAATCAGCTCCTGGACCCTGAGCTCGATCGGCTGTGAGTAGGAGAACTTAACGCCGGGTACGGCTTCCTCAAGCGCGGCGTTCATCTTTTCGATCAGCTCGGGCTTGGTGGTGGCGTCCGTCCAGCCCTTCTTGGGCTTGAGCATGACGAAGATGTCGGAGACGTCCACGCCCATCGGATCGGTCGCGATTTCTGCGCGGCCGGTCTTTGATACGACGGTTAGGATCTCCGATGGAAACTGCTCGAGGAGGGTCTTCTCAACGAGCGTCGTATCCCGGGTGGCCTGTTCGAGCCCTACCGAGGGGAGCCGCCAGACCTGGAGCGCGATCGAGCCCTCGTCAAGACGTGGCACGAATTCGGAGCCCAGCGTCGTAAAGAGCAGCACCGCCGCGGCAAAGAGCAGCACCGCCGCCCCGAGCACCTTCCTGGGGTGACGCTGGGCCCGTTCGAGGACCGGGCGGTAGAGCCTCTCGAGCGAACGCATCAGCCAGGTGTCGTGCTTGGGCTTCGTCTTGGCCAGGAAGAAGGTGGCCAAGACCGGCATCAGTGTCAGCGCCAGCACGACGGAGCCCAGAAGCGCGAAGACCACGGTGAAGGCCATCGGCCTGAACATCTTCCCCTCGACGCCCTGGAGGGTCAGGATCGGCAGGTAGACGATGATGATGATACCTACGGCAAAGGCGACGGGCCGCCCTACCTCGAGAGCCGCCTCCCGGATGGAGGCCAGCGGCGAGATGTGCTCCTCCCGCTGCTCCAAGTGACGGAGGATGTTCTCGATCATGACCACCGAGCCGTCGACCACGAGGCCGAAGTCGATGGCGCCGAGGCTCATCAGGTTGCCCGAGATCCCGAAACGGTTCATCAGGATGAAGGCGGTGAGCATCGACAGGGGAATGGCGGATGCGACGATCAGGCCCGCCCGGACGTTGCCGAGGATCAGGAGCAGCACGAGGATCACCAGCACGCCGCCTTCGATCAGGTTCTTCTCAACTGTCCGGACCGTGCGGTCGACCAGCTCCGTGCGGTCGTAGAAGGTGTCGATGGTGACGCCGGGAGGCAAGGATTTGGAGATCTCCTCGACGGCGCGGTGGACGTCCCGTGCCACTACCCGGGAGTTGGCGCCTTTGAGCATCATGGTGATCCCAAGGACGACCTCGCCACGGCCATCCCGCGTCACCGCTCCCTGCCGGGTGACGGCGCCGAGGCCGACATCGGCCACCATGCCCACCGTCACGGGCGTGCCCTGCGCGTCGGTCCTGAGGACCACGTTCTTGATGTCGCCGATCCCGGTCAGCAGCGCTTCGCCGCGGATGATGCGTTGCTCCCCAGCGTGCTCGATGTAGCCGCCGCCGGTGGCCAGGTTGTTCCGTTGGAGCGCTTCGAAGACATCCTGGAACCCGAGGCCATACGCCCTGAGCCGGGCCGGGTGGATCCGGACCTCGTACCTTTTGGCCCGGCCACCGAAGGTATTGACCTCAACGATGCCGGGAACGGAACGCAGGCGATAGGCGACGTCCCAATCCAGGAGGGTGCGCAGCTCCATGGGGGTCCAGCACGTCGCCGTGTCGGGCTCCCCGGGCGCGCACATGGGCTCGCCGCGAACCTCAAACTGGTAGATCTCACCGAGCCCCGTGGAGATTGGGCCGAGCTCAGGCGAGCCGTACCCCGGGGGGATCATCTCCTCGGCAGCGGAGAGCCGTTCAGAAACTTGTTGCCGGGCCCAGTAGATGTCGGTGCCGTCCTCGAAGACGACGGTGACGGCCGAGAGGCCAAACTTGGAGACCGAGCGGATGTCGGTAACCTTCGGGATGCCACTCATCGCGGCCTCCACCGGGAAGGTAATGAAACGTTCAACTTCGAGCGGCGATAGGCCCGGTACGGGCGTCAGCACCTGGACCTGATCGTTGGTGACGTCGGGGACGGCATCCAGCGGTAGATCGAGCATGGCCTTGACGCCGGCACCCACCAGCAGGATCAGGCCGAACACCACCAGAAGACGATTGGAAAGAGCCCACGAAACCAGCTTGGAAACCATTATTCCTCCTCGCCGAGCTCGTCCTTGAGGAGCTCTCCCTTGAGCGTGAATGCCCCGCGAGCGGCGATCCGGTCACCCTCGTCCAGTCCTTCAGCGATCTCCAGCTGGCCATCAAAGGTGCGGGAAACGGTGACGGGCACCGGCTGGAAGCGTCCTGGGCTCTTCTCCCGGAACACCACAGCGCGCCCCTCCACCTTCTGAACGGCCTCCCGGGGGACGGTCAGCGCCTCCTTGGCAGCCGGTACGGATACCGTGGCCCGTACGAACATCCCTGGAAGAAGCCGTCCGTTGGGGTTAGTCAGGCGGACGCGGACCCGAGCCGCCCGGGTTTGGGGTTCAACCTCGCCGATGAAGTCGATCTTGCCGTCGAATGTCTCGGTGGGAATGGCCTCGGCGACGATCCTTACGGTCTGACCCTTTCGGATCCCTGCGAGGTCCTTCTCGTACACATCGAGCCATGCCCAGAGGCGTGTGAGATCTGAGATGACGACGAGGGTCTGCAGGCGGTCGACGACCTCGCCGCGGGCGACCTCCAGGCGCGTCACGGTTCCCGTCATCGGCGACCGCACGGCCAGCTCCGGAGAAACAATCCCGTGCAGCGAGGTGCCGTCCCGTAGGCTCTGCCCGAGGTGGCGGATCTCCCGCTCACTCATGTCGAACAGATGCAGGCGGTTCTCGGCAAAAGCCAGCGCTGCCTCGGCCCGTCGCAGGGCCCCCTCACGTTGGAGGAATTCGCCCTGGGAAATGGCCTTCTTCTCAACGAGCCGGCGCGCGCGGTCGGCGGACTGCTTGACCACCCGGTACTCGGCCAGGCGGGAGAGGTACTCAGCCTGTGCCTCGCCGAGCTCCGGGCTATCCAGCACGCACACGGCGTCGCCCCGGCGGACGGAGCTTCCGAAATCCTTGAGGAGCTCGAGCACCCGGCCGGAGATCCGTGAGGAGATGCGGGCCGTGCGGGTCTCGTCGTAGGCAGCAGATCCGGTCAGCTCGACCTGGCGGAGGGGACGGGTTCTGGCAACAGTGACGACCTCGATGCCGGCTGCCCGCATCTGCCGGGCGTCAAGCTCGACGGCCCTGGGGCCGGCGTTCTCAACGTGCTGAGGCTTCGAGGTTGGTGGGGGCGTCTTGGAGCAGGCCGTGCCAAGGCCGATGGCCAGGGCGAACAAGCCGATCCAAAGCGGACGAAGGATCGTGACGGTGGACGTGCTCATGATGCGTTCTCCTTGGAAGTCATGGGAGGAAGGCTCGACGGAGGTGCGGCCAGCTTGAGCCGCCCCGTCAGCAGGTCGATCTCCACCCTGAGCAGGTGAAGCTCGAGCCGCGCCTGGAGATCCTCCAGCTCGGCGTCTTGGGCGTTCCGGCGGGCATCCAGCAGATCGAGGATCGAGGTTTCGCCTTCGCGGTACGAGAGCTCGGCGAGCCGTGTCGCCTCCCGCGCTGCCGGCAGGATCGTGCCGGTGAACCGGAGAGCGATGCGACGGGCCGCTTCGTACCGGGCTGCCGCCGCATCGAGGCGGGAGAGCAGGGCACGCCGGCGTTCTTCAACCCTTGCGAGTGCTCTGCGATGCTCCGCGGCGGCCGCAGCGACGGCTGGCCGGTTCCGGTTCCATAGCGGCACCTTGAAGGCCACGGAGAGTGAGACGGAGCGGCTGTCATAGTCGTTGGCCCGGGCAACCCGCGTGACGAAGCTCGGCAGGGCCATGGAACGCTCGACAGCGGTCTGTGCCGCGGCGGCCCTTGCCCGCATGAGCGCAGCGGTCAACTCGGGGTTGGCGATGATCACGCTGGAGGCTAGCGCGGAAGCATCGATGCCAGGAGGGGTGTGGCTCAGGGATGACCGTAAGGTGAAATGGGTGGGGAGACGCCCCTTCGAGAGACGGACGAGGATAGCGGCGAAAGCATCCCGCCCGGCCCGGGCCAGATCTGCCTCGCGCCGGGTTCGGCCGAGCTCGACCTCCATTCGGAGCCTTTCCAGCTCGCGAGCTTCTCCCAGCTTTACCCGCAGTGCCGTGAACTCAGCGAGCCTCTGCACCATCTCGACCTGGGCCTCCAGCAGCTCCACACGGCGCTGGGCGGCGGCGAGCTTGAGGAGGATCGCCCGGATCCTGGCGATGGTCCGCGCGCGGGTATTGGTTAGGTCGGCGGCCGCCACCGCGATCCTCGCCCTGGCGGCCGTGGTTGCCTTGCCGTACCTCCAGGGTGCCGGAAGCTCAAGCTCCAAGCCGGCGCTCCATTCGAAATCCGATGCAGGGCCGAAGCGGTCCTCTCCGTGGCCTCCGCCAAGATCCAGGGTCGGATCGGGAAGGCGGCGGACAGCGCTCAACCGGGCCTCGGCAGCATTGACAGCGGCAGCAGCCGCCTCGATCGAAGGGAACCCTTCGAGGATGGTGGCCTCAACTTCGGACGGACTGAGTGAGGGGACGGGCGTTCCGGCGAGGGTAGCCGGAACCGCTCCCGCAAGGGTCAAGAAAAGAATGATCGTCAATCGTGAAACAGTCGTCATGATCCCTCCGTGGGGGTGTCTCTGTCCGGTGCAACTGGACCGGTGTTGGATTTCGAAAAGGGGTGTGGAGTGGGATCAGGCGGCGCGGGGAGGCTCGCTGAGCACCGGGAGGGAGAACCCCTCTGGTGCTGGAGGAATGGGCATCTCGACCGTTCGTACGGGAGTGCTGACCCAGGCCGTCGTGGCCTCGACGGGAACCCAACTGGCGTGACAGATGCAGTCGCAGTACGTTGCTGCCTCAACCGTAGACGAGGCCGTCAAGCTCGCCTGGAGGGAGAGCTCTCCGCCAGGGCCCGCATGCGCACACGGAACCGCCACGCCAGTCATTGTGACCAGGAGCAGGAGTGCCGCAGCGGCCCGGATCCAGGGGTACGTTCTCATCGTATGAGCAAACTAGCAAAGATTGATGGGCGTGTCAAGCGTGCCTCGCGCGCCTTACGACCACATGCGAATGCCGTGTGTTTCACAGCCTGCCAGGGACCCAGCCAGTACAATGGTTACCGCATCCCGGGACGTTCCCCGGTGGCTCGGTCCGGTTAGGGCCAACACCATCCTTCGGTCGGCCTGTCTTCAAGCTCGTCCTCTCTCGGGGAAGAAAACCCGTCACGGTGCTGCGAGGCGTGCATTCAAAACCAGAGCCGGATGCCGCCGACCAATGCGGTGTCCACGGGATCCCGGCCCTCCTTACGCCCGAGGCCGGCCGTCGCACCATAGCGGCGGAACCAAGTGACGCCGAGGTAGGGTGCCACCTCCCGGCGGATCTCGTAGCGCAGCCTCAGGCCCAGCCCCAGGGAGTTGAAACCGGTGCCAACCTCCATCTCGCCCACGGTCTGAAAGGCGTACAGGGCCTCCATGCGGAACTGGAGGACGAGCCGCTGGGTGATCAGCAGGTCGTACGTGGCCTGGAGGTCGGCCGAAACATCGGCATCCTGGCTGATCCGCAGGTTGGCGTCGATCTCGAAGGCGTAGGGGGCAAGCCCCTGGATGCCGATGACCGCCATGACGCGGTCGGCGCCGGGGCCAGGGCCCCAGCGGCGCTGGTAGCCCAGACCGCCCTGGATGTCCCAGAAGGGCGAGATCAGGCGGCCGTAGAGCAGGTCCAGCCGTTCGATCTCGCCCCCGCCACCTGCGGTGAGAGCCTGACCCTCGCTCTCGATCCAGAACCTGTCGAGATCGCCACCAATCCAGCCGAGGAAATCCCACCCCACGGCGCTGGGTCCATCGCCATTGCGGTACTCCAACTGATCGAAGAGGAAGAAACTGTTGACCTGGCTGTCGTGGATAGGCGCCGGCCATCCCTCCGGGGAGCCACTGGGGTTGGACCCGGTCTGTGCGAAGCCCTTCCCGGACGGAATGAGCAGGCCCATTACGAGGAGCAGGAGCAAGCCCGGGCCGCACGTGGTCAGCCGGTGCCTCATGACACCCTCACGACGCGGAACATACCCGCGTCCATGTGGTAGAGCAGGTGGCAGTGGAAGGCCCACCGGCCCGGAGCGTCCACCGAGATCAACACGCTGAGCCGCTCTGCAGGCTTGACGCTAACGGTGTGTTTACGCGGGATGCGGCGGCCGTGACCGTTCTCAAGCTCCATCCACATGCCGTGGAGGTGGATGGGATGCTCCATCATGGTGTCGTTGACCATGACCAGCCGCAAACGTTCGCCGTTGTTGAACTCAATCGGGTGATCGGTCTCGGAAAACTTCTTGCCGTCGAAGCCCCAGATGTACCGTTCCATGTTTCCGGTCAGATGCAGCTCGATCTCACGGTTCACGGGACGTCCGTCGAAATCGTCGTCGAGGCGCTTGAGGTCCGTATACGCGAAGACGCGGTGACCCACGTCGGCAAGTCCGATCCCCGGCTCGCCGAGGCGGTTCCTCAGCAGCGTGGGAACCGAGCTGTTCTCGGGGCCGTGATGGTCGGGTCCGTGGCGGCCAACCACCGGGCCGTACCATACGCCCATCCCCGGCATGGGCCGTTCCTTCTTCATGGCCATGCCGGACATGGCCTTCCCGCCGCCTTCCGGAGCGCCCATGGCCATACCGGGCATCTCCATACCCATATCCACCATGGTCAGCACGGGCCGCTTTCTCAACGGCGGCACCGCAGCGCTCATGCCGGGACGTGGCGCAAGCGTACCGCGGGCGAAGCCGCTGCGGTCCATGGATTCCGCGAACACCGTGTAGGCCTTATCCTCCGGCTCGACGATGACGTCGTAGGTTTCGGCGACCGGTAACTGCATCTCGGCCACGGTGACCGGCTCCACATTCTGGCCGTCGGCGGCCACCACGGTCATGGGCAGGCCGGGGATCCGGAAGTTGAAATAGCTTTGCGTCGCCGCGTTGATGATCCGGAGGCGGACCCGTTCACCGGGCCGGAACAGCCCGGTCCAGTTATCCCCGGGCGCCCGGCCGTTGACCAGGTAGGTGTAGGTGTACGCCGTAATGTCGGCGATATCCGTCGGACTCATGCGCATCCTGCCCCACGTCAGGCGATCCTTCACGGTTGCACCACGACCGTTTTTCGAGGCGTCGTGGAAGAAATCCTCCAGGGTACGCTTCTGAAAGTTGTAGTAGCTGCCCATCTTCTTGAGCTTGGCCAGCACCTTGTAGGGGTTCTCGAAGGTCCAGTCGGAAAGCATGATGACAAGATCGCGGTCGTAGGAGAAGGGCTCCGACCCCGAAGGCTCCACGACCAGGGGTCCGAAATGGCCGAGCTGCTCCTGGAGCCCGCTGTGGCTGTGGTACCAGTAGGTGCCGTTCTGCCGTACCGGGTAGTGGTAGGTGAAGGTCTCACCGGGGGGAATGCCCGGATACGCGACGCCGGGCACGCCGTCCATATCGAACGGCAGGATGATCCCGTGCCAGTGGATCGACGTCGCCTCGTTCAGATCGTTGCGGACCCGGATGGTGACGTCCTCGCCCTCGTACAGGCGGATCAGCGGCCCGGGGACCTGGCCGTTGACGGCGATGGCCCGGCTGGGCCGGCCGCCCACGGTCACATCCATGGAGCCAACGACCAGGTCGATGGGATCGCCGGGCCTCCGGCGGCTCAGGCTCCCATCCGCGCCGTTCATTTCCCTGGCATCGGCGGGCAGCAGGCCGTCCAGGGTCAGAGCTAGGCCCGTCGCGCCCGCAAGCCGTAAGAACCGCCGCCGGTTCAGGAGAAAGGTGTCCGACCGATCGTCATCTCGACCGGTTTCGTCGCGTCCATCCGCCGGCGATCCTACGAGAGAAGTTTTGCATCCACGTGACACACCTTGATCGTATCACATGGAAACCCCGTGCACCCACCTTCGACAGTTAGGCCGTGCGCGGGGCGCACGTCACGGTTTCGAGGACGATGGCGGTGGGCGCATCGCCAAAAAGATGGCCGGCTACCACCGGTTCCACGCCGTACGGGTGGCGGTGGGTGAGACGCTGAGGGCGGCAGGGTAATCGGGATCCCTGCGTGAGCTGCTCTCAGTGGAAGCGGGGAGCGTTGTCTTCACCACCATCCACAAGTTCTTCCCCGACGAGAAGGGCGATCTGCCCGGGCCACGCGGAGCGCGGCAGGCAGGCCGCCATCCGACGCTCTCCGAGCGGCGTCATATCGTGGTCATCGCCGACGAGGCGCACCACAGCCAGTACGACTTCATCGACGGCTTCGCGCGGCACATGCGTGACGCCCTGCCGAACGCCTCCTTCATCGGCTTCACGGGCACCCCTATCGAGAAGGCCGACGCCAACACGCGGGCGGTGTTCGGCGATTACATCAGCATTTACGACATCCAGCGCGCGGTCGAGGACGGCGCCACGGTGCCGATCTACTACGAGAGCCGGCTCGCCAAGCTGGCGCTGGACGCAGCGGAGCGGCCCAGGATCGACCCCGACTTCGAGGAGGTGACCGAGGGCGAGGAGATCGAGCGCAAGGAGAAGCTCAAGACCAAGTGGGCACAGCTCGAGGCCGTGGTGGGCGCGCCGAAGCGGCTCGCGCTGGTGGCGCGCGACATCGTCGAGCACTTCGAGAGGCGCCTGGAGGTCATGGACGGCAAGGCCATGGTCGTGTGCATGAGCCGGCGCATCTGTGTGGAGCTCTACGGCGAGATCGTGAAGCTCCGGCCGGAGTGGGCGAGCGAGGCGGACGAAGAGGGCACGATCAAGGTCGTCATGACCGGCTCGGCCTCCGATCCCCCGGCGTGGCAGCGGCACATCCGCAACAAGCCCCGGCGCGAGGCATTGGCCAACCGCTTCCGGGACCCCGCTGATCCGCTGCGCATGGTGCTCGTGCGCGACATGTGGCTCACCGGCTTCGACTGCCCGAGTCTGCACACCATGTACGGGGACAAGCCCATGCGCGGCCACGGACTGATGCAGGCCATCGCGCGGGTGAACCGGGTGTTCAGGGATAAGCCCGGCGGCTTGGTAGTGGATTACATCGGCCTGGCCCCAGAGCTGAAGGCGGCGCTGGCGACGTACACCGAGAGCGGCGGAACTGGCCGGACCGCCCTCGACCAGGAGAACGGCAAGGACCGCTGCATCCGGGCGGTCCGCGAGCTCTCCCAGGCCTTCGCCCTGGCGGTGCCCCACGAGGACGCGCTGCGCATCCGTGACGACGTGGCCTTCTTCCAGGCGGTGCAGTCGGTACTTGCCAAGCGCGCGCCGGCCGAGGCCCGCCCCGAGGAGGAACTCGATCAAGCGGTGCGCCAGATCATCTCGCGCGCCGTGGCCCCGGAAGGCGTCGTGGACATTTTCGCTGGCGCCGGTCTCGAGAAGCCGGACATCTCGATCCTGTCGGAGGAGTTTCTTGCCGAGGTGCGTGGCATGCCGCAGCGGAACCTGGCCGTGGAGCTCTTGCAGAAGCTCCTCAAGGGCGAGATCAAGACGCGCCGCCGCAAGAACGTGGTCCAGGCCCGCTCCTTCGCCGAGATGCTCGAGCACACGATCCGCAAGTACCAGAACCGTGCGGTCGAGGCGGCGCAGGTGATCGAAGAGCTGATCCAGCTCGCCCGGGAGATGCGCGAGGCGGACGCGCGCGGCGTCGAGCTCGGCCTGACCGAAGACGAGGTCGCGTTCTACGATGCCTTGGAGACGAACGACAGCGCCGTCAAGGTGCTCGGCGACGAAACGCTTCGCGGCATCGCCCGGGAGCTCGTGGAGACCGTGCGCAACAACGTCACCATCGACTGGACCCTGCGCGAGAACGTGCGCGCACGGCTGCGCGTGCTGGTCAAGCGCACCCTGCGTAAGTACGGATACCCACCCGACAAGCAGGAGAAAGCGACGCAAACGGTGCTGGAGCAGGCAGAGGTGTTGTCGGCCGAATGGGCGCCGGCGTGAGGCAGGCGTCGCACAACAGCATGCCGTGACAGAGCAGAGCATACTGCTGAGTTCTCCGGATGTCGTAGAGACGGTGAGGGCATAGTTTTGGGGACGAAGCGGGAACCGGCCCATCGGGCGGCAGGTGCGTGAGGAGCGCGTCAACGTCGGCCTTCTCGGTACCCCGGGGGTGGCGGTTGCAGTGGCAGAGGGCGAGACGCGTGACCCAGGCGACGGAGGCCTGCTCCGCCCGCTCCGGAGTTCGCTCTCTACGTTGAAAACTTTGCGAACTCCTCAACTGTCCACCGCGTGCATGATTCGCTCACCACTGACATGACGTTCCCACTGGAGCGCTCAGGTTTCGCAGTGCGGACAGTGGACACCTCCGTGTCTTGGGGCGGCGATGCCGTCGAAGAAGTGAGGCAGCGGCTTCTCCGGGAGTCCAGCCTGGAGCGTCTCAGCGAGGCCACCGGCATTTTTGACGAACGGGGAGATGACGGATATGATCAGAGGTCGATGACTGAAAGGGATACGGTGCGGCTTCATCCAGCGTTGCTGGAACGGCTCGTGGCCATCGCGCGCCGGATGGAGGAGGTGCGCAGGCCCCGGGAAGCGGCTGATCTCCTCGAGATCGCGGCGGTTCTGTCCCCTCAGGGTGCCCATCTGCTCGACGAAGCGGAGAAGCTCCGGACGGAACCGGAGGAGGACCTGGAGCGAGAGCTCAAGCGGCGGAACCTCGAGTCCTCCCACGCGATTGGGATGGGGCACATTTTTCAGACCCGAGGCGATCTCGACCGCGCCATGGAGATGTTCGATTTTGCCAAGCTTCGAACGCGCTACAACTACCTTGGGTATGCGGCGGCCGGCTACCTGCACCTTCGCAACGACAACCCGGCCGAGGCGCTCCGGGAATTCTCTCAGGCCCGCCGCCTCAATCCTCTGGACCTCCGCCTGGCGATCGAGGCATCCCGGGCGGCGATGCAGATCGAGAGTTACGAAGTCGCTCTGGAGCATGCGGTCGATGCCTTGTTGCTCTCGCAGTGGGAGACCGACCGCGAGCAACAGCGGGACCGGCGGCGGGTGACAACGCTTGCGCGCCTGAGCGGGACGGACGATTCCAAGCTCGACGCGCTCATTGCCGAACGGGCGAAGGCCCTCCAGAAGGCCTGCGATCATGTGGCGTTGAGTCAAGCCAGGATCTTCTCGGCCCGCCACATCAAGCGGCGCCGCAAGACCGTCAGCCGGGAACCGGCAGCGCGCGAAGATCTCATCGTGCGCGCCGCTGAGCTCCGGCAAATGGCGCTCCTCGACCACTTCAACGACGATCAGTTGATCTCGCTTGCCCACTTGGTGCATCCCGCCACCTTCGAGCAGGCCCAGGTCATCTTCCGCGAGGATCTCGAGGGGCGCGACCTCTTCCTGGTGCGTGAAGGCACCGTCCACATGACGCGCCGGACACCGGCAGGCACCCAGATCCTGGCTGCGCTCGGCCCCGGTTCGCTCTTCGGCGAGGTCGCCTTCCTCGATGAGGAGCCACGCTCGGCGACGGCGATCGGGACGAACGGAGGCTCTCTCTTTATGATCCTGGCCGGTGAGCTCGATGCGGCCATCGCGTCGGACCGGGAGCTGGCGGTCAGCCTCTTATGGGCGTTTTGGAAGACGCTGACCGAGAAGGTCCGTGCCGCCAACCTCGAGATGGGCGAGCTGTGGGAGACGAACGACGAGGCGCAACGCCGGGAGATCGAGCGCGAGCCGGGCGAGGCCGTCGACATTGGGACCGAGGAGAAGCTCGACCTCCTGCGAAGCCAGGGGCTCACCGGCCAGGAGCTCCGGCTGCTCGCATCATTCGCCCACGAGCGCCGGTACCAACCGGAATCGGTGATCTTCACCGAAGGGGAGCGTGGCGATAGCCTCTACATCGTCGTCGACGGCGCCGTCCGGATTTCCAGGCTCGTCCCCGGAGTGGGCGAGGAATGCCTGACCATTCTCCGCCGGGGCGATATCTTTGGCGAGATGGCCCTCGTCGATGGGCAGCCGCGTTCTGCAGACGCCCGGGCACACACCGAAGGGTGCACCATCTTCTCAATCAGCCGGTCGGCGCTTCACGACGCGCTGGCGATGGATCCCGATGCCTCGGTTCAGTTCCTGTCGTTGCTGTGCAGGATCCTCTGCCGCCGCCTGCGTGCGATGAACGACCGGCTCGTCGCCTGGAGGGTGATGGCCGCCCATCAGTAACGCCCGGCAGCTCAGCCCCTTCGTCTACGGCCGCCACGAGGCTCTATGAGGTTGTTGCGCTGTGCGGAACTCGTGTGATCCCAGCGGATACGACCACGATGGAAGCACGCTCACCCCAACGCCAAGGCAACCGGTCGCGGGGAGAGCGCCCGAGGGAGCGCGGACTTCAGTCCGCATCGCGCGCTCAACGCGTTCTGGTACAAAAAGATGCGGACTGAAGTCCGCGCTCCAAAGCTCCCTCCGGCCGACGGGGCACAGCGCAACAACCTCTCTATGAAGATCTGCGGCTGCCAGATCTTGGAATGAGTACAATACGCGGGTGGAGATTCTTCGCTATTTCGTGTCGACCGGGTGGGTGTCGAAGGTCGTTCTCCTCACCCTCCTTCTGTTTTCCCTCGGATCATGGTCGGTCATCCTCGCCAAGTGGCGCGAGCTTGCGGCTGCGCGCTCCGCGTCGGATGGCTTCATCAAAATGTTTCGTAAGGCGGGCCGTCTCAACGAAGTGGCCGAGGCGGCACCATCGTTTCGGGCATCCCCGCTCGTGGCGATGTTTCAGGCTGGGTACGCGGAGCTCGAAGCTCAGGTCCGGGTTGCGCGGCGGCGAGGCGATACCGAAGGCAACATTCATGTGCGGAGCTTAGATGGCGTTGCCAGAGCGGTCGAACGGGCGATCGGTGCGGAGCAGGAACGGCTGCAACGAGCTTTAGCGTTTCTCGCGACCACGGCCAGCGTCACGCCGTTCATCGGACTTTTTGGAACAGTCTGGGGCATCATGATCACGTTTCGGGCGATCGGCGCGACAGGATCGACGTCGATCGTCACAGTTGCGCCCGGCATTGCCGAGGCGCTCGTCAACACCGCCGCAGGCCTGGTCGCTGCCATTCCGGCGGTCATCGCTTACAACCACCTGCTCAGCAAGGTCCGTCACCTGCGAAGGCGGATGGATGACTTTTTGCTCGAGCTCGTCAACCTGATCGAACGCAACTTTTCGTAGTGCGATGGAGTGGAAACCTTCTTCCGGTGAAGACATGGGCAGCATGGCGGATATCAACGTCACACCGTTGGTCGATGTCATGCTCGTGCTGTTGATCATCTTCATCATCACGGCGCCAATGCTCGTCCAGGGGGTCAAGGTCAACCTGCCCAAGCAGAACGCTGCCAGCATTGCCTCGAAACAGCAGGAACCGATCGTGCTGACCCTGACGGCCGATCGTTTGATCTATCTCGGCGATCAACCGGTTCACCTCAAGCTCCTGCCGCAACGGCTCGGAGCCGCGCTGGGAGGCCAGCCGCGGCCGGTCTACCTCAAGGCGGACGCAAAGCTCCCGTACGGTTTCGTCGTCAAGGTCCTGGCCGTGCTCGACAAGGTCGGCGTCGAACATGTCGGCATGGTGACGCAGCCCGAGGGGAGGGGTCCATGAGCGGGGAGGAGACTCGCGGATGGGAGCGGGACGCCGATGATCCCAGGAGCGCCTAGATGGACCCGGTTTCCCGCGTCCTCGAAGATCGCGCCCGCTTCAAGAGACCGTGGCTCCCGTGGATCGCCATCGCGGTCGCGTTCCACGTCCTCATCGGCGCGACGGTAATTCTTGCAGCCCGCCTGTCTCCCCGGCAGGTCATGACCTTGCCCTCGGTCTCAGTCCAGCTCGTCCACCTGCCGAAACGCCACGGTCCGTCCCAACCGGGCCGTGTTCCGGTCCCAACGGCTGCGCCCGCGCCGGCGGCAACGCCAGCTCCGACGGCTCAGCCGAAGCCAACCCCGGCGCCACACGCGACGCGTCCGCCGGAGAAGGCCCCAAGACCCCCCAGTAAGAACGCCATGCCGGCGATCGGTGCGACGCCCGGCGCAGCGACGCCAGCGCCAGCGGCCGCCGGTGGGAGCGGCCTGCACCTGGCCGGATCTGGGGCAAGCGGTCAACCCGCCATTCCCTCCGACTTCCAGTTCACGTACTATGTACAGAGGATGCTGGCGCTGATCGAGGGCCACTGGTACAAGCCTCCCGCACCGCCTGGCACGCGTGCCGTCGTTCGTTTCCAGATTCTCAGGAGCGGCCAACTCGCCGGCATCGAGATTGAGAAGAGCTCCGGCTCTCCGAGCTTCGACAGAGCAGCCTTGCGAGCGATGTACGCGACAAATCCGCTTCCGCCGCTGCCGCCCGGATATGGGCCATCATCGTTGACCGTTCACCTTGCCTTTTCGGAGTGACCATGCACCGTCTCAGCGTCTGGATGACCGCTACTCTCATATTGATCGCGGGCTTTCTCCCCGCCCAAAACGAGCTCTACCTCCAGATCACCCAGTCCCGTCTGGCCCGGGTTTCGGTGGCTGCCCCACCCCTGCTGGTGCTGCCAGGAACCCCGGCGGAGCAGGCCGGACTCTTCCAGAGCACGCTGGACGGGGATCTCGCGGCATCGGCCCCGATTTCCGTTCTCGATCCGAAGCTCTACGCGCTGGTCAAACCCGATCCGCGCCCCAAGATTCTCCATGAACGATGGAGGTCGATCGGCGCGCAGTTCCTTCTGACGGGCACGATTTCCAAGGCCGGAGGACAGCTCGTCGTTGAGGCGCGTCTCGTGGACCTCGCATCGGGGGAGTTTGCCTTCGCCAAACGGTACCGTGCCGGTCTGGCCTCCGCCAAGTTGATGGCCCACACACTTGCGAACGATCTCGTCAAGGTATTCACGGGCAGGCCCGGCCCATTCCTGTCCCGGATTGCCTTTGTCTCAGACCGCACCGGGCACCCGGAGCTCTGGGAGATGGCATGGGATGGAACCGGAGCGCGCCAGTTGACGAAGCACGGGAGCATCGCGATTGGACCTGCCTGGTCCCCCGATGGATCGAGAATCGCTTTCACCTCATTTCTACGGGGCGGTCCCGCCCTCTACCTGCTGACCCCGAGCGAGGGATACCTCAAGCCACTCTGGAGCCAGGGAGGCGTGAACTCGTCGCCCAGCTTCTCGCCCGACGGGAAGAAAATCGCCTTTGCTTCGAGCCGGGATGGCAACGTCGACATCTGGGTGATCCCAACGGCTGGCGGAACCCCTCAGAGGCTGACCACGGCCAGCGCCATCGACACCCAACCGGCGTGGTCTCCCAACGGACGCCAGATCGCGTTCACGTCGGCCCGGTCCGGCTCACCGCAGATCTACATCATGGATGCCGACGGTTCCAACGTCAGGCGCCTGACCTTCAATGGCGGCTATTACGACGAAGCCGCCTGGTTCCCGGACGGTTCCCGCCTGATCTGCACCACCCGCACAGGCGGACGTTTCCAGCTCGCGACGATCGACGTTGCGACGACCCAGGTGACGATCCTGCCCGGCCCCGGGAATAACGAGTCCCCGTGCTTCTCACCGGACGGCTCGATGATCGCCTTCGTCTCTGATCGCACGGGAACCCAGCAGATTTACACGACCGATCCGAAGGGCCGTCCCAAACAGTTGACCTCGAAGGGCACCAACTATGGACCAACGTGGACGGGAGCCGGGGGAGAGTAAGATACCAACGCCGTGAGTGTGCAAGGAGGACGTGATGGGTGATCGCAAGTACCGCCACCGGGGCTACATGGATGACGACGATGAGCGTGAGCGGCCGAGGAAGCGGGGACCTTCCGGGCAGGGCCGCCTGGAGGGAGCCCCGAGGGGAAGAGGCGTTGGCCTCCCCGGCGATGTCGTTTTTGCCTGTGCCCGGTGTGGCACGAAGATCAAGCAGCTTGGCGTGATCGCACCCGATGCCCGATGCCCAAAATGCGGCGAGCCGCTCCACACATGCACGAACTGCGCCTCCTTCGACACCAGCGCCCGGTTCGAATGCCGCAAGCCGGTCAAGGTGCGCGTTGAGAGCAAGTCGAAAGCAAACGATTGCCCCTACTTCCGCCCGAAAGCGGTGCGGGACCTCTCCTCTCGCGGCCCGTCCTCACCTGACGATGCCCGGGCCGCCTTCGACGCGCTGTTCAAGAAGGATTAATGGACGTTGATCACCGATCGAGAAAGGACACGCAACAGATGACCTCTCAAGTTGGTCTGTTCCACCCCTCGCGCCGGCCTTACCGGTTTACCGTTCTGCTCTTCGTCAGCCTGCTGACGTACGGGAGCTACTTTGCGTACGACTCGCTCGGAGCCATCGCTCCAACCCTGCTCAAGGCGCTCGGCGTTGATCGCGGCGCGATCGGGGCGACCTACACGCTCTACAGCGTTGCCGCTATCGTGTCGGTCTTCCTCGGTGGCATGCTGATCGACCGGATCGGGACGCGTGCAGCGACGTTCATCTTCGCGTCGCTCGTTGTCTTCGGCGCAACGGTTGTCGCGCTCGCTCCAGGGATCTGGTGGATCTATGTCGGCCGCTTCATCTTCGGCGCAGGATCTGAGTCGCTCGTCGTTGCTCAGAGCGCGATCCTCGCCCGCTGGTTCAAAGGCAAGGAGTTGGCGCTCTCGTTCGGGATCGCGCTGACCATCAGCCGTCTCGGCACGCTGTTCTCCTTCAACACCGAAGAGCTGATCGCGAAGTACTTCCACAACTACAAGGCCGCGTTGTGGGCCGCGGTTCTGCTCTGTCTCCTCTCGCTTGGTGCCGCGCTGATCTACTGGTGGATGGACGCCCGTGCCGAGAGGGTCTTGAAGCTCGAGGAGGGCGAGGCCGAGGACAAGGTCGTGCTCTCGGACATCAAGAGGTTCCCGAGGTCGTTCTGGTACGTCGCGCTCCTGTGTGTCACCTTCTACTCCGCGATCTTCCCCTTCACAGCGCTTTCGACCGACTTCTTCCACGACAAGTGGGGGCTTCCGCTGGCTGCGGGAGGTACGGGCTCGTTCTTCTCACAGGTCTTCTCGAACTTCCTCCACATGTTCTCGACGGCCGGCGGCACGACGAGCATCATCATCTTCGCCTCAATGATCTTCGCACCGTTTGCCGGTCAGCTGGTCGATAAGATCGGTCATCGCGCCACTCTGATGGTCTTCGGAGCGTTGTTGATGATCCCCAGTTACCTGCTGATGGCGTTCACGCACATCCCGCCGCGCTGGCCGATGATCATGCTCGGCGCCGCATTCGTGCTGGTTCCTGCAGCGATGTGGCCGTCCGTGCCGCTGATCGTCCCCAAGGAGCTGACCGGCTCCGCGTTTGGGCTGATCACGATGATCCAAAACATCGGCCTGGCCCTGTTCCCATTCTTCAACGGAAAGCTGCGGGACATCACCCACACGTACACGGCGAGCATGATGATGTTCGCATGCCTCGGTGTGGCCGGTCTCATTTTTGCCTACCTCCTCAAGCGGGCTGACACACACGAGGGAGGCGCACTGGAAAGGCCGTAGGGAACCCGGCGGTATCGCTCTGACTGACGGGCTTCGAGACGCTTGAGGGACGGGCAGCTCAGCTCGCCGGGGCTTCCGGCGTGTCCCCGGAAGCTGGCGCGAGCAGGACGGCGGTGCCGTAGGCGAGGAGCTCAGCGGCACCTTGCATGGTTTCGGAGGTCATGAAACGGACGCTGACAACGGCGTCCGCACCGAGCTCCTTGGCCTCATCGATCATCCGGTCGAGCGCCTGCTCCCGGACCTCGGCGAGCATTTTGGTGTACTCCTTGACCTCGCCGCCGACGATGTTCCGCATCAACGCCATGATGTCCTTACCGATGTTTCTGGCACGGACCGCGTTGCCACGGACGAGGCCCAGCGTCCGGACGATCTTCCGGCCCGCGATGGTTTCGGTCGTCGTGATGATCATTTCATGATTCTCCTGTACCTGTCGGTCTTGAGGTCCCTCAGCCGGTCCAACAGCGCCGAGAGCAACAGCAGCGCTCCTGCGGCGATACCGCCAAAAGTCATGATGCGGACGATCGCCCCTTGAGATCCCCGCCAGGCTTCCCACAATGCGTAGCCGAGCACGAAGATCACCCAGGGGATCGCCAGCCACCAACCCAGCAGCCGGAACGTCAGACTGGCTCCGGTCCGCGGCCGTTCGTCCCACTCCTCATCGGAGGGGACTGGCAAGCCGGTCGTCATGGCAGCGTTTCGAATCCGCCGCAGATCCTCGTACAGCGCCCGGCAGTGGGGACACCGCTCGAGATGGAGGCGGACCTTCTGCTCATCGGCCTGGGTCAGCTCACCGTCGAGGAAGGCGGTGATCAGCCTCTCATCAAAGCCCATCGGGCACCGGTCACGCATCGGCCGCCTCCTCCCCCGCCAGCCCGGTCTGCATGCTGGCGTGAACGGCCTGCCGGACCATCAACCGCCCACGGTGGAGGCGGGACATCACTGTTCCTCTTGGTAACCGGAGGATCCGCGCGATTTCGGCGTACGCCAGGCCGTGATAGTCCCGCAGGACGAGCACCTCCCGGTAATGGACGGGAAGCTCCTGGACGGCGCGCCAGACAACTGACTGAAGCTGCCACCGGGAGGCCGTGGCTTCCGGTCCGGGGCCGGCTGCCGGGAGATCGTTTCCCCGTGCCTCGGTCAGCTCCTCCAACGACGATGCGCGGCGCACCCGTGCGCGGCGGAGCCGGTCCCGGGCCAAGTTACGGACGATCCGGTACAGCCATGGGCGAACCGGGCGCCGGGGATCGAAGCGGCGCAGTGAACGAAAGAACCGGAGCATCGTATCCTGGGCCAGGTCGGCAGCGTCCTCCCGGTTCCCGGTCAGCTGCAACGCGAGGACGTACGCGAGCTTTCGGCAGAACGCTCCGAGCTCCTCGAGCGCGGCGGCATCACCGCTTTTCGCACGGACGATCAACCGCATCTCATCGGAGGGCACATCCGCGGCAGGGAGGCTCATCGTCATGCTCACGCATCATTCTACGCCTGCGCGCCTCTTCTATTCCCGGTCTCCCGATCTTTGGGGGATACGCATGGCGAAATGGTGTATACTCCGCACCGGTGCCCCGCGGGCGGGGCGTTTTTTTCGATGCGTTCTCGATCTTCCATGATTTCACGCCGCCGTTTCTTGAGGCTTGGCTCGGCCGGGGCCGTGACGGTTCTTGGCCTAACCGGCAGTAGCTTTGCCGAGGTGCAGGGCCTCCCTGGGCTTCGCCGGATCACGCTGAAGCTGCCCGCGCTGCCCCCGGCCTGGGATGGGCTGCGGATCCTTCAGGTTTCCGACGTCCATGCTGGCCCGTACATGTCTGTGAAACGGATGCAGAGGATCCGAAAGCTGATCGAACGGATCCCCGCCGATCTGATCGTTTTCACCGGCGACCAGATGGACCGCCGGCCTTCGGACGCCCCCGCCTTCGTCGAGGGATTTTCTGGGATCTCGGCCCCTCTTGGCGTCTACGGAATCCTCGGAAACCATGATCACTTCATCGATCCGGCACGTTCTGAGTGGGCCCTCCGGGCTGCCGGCATCCGGCCGCTCATCAACGAGACCAGGGTGCTCAGACGTGCGGGTCAGGGGCTAGCCCTGATCGGCCTTGAAGATCTCAATGCGTCGGGGAGCCGCGCGCCTGATTTCTCACTCCTTGGCCGGTACGGATCGAGCTTCAGAATCTGTCTGATCCACCAGCCGCGGGCCTGGCACGAGGCGTTGAAAGCGGGCGCCCACCTGACTCTCTCAGGTCACACTCACGGCGGCCAGATCGCCCTTCCGTCGCGTCACGTCAATATGGCGCGGTTGCAGACCCGGTACATCGCTGGACCCTACCGGCGCGATGATGCCTTCCTCTACGTGTCGCGGGGGATCGGGGTTGGTGCGCTCCCAATCCGCGTCGGCGCTCCCCCGGAGATCGACCTCATCACGCTGCGAACCACCGCGATCTCTGTCCGCGCTGCGGCATAACACCAGACAAAACCGATCGGCTGAAAATGCGTCCCCGGCATCCCTCAGCCATCGAGGGTAGAATGGCTCCATGCAGCAGCGATTGGCGGGTCTCGTCAGGAGCCTCCGTCCTCAGCAATGGGTGAAGAACGGGTTCGTGCTCGTACCGCTGGTCTTCTCCGACCATGCCGGGGATGTTCCGGCGATCGGGCGGGTCGTGCTCGCGGTTGCGGCATTTTGCGCCGCCTCGTCGGCGATGTACCTCGTCAACGACCTCCTCGATGCCCCTCGCGACCGGGTCCATCCCGTCAAGCGGCTGCGGCCGATCGCATCGGGACTGGTGCCCTTTTCATGGGCGCTCCTCTCAGCCGGCACACTGACCGGCATCGCCGTGGCGATCAGCTTCGCCGTTGGCCGCCCCTTCCTGCTCGTACTCGGCGCCTACGTCGTGCTGACCCTCCTGTACTCGGCGGGCCTCAAACGGGCCGTCTTCGTCGACGTGCTGGTGGTCGCGGCCGGGTTCGTCCTCCGGGTCGTCGGTGGTGCGGTGGTTATCCCGGTCCCTGTCTCGAGCTGGCTCCTGCTGTGCGCGTACCTGCTTGCCCTGTATCTGGCGCTGGGAAAGCGGCGAGCCGAGCTGGTGCTCCTCGGTGAGGGCGCCGGCGATCACCGGGCCGTCCTCGGACACTACTCGTTGCCGCTGGTCGATCAATCGATCTCCGTCATCCTCGGCGCTACCGTCGTGGCCTACGCCGTCTACACCGTTGCGCCGGAAACGGTCGCCAAGGTTGGCTCGAGCGGCCTGATGACGACGGTGCCGATCGTCATCTACGGCCTCTTCCGCTACCTGTACCTGCTGCACCGCCAGGACCTCGGCGGGAACCCTGCCAAGACGCTGCTGACAGATCTTCCTCTCGCGGCATGCGTGATCCTCTGGCTAGCCGTGGCTGCCGTGGTGATCTCGTTCGGTCCAATGAGATAGCGTTGCCTGCGCGTTTCGTCTACGCGAAGGACGCTGCGACCTGGGCGGCGGTTTCTCTCGCCTGGCGGATGCAGTCGTTCGTGGAGACACCCCGGTAGAACGAGCCGGTCAGGAAGACCCCGGCGGCCCGCGCGGCGGCGGTTGCTGCCGAGACGCGCTCGAGATGACCGATCGTGTACTGGGCGATGCCGCGGGGATGGCGAACGATCCACGTCCGGGCGGGGGTGGCGGCCCTGCCGAAGAGCTGAGCGAGCACCGTGCCGGTTCTCGTACGGATGGCCTCGTCATCGAGATTGATGCTGCCTGGATCGCGGGCGCCGCCCAGCATGGTTCGAAGGAGCAGATGATCCGGCGGCGCCTGCCCCGGGAAGATGTCGTGGCAGTAGAGACATCCCAGGATCCCGAGCGGCTCAGTCCCGGGCACGAGGAACCCGAAGCCGGAGACCGGCCGTCCAAACGCCATGATGCCCTCGTAGGAATCCATGACGACGGTGACCGGGGCAGTTGGGATGGCCCGGAGCGGCTCGACGGCGGCCGGCGCAAGTTCCGCGAGGATGGCAGCCGCAGCGTAGGCGGGGGTGGCGACGATGACGGCATCTGCTGTGATCTTGGCGCCTTCTCCATGCAGGACAAACCCGTCATCCCGGCGGCTCATCGACCGGATTGGAGCTTTGAGGGCCAGCCGTTCGCCGAGATGAGCGGCAATTGCCTTGGGGAGCGCTCCCATGCCCTCACGAAACGTCGTCAGCGTCCCGCCGGGACCGCTCGGACCACCGGAGGAGGCACCCGTCCGGCGGGCGGCCCGGGCCTTCGCGATCATCGCCCGCGTCAGGGAGCCGTACTCAGCTTCCATCGCCGCCATCTTCGGAAAGGTCGCGGCGAGGGAAAGCTGCCTCGAATCACCGGCATACACCCCTGTCACCATGGCATCGACGAGGATGCGCGCGGCCCCCTCCCCGATCCGCCTCCGCGCAAAGTCGAACACCGACTCGTCCCTGCCGGGATGCTTTCGCGCGAACGGCTCACCCAAGAGTCTGAGCCGGGCGCCCAACCCAAGGACGTTTGATGCCATGAACGCGAGCGGCGAGAGCGGAATCCGGCGCAGCCGGCCCTTGCGGACGATGAACCGGTCCGACGACGTGTCCGACGCCCGGATCAGATGAGCCCCGAGACCGGCGGCCTCCGCCAGCTCCAGCGTGTCCGGCGCATTGTCGAGGAAACCCTGCGGCCCCCACTCGAGGATGTGACCATCCGCGGAGACCGACCACATCTTTCCCCCCGGCCGGTCCGATGCCTCCAAGACGATGACATCGCTGATCCCGTGATCGTGCTCCAGCCAAAACGCAGCAGCCAGTCCTGCGATCCCTCCCCCGATGACGGCAACGCGGTGTTTCACGACGTCTCGACCCTCCAGCCATCAAGATCATACCGGTTCGGCGGGCACGGGTGCGGTTTCCCCTTCTCCGGAGGTATTGCGGGCGAGGTCCTGAAGCCCATCACCGATCAGCGCCAGGGCGATAACGAGGGATGCGATGGCAAGCCCGGGGAACGTCGAGAGCCACCACCCCTGGAGCAGGACCTTGTGCCCCTCGGCAACCAGCGAGCCCCAGGTTGGTGTCGAGGGAGGGATACCCAGGCCGAGGTAGGAGAGCGTCGCTTCAGCGAGCACGAGGTCGCCCAGGCGCAGGGCGGCATCCTGAGCGACCGGCCCAACGAGGTTCGGGGCGTAGTGCAGCTCCCAGATCCGCCACCACGGGCTCCCAGCCACCCGCGCCGCCTGGACGAACTCCCGCTGCCTGAGGGAGAGCACCTGCCCGCGGACCAGGCGCGCCAACCCCATCCAGGAGCTCAGCCCAAGGACAAGGATCAGCGCCGGCGGGCCCGGCCTGAAGAGCGCAACCGCCAAGATGAGCAGGAAAAGAATCGGGAAGGCGAGGAAGGCGTCGACCAGCCGCATCAGGAGTGAATCGGCCAGCGGGCCGAACGTCGCCGCGGCCAGTCCGATGCTTCCCCCCACGATCAGGGCAATCAGCAGGGCGAGCGAGGCAACGGCCAGCGAGATCCGCCCGCCGGTCAACGATTCGCGCAACAGATCACGCCCGAACCGGTCACTGCCCAGCCAGTACCGGTGCGTCGCAAGCTTAGCGATCCGGCCGCGCGGAATGTCGATCCGGCGTTCGCCGGGGCCACGTACCACGATATGGCCGGCATCGCGCGCAACACGTGGCGAGATGTAGACGGCGCCATCGGTCAGGAGCACGACGGTCACCCGGCTTCCCGGGGGAAGCAGGGCGGCGCGGGCCGGATCCATGCCGGGGAGCGGGCGGATCAGCCACGGCCCAGCGATGCACGCGATGATCATCAGGACGATCACAGCGGCCCCGGTCCTCAGCCGCGGTGGGGCGGTCCGCACGCTCATCGCGGGCTCCGGGCCCGGGGATCGACGATCAGGTAGAGCACGTCCGACACGAGGTTGCCGAGGATCACCGCGCCCGCTCCCAGCAGCGTCACTGCAAGAATGAGCGGAACATCCCGGGCCCACGCGGCGGTCCACAGAACGCGGCCGATTCCGGGCCACGCGAAGATGACTTCAATGACCAGTGAACCGGATACGAGGAAGGGGATCGCCAGACCAAGGAGCGTCACGAGCGGCAGGAGTGCGGGCCGCAGGGCGTGAACGAGCAGCACCCTGCGCCGGGAAAGACCCCTCGCTCGAGCGGCGAGAAGGTAGGGCGCCTCGTGCAGGTCGAGCAGCGCCGCCCGGAGGTAGCGGGCAGTCCCAGCGGCTCCAACAACTCCCAGAACACCGGCTGGCAGGATGAGGTGCCTGATGAGATCGGCGAAGCGGACACTGGAGCTCGCGCCGATGGCACCGACGGAATGCATGTGTGAGGCCGGGAGCCATCCGAGGATGACGGAGAAGAACAGGATGGCCAGCCCCGCCAGCCAGAACGATGGCATGCCGTACAGCCCAAGGCTGAAAACCGTGCAGATCCGGTCGAACCAGCTCCGTGGGCGGGCAACGGCGATCAACGCCAGGAGGATTCCGAGGGCGAAATCGAGCGTCAGTGCCGTTCCAGCGAGCAGCAGCGTCGGTGGCAGGGCCCTCGCAACCACGCGGCTAACCGGCTGGCGGTAGAGGAACGATACGCCGAGATCGCCGCGGGCCAGCGCGGCCAGCCAGCGGACGTACTGTTCGCCCAGGGGCCGGTCGAGGCCAAACTGCTCCTCGATATGCGCCCGCGCCTGTGGTCCAAGCTGCGGATTGTCGATCAGGTCGGCGACCGTGCCGGGAACGGCGTGGACCGCGAGGAAGGTCAGGGTCACGACCAGCCAGAGCAGGGGAACCGCAATCGCCAGGCGCCGGAGGATCAAACGTGCCATCGGACTATCTGCTCCTGCAAGCGCCGGACTGGATGGGCGCTCCGAACGGCCGGATTGGCCCGGTCACCGGCGGGGGCTCGAGACGGTCCACTCATCGACGTTGAAGTACGCGGTGGCATCGTTGATGATGGCGTGCTGAATCCTCCGGTTGATCCCGTCGAGCCGCTCCCCCTCGTAGAGGAACGTATACGGCTGGTCGCGATGAACTAGCTCCTGGAAACGATCGAGCAGCGGCTTTTGGGCCGCCGCGGTCTCCAGAGCCGGAAGCCGGTCGATCAACCGGTCGACTTCGGGATTGGCATAGCCAACGTAGTTGTAGGTCGGCGCTCCCGGCGGCGCCGAATGCCAGAGCGGCGCCGGGTCAACCTGCGTCCCCTCGCGCCAGGCACTGACGTACGCGTCGAAGGTGCCGTGCTCGAGGCGGGAGAGCATCGTGCCCCACTCAATGAAGCGGATGTCGACCTTGATCCCGACCCTCCTGAGCTGACCCGCAACCATCTGGCAGATGTCTTCACGCATCTCGTTACCGGCGTTCGTCATCAGCTCGAAGGCGAACGGTTTCCCATCACGATCGAGGATGCCGTCGCCGTTCGTGTCCGTCCATCCGGCCGAGGTCAGCAACGTGCGCGCCCGCGCCGGATCGTAGGGGTACGGAACGAGGGCATGGTCGTACGCCCACATCGTCGAGAGCACCGGGCCGGTGGCCAGGCGGCCGTACCCGCGCACCACTGTGTCGAGGATCGTTTGCCGGTCCAAAGCGAGCGTCAGGGCTCGCCGGACGCGCGCATCGTCAAAGGGTGCCTTCCTGCAGTTCCACCCGATATATCCGTAGCTGCGGTCGGGAAAGTGGATCAGCCTGACACGCGGATCATTCCGGAGCTGTCCAGCCTGCCGGGGAGGAATGCCCTGCATGAAATCGATCTCTCCCGTACGAAGCTGGGTCAGCAGATTCCCTTGATCGGGAACGATGCGCCAGATCAACCGGTCGAGAAACGGCCGTCCCTTCTTCCAGTACAGCGGGTTGCGTTTGAGCACGAACTGCTGTTGCGGCGTTGCCGAGTCCAGCATGAACGGGCCGGCTGAGAGTGCGAGCTTCCGCCAGTCCTGCCGGTCCCACGTCCCATAGGGAATCGAGCTCCACGCATGGGCGGGAATGATCGGACCATCGTTGGCATCCATGAGCTCATACGGGTAGCGGTGCGTGAAATGAAAGCGGACCGTGTGAGCATCGGGAGCATCGACCGAGCGGATCTTCCGCTTCAGGTTCTCGATCTCCCATCCGATCTCTGGATTGGTCCTCGTCCGGTAGCTGAAGAGCACATCGGCAGACGTGACGGGGACACCATCGCTCCAATGCGCGCCAGACCTCAGATGAAACGTCAACGTCAGGTGGTCGGGCGAGAACTTCCACGAGCTCGCCAGATTGGGCGTGAAGGATGGTGGATGGGTACGGTAGTCGACCTGTTCGATCGCCAGCGTCGGGTAGAGCAAGCTCAAGACGTCGTCACCAAGGGCAGTCTCGTTGAGATACGGGTTCCAGTTGTGGATGCCGGAAAGCGTGCCAATAACAACGGTACCGCCATGCGCCGGAGCCGTGACCTGGCCCGGCTTCGTTGTGGGAGCAGAGGGGCCACACGCGGCGGCAAAGGCGATGACTGCTCCTAAAATGGCGAACGGCGCACGTTTCATTCGGCCCATTTTATCCAGAGCCCCCACGGGTTACGGGAATGGCGTAGCGCTTGAGCTTCTCGTACAGGGTCGACCGGGAGATACCCAGGACCGTTGCGGTGCGTTTGATGTTCCCGCCGGTCGCGTGGAGCACGCGAGCGATGTGCTCCCGCTCGACATCTGCGAGCGGACGCAGGACGGTTTCGTTCCCGCCCGCGAGATTCTTCGGAAGGTGCCGGACCGTGATCTGGCCGCGTCCCGCGAGAATGATCGCCCGCTCCAGGACATTTCTCAGCTCACGGACGTTCCCCGGCCAGGAGTAGCGGCGCAACAGATCCCGGGCGCGGGCGCTGATGCCGGTGACGGCACATCCGGTCAACGGGTTCAAAGTGGCGATGAAGTAGGCGGTCAGATCGTCCAGATCCTCCACGCGTTCGCGGAGAGGTGGGATGACGACCGGAAACACATTGAGACGGTAGAACAGATCCCTCCGGAACGTCCCATGCCCGGTCATCTCCTCCAGATCGCGGTGGGTCGCAGCGATGATCCGGACATCAACCGGAAGCTGGCGCACCCCGCCCACTCTCCGGAACGTCCGGTCCTCCAGCGCCTTGAGGACCTTGGCCTGGGTCTGGAGGTCGAGGTCTGCGACTTCATCGAGGAAGAGTGTGCCCCCGTTGGCCACCTCCATCAGTCCGGGCTTACGGGCGTGGGCGCCCGTGAACGCGCCGCGTTCGTGCCCAAAGATTTCGGATTCGGCGAGCTGAGGCTGAATGCTCGCGCAGTTGACATCGACAAACGGTCCGGCCGCGCGTTTCGAGAGCCGGTGGATCTCACGCGCCAGCATCCCCTTCCCCGTGCCGGACTCGCCGCGCAGCAGGACGGAGGCTCCCGTGGGAGCGACCCGAACGACCTGATCACGAACTTCGGCCATGGCGTGGCTGGAGCCGACAATATGGGGCATGCCGCCGGAGTCCGACGCGCGTTTGTTGGCGATGGCATTTTTGTACGTCTCGACGTGCTGGCGGTTTCGATGCTCCTGGAGCTCACGCTTGATGATGTTGAGGAACAGTGCGGGTTCGACTGGCTTGGGAACGAAGTTGTCAGCCCCCCGCCTCATGCTCTCAACGACGGTCTCGACGTCGGACAGGCCCGTCATGACGATGACCGAAATAATCTCGCCCATCTCCCGGATTTCATCCAAAAGCTCGAAGCCGCTGCCGTCGGGCAGCGTCAGGTCCAGGAGCACAAGATCCGGGACCCGCTGCGCCAGGACGGCACGGGCCTCGGCCAAAGAATGCGCCGTTGCCACCGTGGCGGCGCGGCTCGCAAGAATCTCCTCGATCACCGAGCACAGATCGGGATCGTCATCGACGATGAGGATGTCGCCCTGCCGTTCAGCGGTTGCCCCAGCTGCGGTCATACCGTTTGAGTATACCGCGTGTGGAGCAGCCCAGCCGGGTGCACCCGCGTTCTCCCAACGCACATCGTGGGATTCCCCCGACCCCGTTGCGGGGACACAAAAGAGCCGCTTCCGGGGGATGGGGAAGCGGCTCACCGGGAGGGAAAACTCAGCTCAGCGGGTCAGGGACTGTGAGAAATCAATCATCCGCCGGGCCGAGCGGGACTGGCCTGAGGTATCGGTGACGGTCAACATGACCTTGAACTGCGATCCGTCGAGCGGGAAGGTGTGGTCAATGACGATGTCCTTGCGACCGCTGATGATGGTGCCGTCATCGAAGTCCCATTCGTAGGAGACGATGCCGTGATCGTCGGTCGAACCCCGTGCATCTACGGTGCAGGTGCGCCCATCGCACGTATAGGTAAACGTTGCATGGGGCGGCTGGTCCACCACGGCCTGAATGTACCCGGTGTACAGGAGGCCGGTCGGAGAACCATTGGCATCTTCGGGAATGACCTGGCTGGCGGAGTTCAGGATGTCCCACGTGAGCTTCTGGACGGACGCGTGTGGAAATTCGTTCAGCTCCATCGCTGCTGTGCCCGCGACCGCCGGCGCTGCGAACGATGTTCCACTCATCACGGCCGTCTGGGTATCGGTCCGTCCCCATGCAGTCTTGATGTTCTGCCCGGGTGCAAATGCATCGACACAGGTGCCAACATCGGAAAAGTACGCCCGCTGATCGTCGATCGTCGACGCACCAACGGTGAAGGCGTCCGGAACGCGCGCCGGAGAAATCAGGCAGGCGTCGGAAGCCCCGTTTCCGGCGGCAACCGTCGTGAAGACGCCGGCCCGGATCAGTCCTTCGACGGCATCATCGAGCGCCCGGTTTGGAGCCGCAGTGATGCTGATGTTGGCGACGGCCGGTGCCTGGAAGTTCCCGGCGACCCAGTCAATCCCAGCAATCAAATCGGAGACGGTGCCCCTTCCATTTCTGCCAAGGACGCGGACCGGGTGGATCGTGGCGTCTTTGGCAACTCCGTAGAGCGTTCCGGCCGCGACGGCCGCGACGGCGGTCCCATGACCGTACCCGTCTTCCGTCCCAAGACCATCATGGATGGTGGTAAAGGCGTGAACGGTATCGACACGTCCAGCTAGGTCGACGTGTGTGCTCCGGACGCCGGAATCAATGATGTAGATGTTGACCCCTGCTCCGGTCTGATTGTAGGTGTACTTCCCATCAAGATCGTTTGTTGTCTGGTCGATCCGGTCAAGCCCCCACGAGGGTGCCGGGGATTCAACAGCCGCGGCCGATGTCACCCCGTCCTGGATGACGTAGGCAACATGTGGGTCGTCGGCCATCCGTTCGGCGCTCAAGGCGCTCATCGTCACGGCAAAGCCCTGAATCGCGTGGGTGTAGGACCGGGCGGGGCGCCCGTGATACCGGGCGGCGAGCTTCCGGGCGAGATCTGGAACGGTTGCACCGTGCTGGCCCAGCATCCCTTGCGGTTGCAGTGCATCCGCCTTGAGGACAACGATGTAGCGGCCGGGAATCGCCCGGTCAACCTCAATCACTTTTGCCTGCGCCGTCGCGGCAAAGGCCAAGGCTCCCATCATGATGATCCCTGCGATTCTTGAAACGCTGTGCTTTTTCATGGCCCGTTCCCCCTTTCGTCGATTTCCCTCTCGACCTTGGAAAAAGCAAGGGACGTGCCAAGCCTCCGGAATGGATATAACTAATTGATATACCGTATGTTATAGTTGTTCTATCTTGACTGTTGGACTCGTATCATGACCGGAATCTGGACAGTGCTTCAGGGGGTTTTTGCAACAAACCCACGCGCGGCCAGCGTTTCGGCCTGTTGTCTTTGATGTCCGGTTACCGGTCAGGAGCCCTTCGATCCGGTCAGCAGCACCCCGGCAAGAGTTTCCTTCAGGTGAGCAGAACAAACCGGAGCTGGCTGAGGAACACCTTGAGGGCCCAGATCAGCAGAATGACGAAGATGGGAGAGAGATCCACCGGTATCGTTCTGTGGAACAGCTTCCACTGCAACCGGCGGAACGGACGAAGCAGCGGATCGGTGATGATCCGGAGCGTCCTGACGATCGGGTTGTACGGGTTGGGCTCAACCCATGAGATCAGCGCCTGAATGATGACGACCCACATCGTCAAGCTCAAAAGGAGCTGGAGCACGGCGAGCAGAGGAAACACGAAGAGCCGGATGAAGCTCATGCAGCCCCCCGTGGCCCAAAGATCGCCGTTCCCACCCGAACGTGCGTGGCACCCTCTTCGATGGCAACCTCGAAATCGTGGCTCATCCCCATCGAGAGCCAGGGAAGCGGGATCCCGAGTTGCTGGCGGAGCCCGCGGGCCAGTGTGGCGAGCCGCTGGAAGAAGGGGCGGACCGCGGCGGGATCGGGGTCGAACGGCGGCACCGTCATCAAACCCCGTAGCTCGAGCTGCGGCTGGGCGAGCACCTGCCGGGCCAGCGCAGCAGCCCCCGGCGGGGCGATACCGGCCTTCTGCGGCTCGCCACCGACGTTGACTTCGAGGAGAACCGGCAGCCGGCGCCCGGGCCAGTGTGTTTCAAGCAACGTGACCAGCCGGTCGACGAGCTCGGGACGGTCGATGGTTTCGACAATGTCGAAGACCTCAAGCGCGAGCCTCGCCTTGTTGCGTTGCAGCGGACCGATGAGGTGCCATGTGGCGGGGGGTACCCCACGCTTCTTGGCTGCCGCTTCACCAACCCGGTTCTCCCCAAGATCGGTGATGCCGGCCTGCACCGCCTGAGCAACGGCCTCGGCCGGGTGGGTCTTGCCAACGGCGATGAGTGTGACCTGTGCCGGATCCCGTCCCGCACGTTCAGCGGCTTCGGCCATCCTGCGCCGGACCTCCAGGATGCGTGCCTCGATCCCCATGATTCCTCAAATGCCTGGGCGGTCAGCCGGCTGCCGCATCGTCCGGGAAAAGCTCTTCAAGATTGGGGAGCACCAGGATCCGGTGACAGTGCTCGCAGGTAATGATCTCCTCGGCGCGGCGGACCCGTTGCTGAACGTGAGGCCTCAGCTCGAAATGGCACAGCGAGCATGATCCATCGATGACCACGGAGATCGCCTTGCCCTGCCTGCTCTTGAGCAGCCGGAGAAAGCGCGAGCGGTTGGCTGGCTGGAGGCTCTCCTCGATCGCTCGCGCCTCATGGGCGAGCTCATGAATCGTTTCGGTCAGCTCGTGCTTCTTATCCTCCCACTGTTGCACGACCTGCTGGTGCGAGGCCTCCTCCTCAGGCCGCGATTGGCGGCGCTCCTCGATCTCCTGTTCCAGCCCCGCCACGGTCTCTTCAATCTCCTTGCGCCGCGCAACAGCCTCCTCGACCGCCTTGGTGGCAAAATCGATCTCGTTGATCACAGCGGTAAACTCACGTTCGTTCGTCACGGTTGCCTTTTGCTTCTGGAAGTGCTCGAGCTCAGCCCGGCTCTCCGTCTCCTTGGCACGGACTTCTTCCGCCTCCGAGCGGAGCTGCTCGATCTGATCTTCCATCGCCTCGAGCTCCTGTTTCCGGCGCATATTTTCCTCGTGCAGCTCGCGAATCTCCTCTGGAGGCGTCCGCTGCTCAACGAGAAGCTCAGAAATCCGGTCGTAAATCCGTTGCAAACGAACCATCAATATGAGATCTCTGCGTACGTTTTCCACGTGCTCTCCTCACCTGGCCCTGTGCCCGTTCTGGTGGGCCCACCAGGATTCGAACCCGGGACCGACCGGTTATGAGCCGGCGGCTCTAACCGCTGAGCTATGGGCCCATGCGGCATGGTAACGCGGCCTCCTGAGAGCGGCAACCCGAATGAGGGTGTTGCGCTGCGCGGGGGGCGATATTCAACACCGTCCCCATCTCCTCGTCCCCATCTCCTCGAGTCGCGTGCCGGAGGTGAAACGACTCCCTTCCATGTCATCCTGAGCCCTTCCACTTTCCGTGCCATCCTGAGCTCAGCCCTCCCGTGTCATCCTGAGCCGCAGGCGAAGGATCTCGCCTCTGCTCGACGTCAACTATTTCTGAGCGCTGGCGACAATTATTTCTGGCCATAGAGGGGAGGGTGCTCGTCGTCGTAGGCAGCGGCCTGTGGGAAACGCCGTAGGCGTTTTCCAAGGGTTGTGGGAAGGTGGCCGTAGGCCAGCTTTCCATAGCCCGGCAGGCGGCTGCCTTGGGGCG
>WGCW01000045.1 GCA_015493585.1 Acidobacteriota bacterium
AGCGTCAGATGTGTATAAGAGACAGGTACGGCTGGGGGCGGCGGCGCCGGGGACGGCTCGGCTGCGGACACCGGCGGCCGGGCCGTGTGGGGGGCGGTATGTCGCCGGGCCTCGGTCGCTTCGCTGAGGGTCTGATACATCCCCAGGATCCGGTCCCCGGGACTCACCCCCTGCTCGCCCACGACGATGACGAGACGCCCGCTCGCCCTCTCCTCAACGAGGAGGTATCGCGATGGGCTGGCCGGCAAAGGCGTAGATGCCGGAACAGGGCGGGGCGTCGCGGTTGGAAGCGGCGGAGGAACCGGGACGGCCATACCGTCGGCCGTCTCACCGACGAATGAGCGAACGATCTGCTGAACCGGCTCGGCGGGCACGGGCGTGATCCTTCCCGACGGACTGATCACGGCCGCTTTCCCTGTCGTGATGGTTGCCGGTCCAGCCGGTCCGGTGACCGCCACGTCTCCTTCGATGACCTGTGTCCTCAGCCCGCCGTCCGCCTCGATGCGAGCGGTGAACGAGGTTCCGGAAGGGGTCAGTGTCACCCGGCGGTCCTTGACGGCGACGGGGCCATCGACGGCGATCGATCCGTTGTAGAGCACGATGAGACTCGGGGACGCGATCTCAAAGGATGTCCCGGCGCTCGCAGCGACAGCAGCGGGGCGTCCACCCGTCACCTGATTGATCTGGAGGACGATCGACCCCTTCGTCACGAGCACTGTGTCGCCCACTGTCACCGGCTCTCCAAGGTGCCGCCGGTTGAGGGTGTGAGACTGATGGTTGATGCCAATTTCTGCCGGCTTCGAGGCCGTGGCGGGGTAGAGGAAAAGTGTGTTTTCGCAGGCAAGCATCTGGTAACGGCGGGCCAGATCCTTGAGCGGGACCGGCGTTCCCATCCCGAGCGGCCGGCCTTTGAGCGTGATCCACTCGGAGATGTTGCGCGCGGGAACCCAGCGAAGGATCCACGAGTCGGCCTTCTTCGCATCCATGACACGCAGGTAATCTCCATAGACGCGGGCTGGTTGGCTTCGGACCAAGGCGCCGTACAGGCGGCGGAGAAATGTCGTTTCAACCCCCTCGACGCGGCACCCGTTGTATGCCGCCGCTGCGGCGCTGGCCTTGCCGTTGGCGTCAAACTCGGCGAGGTATCCGCGGTCAAAGTAGATGGAGCCCCTGATCTCGGGATGCCGCGTTTCGATGAAGTCAAACGCAATGGATGCGAAGAAGTCTGCGGTGTTCTCGAAGAACGACACCATCTGCTTCCCCTTCTCCGTCCAGGCATCAGGTGGATGCCAGGTCGTGTGTGCGCCACCGCTGAAACGCTTGTCAATAAGAGACGCGTCGAGCCAGCTCTCAACCATTTGCTTATGGACAAAGTGACCAAGCTCGTGGAGGGTAATCACGTAAGGAGGATCCTGATCCGGGAGAAATGCCTGAACACCCCAGTAATCCTTGGCGGTCGGAGGGATCCGAATCTCCCCGGTGGAGTTGATGATCCCGTTCGTATAGAGCGGCACCGCGGTTGCGCTGGTGCTGACCTCATAGTGAAACGGGAGACCCCGCAACCGGCGGATCGTTCGTCCCAGCTTGCCGTTGTTCCAGCCGAAGCCCCGGAGAATCTCCTCGACCCATCCCTTCAGTCGCGCCTCGTGCTCGGCCGGGGACAGAACGTCAATCCCACCGAGATTGATGAACGCGCCCTGGCTCACTGGCGGCTTCAGACGAAAGCCGGGGATGCGGCTGACGGGGAGCTGGAGCGGAAGGTCAGCCTTTGGACCCCAGCGCAGCATCGCTTTGGAGAGATCTGCTGGAGGTTGAACGAGGATCGTGAAGCGAGCCAGGT
Organism: Acidobacteriota bacterium; assembly: GCA_015493585.1. GTDB lineage: Bacteria > Acidobacteriota > Thermoanaerobaculia > Thermoanaerobaculales > Sulfomarinibacteraceae > JAADFN01. Next base: position 1,841 of record WGCW01000045.1, read on the forward strand.
TGTCCGGTTGAAGCTGGGATGCGATCATGTGGCCCCTGATGAGCTGCGGCGGTACCGGTTGCTCCCGGGGCTTCATGTCCGGCCCAAGCGTCGTCCCCGTCACGATTGCGAAATTGAGAGGAACCTTCAATGACGTTTCCGCCAGAAGGGTGCCAAGCCGATCGTAGGCGCTAGCGCGAAAGTTCACCTCACGTGGCAGCGAAAAGAAATCAAGGTCGGGAGTGGGTTTTGCAACCGTCAGCGCGACTGCGGAACCGAGCGGAAAGCCGCTGGCCGCGGACGCCGGGAGGCTGAGAAACGGAACTAAGGCGGCATCCTCGATGTCGAGCACGACCCGCACTCGGCTGGGTGCCCGCCCATCGGCCCACACCGTTATCGGGAGGACCGCCTGCTGTCCCTTGTGAAGGTTAAACGAGATGATCCCCGCGCCAGGCGTGATGTGCAGCCGGAAAAAGGGCCGTGGCGTTGGCGTCGCACGGGGCGTTGGCGTCGCACGAGGGGTTGGCGTGGCCGCGGACACCTGGCCTGGCTCGCTTGACTGAGACGAGATCTCAGGTTCGTATGAACCACCATACCCGCCCTGTGCGAACGCCGTCCCAGCTCCTCCGAGAAGAAGAAGAGCGGCCAGAAACCCAAAGACCGGTCGGGGTACAAAACGATGGCTCCGGCGGCTGTATCTCATCGGCAACTCCTTGAGAAAACCTGATCAGGAATCCGTTGGCCCTATCGTACCATTCCGATGACATTGACAGAACACCGGCGCTCACAAGAGGTTGTTGCGCTGTGCCCCGTCGGCCGGAGGCAGCTTTGGAGCGCGGACTTCAGTCCGCATCTTTTTGTACCAGAACGCGTTGAGCGTACGATGCGGACTGAAGTCCGCGCTCCCTCGGGCGCTCTCCCCGCGACCGGTTGCCTTGGCG
>WGCW01000046.1 GCA_015493585.1 Acidobacteriota bacterium
AAGGAAGGAGAAGGGCTCAGGATGACAAGGGGAGGGGCACGGCTCAGGATGACAGGGGGGGGGGGGACGTCATCCTGAGCACACACATGTCCCGGCGGGGGCACCGGGATGGTGGACTAACAGGGATTCGGATACAGTTTCTCGATGTTTCGTGTCATCAGTACGTTACGCTACTTTCTTCGACGTGACGTAATTGCTGTTCGTTGAGAGGAGGCGAAACCTTTTTTCCCGGTATCATTCTGGGGAGTCGAAGCCTTCCCGTCCTTGTCATCCTGAGCCGCATGCCGGAGGCGAAGCCTTTCCCCCTCATGTCATCCTGAGTGGTGCGCCAAAGGCGCGCCGCGAAGGATCTGGGCGGGTGGGCCACGCTACGGATTGCACGCGACGCCACCCAAGACCTTCACGACCGCTCACGCACGAACATTCCCTCCGCGCTCCCCGCGTTGTCCTGGATGGGCGAGGAAAAAAGGCACGGCAGCGACACGCTTATATTCAACACTGTCCCCATTTCGCGGAGATCCATCTGGAGCATCTCACCGGGGAGATCGCGGCAGCGCAGAGCGAAGAGCAGCGCAGGGGCACAAGGGGGTAGAGACGATTTGCCTGGTCGTGCGGGTCGCTGCGTGTGGGGTGCAATCTTGCTATCTCGCCCGCCTTCTGGCGGAGAACTTGCAAGTTCGGCCATTTCTTGGGGTGAATGCGAAGCTGCCGCCTTCGGATCTTTCCACTGTCGTTGACCTTCCCGGCAGCGCAACGCCCTCAGCACGGTGTAGGGGGACATGTACGTCATTTGGATCCAGCGGGTTGATGCTTTTTGAGATGTATACACAAACGGGGGGTTGGGGACGATGGTACGGAACAGCTGCATGACCGCATCAGCAATGTCTTCGAGTTGCCATTGGGCACGAGGCCGTGCCCCCGTTTCCCCGCCGTCATGAGAACCACGGGCTGGCGGACGCGGGCAAGGAGCTCGAGGAGGGTCGAGGGGGATTGCGGATGGGACGATCGTCTTTGAGTTTCCCGTTCGACGGTCCTGACCGATCCCGGCGAGCTCCCCGAGACCGCAGCGGTGGTTCAGCGTATTGGGTCAAACAGGTGCTGGGAAAGGCGTGCAGAGCAGCCAGGAAGCACAGGTATCTGTGCCTGGATCGATCCGGATCCGTACATGCCGCCGTTGGCCCTGGCGCCTCCTCACGGTACACTGGCTCTATGTCTGAAACGCCGCCCGAAATCGCGTACTACCGTGCAGTGGAAGATCTCTTCGGCCGGCTGCGGGGAACGCCCCACACCTTTTCGCCGAAGGATTTTCAGCTCCTGAGGAGCTGGTGGCGCGAGGGGGTTCCGCTCGCCGCCGTGGTGGGCGGCATTACCGAAGTGTTCACCAACAAACGGGACCGCGGTGATGCGGACCCCGTCGTCAGCCTGAGCTACTGCCGCCACGCGGTTCGCCGGTACGCCAAGGAGTTGGCCGAGATGCGGGCCGGGGCCGCGCCGTCCGGGACGCTGGGAGCGGCGGAGCTTCGGAAACAGCTCGACGCGTTGGCGGCGCAGCTCGGCCAGGCCGCCGCACGGCTGTCCGGCGCGCGCCCGCGGGTGGCCGGCGTGATTGAGTCGTGCCGGCGCGAGCTCGAGGCGGCCCAGCCACCGGACGAAGCCGAGGCGGAGGCGTTGCTTCTCTCACTCGAAACCAGCCTGCTCGAGGGCTGCTTCGCGGCGCTCGACCAGGACGAGTGCGAGCGGATCGAGGAGGCTGCGCACCGCTTTGCCGAAACGGCTCCGGCCAGCCCTGAGGCGCGCCTGAGGATTGTGCGCGCCTACCGCGACCGGGAGCTGCGGCAGCGCCTCTCGCTTCCCAGGCTGGAGCTTGCATGAGCTCTGAGACGGTCATCCTGCGGGTTGAGAAGCTCGTCGGCGGCGGGAGCGGCCTGGCTCACAACGGCGACGGTACCTGGTTCGTCCGCGGAGCGCTGCCCGGCGAGCTGATTGCAGCCACCGTCATCAAGCGATCGGGCCGCGTGATCCATGCCGAGGCCGTCGAGGTCACGGCCGATCCGAGTCCGTTGCGGGATCCCGCGCCATGTCCGCATGCGCGGACGTGCGGCGGGTGCGACTGGCCCCACGTCCGGCCCGGGCGCGAGGCAGCGCTGAAGGCCGAGGTTGCAGCCGAGGCAGCGGGGCGGAAGCTCGCAGATGCCGTTCGTGCCGCGCCGGTCATGCCGTCGCCGCGGGCGTACCGTCTGCGTGCACGGCTCCACTGGGATCCGGTGAACCGGCGGCTCGGTTTCTACCGCGCGCGCTCGTGGGACGTCGCCGGCATCGGCGGTTGCGGGATCCTCTCCCCGGCATTGGGTGCCGCGCTCGATCCTTTGGCCAACGCCCTCGGCAGCTCATGCCCGCAGCCAGCCGATGTCGAGTGGCTGGAGAGCCTCGATGGGTCCGGCGCGGTCGCGGCCCTCCGCCCACCGGCGCGAGGCCCAACCCACGTCGAGCCGGAGTGGGTCCCGGGCCGGTCGAGCGCACCCGCTCCGCTCGCCGGCTTTCACGTGCTGACGCGCGCCGGCAGGCTGATCCCGGGATGGGGGGATACCGGCGTCACGATGAAGCTCCCCGTGCCGCTGCGGGTTCCGGCCGGAGCCTTCTTCCAAGGGAACCGCCACCTGGTTCCCTGGCTCTTCGAACGGATCGGCACGCTGGCCGGCCCGGAGCCAGCGCCCGTCTGGGACCTGCACGCTGGCGTCGGGTTTCTGGCCGCTGCCGTCTTGGCCACCGGCCCGCGCCGTCTCACCCTCGTGGAGGCGTTCCGCCCGGCCGCAGCCGCCGCCACGGTCAACCTTCCACCGGCGCGCGTGTTCGGAGGCTGGACCGCCGAACGGTACCTGGAGCGGCATGGCCGCCTCCCCCGTGAGGCGTTGGCGATCACCGACCCTCCCCGGAGCGGCCTCAGCTCAGGGCTGCGCCGCCGTCTGGCCGGTTGGCATCCGGACCGCATCCTGATGCTGGGATGTGACCCGGCGACCTGGGGGCGGGATGCGGGCTTCCTCCTCGATCACGGCTACCGGCTGGGCCATCTCGAGCTGATCGATCTCTTCCCATCGACCCATCATGTGGAGGTGCTTGCCGTGCTGGAGGCCGCATGACCGGGCGGCAGACATCGGCCCTCGGACCGCTCTGGTCACTCTCCCTCGGTGTGGCGCTTGGCACGGCCGGAGCGCTGGGCTGCACCATCCCGGGCGTTGCCTGGCTCCGCTGGCTCCTCGCCGCGTGCGGGATCCTTGCCGCAGCAGCGGCCGCCGGCGACGGTTTTGCGCGGCGCGCGCTCAGCTTCTGGCTGCTCGCCGGATTGGCCCTTGGCGGCGCGCGCGGGCTCAGTGCCCAGGCAGACCGGCTTGCGCTTGCCCAGGATACCGCCCGTTCGGATGCGGCCTTTCGCATCGATGCCACCCTGTCCACCGGCTGGGAACCGTCGCGGTGGGGCGCGCGTGCGCGCGTTGTCATCCATCGGGCGCGCCACGGCGCGGCCCGCGTGCCTCTGGGCCACACGGCGGCGCTCGAGGTCCGGGGCGCGGCGGGGCATACCATGCTGCCGCCTCCCGGGAGCCGGATCGAAGTTTTGGCGAGGGTCCGCATGCGGGAACGCCGTCTGCTCCTCATTGCGTCCTCTCCGAGACTACTGACGGTTCTCTCCCCGCCGCACGGGCTTGCGGCGCTGCGCGCTCACCTAGCCGGTAGCCTCTTCAAAGCGGCAGGAACGAGCGCCTCGCGGATCCGCGCCGCTGAGCTCGCGGCGGCGCTCGCTCTGGGACGGCGGGACCTCGTACCGGCCGGCCGGCGCCAGCTATGGAAGCGTTCCGGGCTGGCCCATCTCCTCGCCGTCAGCGGGCTGCACGTCGGTGTCGCCGCAGGCCTCGTCTGGCTGGTGGCGATCTTCTTGGGGGCCACGCCGGGAGCCGCGCGCATCGCCGTGCTGGTGCTGACACCGGCGTACGCGCTGCTCGCTGGAGCGGCACCATCCGCACTTCGGGCTACCCTGATGGTGATGGCCTACGCGGGCGCGCGGCTGCTGGGGCGGGCGATCGTGCCGATGGCGGCCGTCCTGCTCGCCGCCGTTGTGCTCCTGCTGGCCTCTCCATCGTTGGTTGCCGATGCAGGCTTTCAGTTGACCGTTGGCATCACGGCCGCTCTGATCCGGTGGACAGGGCCGCTGGCTTCACGCCTGCCCGGACCGCAGTGGCTGCGGGCCGCCGCCGCCGTCCCACTGATCGCCCAGGCAGCGGCCGCACCGCTCGTGGCGTGGCATTTCAGGACGATCCTTCCCGGTGCTATTGTCACAAACCTGCTGGCGCTGCCGCTCCTGTTGCCGGTGCTCACACTGGCCATGGGCGCGACGCTTCTCGCGCCGGTGTCGGGGGTTCTCGCTTCGGCGCTACTGACACTGTTGGGAGGCGGCGCCGGGCTGCTCCTGCGCGCCGGGAGCGTGTCACGGTCCGTGTGGCTGATCGCGCCCTCGTTGCCCGTCTGGCTGATCCTCGGGTTGCTCGCGACCGGCACGCTTGCCCTGCTGCCTGGGAGGGTCGCCCGGGTGGGCGCCGCGTGCTGGCTGGCTGCGCTCGTTCTCATTCCCGCGTGGTGGTCGCTCCGCCCGCAGGCGCCGGACGATCGCGTCGTCCTCTTGCCGGTTGCCGATGGGTTGGCAGCACTGATCCCGGGCCGCGGTGGCCCGATTCTGGACGACGGGGGCCGTTGGCGGTTTCAGACGTGCGAGCTGCTCGCCGACCGGCCGGTCCGGCATCTTGCGGCCGTCATCGCGAGCCATACCGATGCAGACCATATCGGCGGCTTGCCCGCCGTGCTCGAGAGTATCCGCGTCGATCAACTGGTCCTTCCCCGGTGGATGGTGGCCGATCCTACAGCCGTTCCGCTGCTGCGCGAGGCACGCCGGCGCGGCATCCGCGTTGTTCCGGCCTCGCGAGGGGTCGTGATCGATGCGGAAGGAGACCGGCTGGAGGTTCTCTGGCCTCCCCCAACGGCCGGGGCGGGTCCGGAGAACGATCGCTCCCTCGTGGCGCGTATCGAGACGAAGCACGGACCGGTGCTGACGACGTCCGACATCAGCTCCACGATTGAACGGCGGCTCGAGGACGCCCACGCCATGCTGCACGCGCAGGTTCTCATTGCCGCGCACCATGGAAGCCGCACGTCGAGCTGTATCTCGTTCCTCCGGGCTGCCGCTCCCGACGTGGTCTTGATTCCCGCTGGCCCTTTGAACCCGTACCACCATCCAAATGGCATGGTCCTTGCCCGGCTGCGCCGGCTCGGCATTCCGTACCGCTATCCGAAGCGCGATGGGCTGTGCGGCGCGCTCCCCGGCCCCCGGCGCTGGAGACCGTTCCCGTGAAGGTCCCCCCGCTGCTCGTCGTCGCCGGACCGACCGCCTCCGGCAAGTCCGAGCTCGCGCTCGAGGCTGCCGAGCGGCTCGGCGGTGAGATCATCTCAGCCGACGCGTTCGCGGTGTACCGGGGGATGGACATCGGGACGGACAAACCGGGTCCAGAGGCTCGCCGGAGGGTCCGGCATCACCTGATCGATATCGCAGATCCCACGCAGCGGTTCTCTGCCGGAGATTTCGTGCGGGAGGCAGATGCGGCGATTGCCCAGATCCGCGCACGCGGCAAGACGCCGGTGGTCGCGGGGGGCACACACTTCTACATCCGTGCGTTGCTTCTCGGCCTCTTTCCGAGCCCTCCGCACGATCAGGAGCTGCGGCGCCAGCTGGAGGCGGCATGGTCCGCCGATCGAGCCTCGCTCTGGACCGAGCTTGAGCGAGCCGACCCCGCATTGACCCGGCGTCTCAATCCGGGCGACCGGCAACGGATCCTGCGCGCCCTCGAGGTGTGGAGGCTGACCGGTGTGCCGCTCTCCGAGCATTGGCGCCGGCACCGGACGGCGCGCCGGTATCACGCCCTCATCGTTGCGCCGTTGAGGGAACGGGCAGATCTCTATGCTAGAATCGATCTGCGTGTCGACGCAATGTTTTCGTCCGGTTTCGTCGAGGAGGTGCGTCACCTCTTGACCCAAGGCGTTTCACCCCGTGCACATGCCATGAAGGCGATTGGCTACCGCCAGATCGTCGAGGTTGTGTACGGAAAATCCAGCCTCGCCCAGGCCAAAGAGGCCACGAAGCGGGCGAGCCGTCACCTGGCCAAGAGACAGCTCACATGGCTGCGTCATCTGCGGGAGAGCAACCTGCACTGGGTGTCCCCGGCCGGAGGAGGGGGCACAGCCGAGCTGATCCGGCTCTGGGGCCAGCATCTCGGGGAAAGTGAGGAGTCATGAACAAACCTGGAGCGGCAACGATCAACATTCAGGATCCTTTCTTCTACCAGCTCCGCAAGGAGGCCAAAACCGTTCATGTGTATCTGATTTCAGGCAAGAGGCTGACCGGTGTGCTGCGCCGGTTCGACCGGTACTCGATCATCCTTGAGAATCGTGGCGCCGAGCAGCTGGTCTACAAACATGCGATTGCCAGCGTGGCTCCGGCGGGCACCTATGTGGAACCGGCGTCGATCGATCGCGCGTAGCCTCCCGCAGGCTGCGCTGGCCGTTGGCCTGATGGCGCTCGCCGGTTGCGTATCGACGGCACGCCGGCCGGCCGCACGGCTTGCCTACCCGTCGCCACTGACCGGTCCCGGAGCTCCGGTGGCCGGCAAAACCGCCGAGCGCGCACTTTCGAAGGGGTTCAAAGCGCTGGCGGAGGGCCGCTCCGCCGCGGCGCTCGCGCTCGCCGGACGGGCGTCCCCGAACGTTGCGGCTGACGTTCTCAAGGCCCAGGCGAAGCTGGCTGCCGCTCCCGCCGAAGCGGAGCAGCTCCTTAAAGGCGTCGTTGCACGGTCGCCCGGCTACGCCGCCGCCTGGCTGACGCTGTCGGCCGCGGCCGAGCAGAACGGCGACGAGAAGGTCGCGCTCGATGCCGCCAGACGCGGTGCTTCGCTCTGGGACGCCCCGAGGTGGCAACGGCGGCTCGCCGCACTCGAGAACCGTCTGATCACCGGGCGGCTTGCCCAAGCGCGTGATGCCATCGCAGCCGGGGACCTGTCGAGCGCCCTTGAGAAAACCACGGCCGTGCTGCAGCTCGAGCCTGGCAACGTTGATGCACATCTGCTCCGGGCGCAGGTGCTCCTGGCACAGGGGCATCCGGCCGAGGCGCGGGCTGCCCTCGATGGTATTGAGGAGACGCCGCAGGTGATCGCCATGCGCGGCCGCATCGCCGAGCGTGAGCACCGCTGGGGGGACGCGATGCGGCTCTACACATCGTTGCCGCCGGGTTTTCCGGGGAGGCGGGAGGCCCTGACCCGGGCCAAGAACCGGTGGCGCATCTCAAATCTGCCGGCGTACGTCGGCGAGGCGATCAACTCAAAAGATCTCACCCGTGCGCAGCTCGCAGCACTGCTCGTCGATCTCGTGCCCGAGGTCGATGCCATGGCGGGCGAACCGGCGCCCGTTCTGTCCGACATCGTTGGGCTGCCCGAACAACGGGAGATCATTGCCGCCGTGCGGGCTGGGCTTGTGAAGGCGGACGCGCTCGAGCACCGTTTCTTTCCCTCCCGTCAGGTCAGTCCAGCAATGGTGCGTCACGCGCTTGACCGTCTCTCGCACATCCTCGGCAGGCCAGCGCCACACTGGTGTCCCCCAGCGGTCCCGGCCGATGGGTGTCTCGAGCTCTCCTCTCCGGTGAGCGGACAGGCCGTCTTCCGGGCGATGATGCCACTGCTCGAGCTGGGAGGCTCATGATGGATTCCCACAGTCTCAAGGCCCTTGCGCACGTCGACCTCTTCTCCGGTCTCGACGACGATGAGCTGAGCTCGGTCGCGCAGCTCGTGCATCCCATGCACGTCGAGCGCGACGAGCAGATCTTTGCCGCTGGGGATCACGCCGATGCCGCCTACGTTATTTCGAGGGGCAAGGTCAACATCGTCATCACCAGCCCGGACGGGAAGGAGCTGATTCTCGCCGTGCTTGGTGAAGGGCAGATCTTTGGCGAGATGGGGCTGCTGGAAGCTGCCCCGCGCTCGGCAGCCGTCGTTGCGGCCACGTCGGTCGAGCTGCTCTCGATCTCACGGGCAGATTTTGAGCGTCTTCTCGACCGGCACCCGCGGATTGCGCGGAAGCTGCTCACCGTCATCTCCCAGAGGCTGCGCCGGGCAAATGCCAAGATGGAATCGCTCGCCTACATGGACGTTGCCGGCCGCCTGGCCCGGTATTTCCTCGATCTTGCCCGCGATCACGGTCAACGGCTCGGCAACGGGTGGGTCGTCATCAGACGCCCGACCCATTCGGAGATCGCCCATTCGATCGGGACCAGTCGCGAGACGGTCAGCCGCGTGATCAACGACTTCGAGCAGCGCTTTGGGATGGCCAACCAGGGCCGCTTCACCTACATCCGCGAAGATCTTCTCAAGTAATTCGCGGCGCAGTGGGAGGTTGTTGCGCTGTGCCCCGTCGGCCGGAGGGAGCTTTGGAGCGCGGACTTCAGTCCGCATCTTTTTGTACCAGAACGCGTTGAGCGTACGATGCGGACTGAAGTCCGCGCTCCCTCGGGCGCTCTCCCCGCGACCGGTTGCCTTGGCGTTGGGGTGAGCGTGCTTCCATCG
>WGCW01000047.1 GCA_015493585.1 Acidobacteriota bacterium
AGCAGCGGTCGTACTGGATCAATGTGACGCAGGAACGCTGGATCGATGTCGAAGCTGGAGGACGTGCACTGAACGATCTGCGGCTCTGGCGCGATGGAAACTGGTTGGCCGGCGTGGCACCGAAGCGCGATAAGGTCACGCCACACGAGGGTCAGCCGCTCCACGTGTTCCGCCTGGTCGCCCACCTCGAGCCCGGGCTGTACCTGCTCTCAGCGTACGGCGGTCCACCGGAGCCATGGGCCAAAGAATCCTCGGAAAACCCGCTCTTCCTCCGCCTGGGGATGCCACATCTCGGCAGCGCGGGCCGTCAGTGGCATGTGATCAGCGGTCTCGGGATCGACCGGTGGTTGATCCGGGACACGGCGCATCTGATTCGCATCGAGCTGCCCCAAGCGCGTCACCTCGAGCTTGATGCCGGACCGTGGTCGGAGGAGGACCCTTTTGGCGCTCCCGATCACGTCGCAACGATCGAAAAGACGAGCCGGGAGCCATCCGCAGAGGTCATGGCGGACGATGCTGCATCAGGATGGGTGCTGGTCACCGTGCGGGGACAGGCCGGGCAGCCGTACGTGCTACAGTATTTCAATCCTCAAACCGCGATCGGGATCAAGAGATCGGGACGCACTTGGATTTCGACCGTCGCGACCGGCCCGCCCGAAGATACCGTCGATGCCACCGGTATCGTCGTCGAGTGGGACAGGCTGAGCAATCCGATGCCGCAGCCCGCAGCCGCTCAGGTCATCCATATCAGCGGCTCGAAGGGATGGGCGGTCCGCTGCAACCTCCTCGGGCGGCTGAACGTGTTTCTCAAGGTCGAGGACAGGGGCTCGTACGTCGTGACCCTCAACGGTGTAGCCGCCAGGTTCCGGATCGAGCCGTTTTTCGTCTACAGACCTCCCGAGTACCAGGCGCCGGACTGGAAGCGGCCGGGTCAATCGTGGGACCTCGATCCGGGCTACTACGTGCTGACAGTAGCTCCGGAGAAGAAGGGCATCGTCGAGATCTCGATCAACCCGACCTCGCTGCTCGAAAACCTGCGTGCCATGCTGGGCAAGGAGAAAACCCCGCACCTTCAACTTCCAATGCCCGCGGTTCAGCTTGGCGTTGTCAACCTCGCGCGCGGCCACGACTACACGCTGTTTTTGAATCAGCGCCCAGGAGTCAACAGTGGGCTCGTCCTCCGTCCCGCACCGGTCAGCATCGAGGACCCGCTCCCAGTTGCGCTACGTCCAGGTGAGAAGATCCGGATCCCCGTTCGCATCAAAGAGACGTCGGTCGTCACGGCCCTCGACGAGCACGGCCGCCGGGTGCCTCTCTCGTTCGACGGTACGGCCTGGACCTCGGAAAAACAGGTCAGTCGTGGAACGTATACGGTCACGCTGGCCAGTCACCGGAAGCACACGATCTGGTGCTCGTTGCAAGCGATACCGCTGCGTTTGCGTGCCACGGCCCCATTGCCGAAGCTGCCACCCGCCACGTTGGACCAGCTCCCCAACTTTCCCAAGCTTGAGGCTGGCGTGCCACGATTCTTCGACATTGATTCCGGGCGGACCAGGATTTTCCAGTTCACCGCACCGGCAGATGCGCTCTACCGGCTCGAAACCACCGGATTGCTCAACACATCGGGGGTGCTGCGCAGTCGCGTCGTCACCAGTCTGGCCCATACCAACAGCGGTGGCTCTGGCCGGAACTTTCTCATGCACAGGTACCTGGGATCGGGGACCTATGAGGTCACGGTCAAGACTGTGGGCGCGTCCGAAGGTCATGCTGGGATCGTCCTCGATCAGACGCGCGCGCTCGATGGGGGCGAGCTGGTTCCCGGTGAGCCAGCGCGGGTCTCGCTAGCCCGGGGTCAAGCAATCGAGTACCACTTCCGGGTCGGGGCGCAAGGGACCTATCGCCTCCGGTCATTTGGCCTTGGCGGGTTCAGCCGGTGCCGTTTGGAGGACAGTGATGGCTGGCCGTTGCTGCGGCCGGGAGGCCTGGCCGACATCACGCGATCCTTCGAGCCGGGCAGCTACCGCTTGGTCATGCTGCCTTCGCCGGTGGCGGCCCGGCGGGTGACGTTACTGGAGAAGGTTACAAAGCCAAGATCCTTCAAGGGGCATGGCCCCTTCACGATCGCGCTCGATCAGACGGTTCACGCGCGTTGGATGGAACCGGCTGATGGTCACAAACGGAACCCGGACGTGTGGACATTCCAGCTTTCCGGTTCGACGCGGGTGACGATCAGCCTGAGCGGAGAGATGCTCGGGACACTGAAGAAGATCGTGGGCTCCACTGCCAAAGAGGTGGCCGTCGTGCCCCCGGTCCGTGGATGGTCGGGTCCACTGGAGGCGGGAGCGTACCGGCTCGACGTCCGGTGCAGCAGACGAAACAACCGCGTCGACTACCGCCTCAGGGTCTCGCCAGAAGCGCTCCTGCCCGGCATGCACCGGCGCGTCCGGGCACCGGCTGATATTCCGATCGCGACCGATGGCGGATTGATCGACATCTCGTCGTTCGGCCGGCAGGATGTTTCGGGAAGGCTCCTCGATGCAGCGGGGAAAACGATCGCGTACTCGGACGACCGCCCAAACGACTGGAACTTCCTGCTGACGCAGCGGCTGGCGCCGGGGAAGTATACGCTTCATGTGGAGCCGGTTGGCTCGGACCACGCAACGACCGATGTCCGGATTTCACGGCGCGCCGAGAAACTCCTCACGAAAGACACGCTTCCGGTTGACCGGACGCTCGAGGTCCACGATGGCGTCGTCGTGCTCCCCATCGAAGGGGGGCCGGAACAGGTTCTCCTGGCGTCGGCTGATGGCGGCGGCGGGGCGCTGGGGCTGGCGTTGGAACGTCAGGAGGGGTGCCGTTGGGCAACCGTGGCGCTTCGCAGCGGTGCCGATCCCGTGATCGTGATGCCGCGTGGCAACGGTGGGCCGCTCAGGGTCCGCATCTGGTCGCTCGACCGCCGGGAGCTCTCCGTACGGCTCCGGATCACCGGTGCTGCGCCACAAGCTGTTCGCGAAGGCGGATTGGCCAAGGGTGTTCGTCTGAAACCTGTTCCGGGGTTCGCACCGAAGGTGGCCGTGGCTGCCGTCACGCTGAGCCGGCCGGGGACGCTCCGGACCCCGGAGCCTGACGTGTTGTGGTCAAACACCGGCGGTGTGCCGCTGCGCACGGCGGGGGGTGGTTTCCTGCCGGCCCCGCGGGCAACGGGATGGATCGCAGCTCCCGCGAGGGGGCGGAACGTCGTGCTCCGGGCGGTGAGGCAGACGTTGACGCCCAACGGGGGCGGTATCACCGTTTCCATCGGCGCTGGTGCTACGGTTCCAGTCGATCTTGCCGCCGGCTCGGCGGCCGCCGTCGCGGTCATCGCCCGCAGCCTCGACGGGCAACCGGTCGTGAGCTGGCAGCCGGCCTCTCAAGGCACCACCGTGGCCACGGGTGGGGGATGGATCGCGCGTCATGCCGCCATTGGCGTGACGCTCGACCCGGCGGCGTCGCTTGCCGGGATCGGTTTGGACGGAAACCTCGCTGGGCCGGCCGATGTCAGCGTTCGTGCGTTCAAGCTCGATCTCACACCTTCACAGCCGTTGAGCTGGGGCCGGACCAGCGGTTCGCTCGATCGCCGCGCCCTCGTGTTCGACCTTCCAGCCGGATGGGCCGGGCTCAAACTGAGTTTGCCGGCTGGATCGATCGCTGCGATTGCCGCCGGTGATGGGGTGCAGGATGTCGTATGGGCGGCACAGTCGGCCCGCACCGAGCAGATGGAGGTCCACGGGGGAAGGCTGATCGTCGCGCCGGCCGGCCGGGGAGGCCCATTCACCGTTTGGCTGACACGGGCTGACGGGACGCGGCTGGCGCTCGGGCCGGATACGCCGGTGTGCGTCGTTCAGGAACTGGCGCCGGGAGAGCTGCGGATTCGGGTCGCCGCGGGAGCCGATTCCTCCCGCGTGCTCGGGACCTTCGGAGTGGGCCGGGCCGTCTTTCTCAGCGATGAGGGCCATGTGCTGCGTGGACGCTCGCTGGCGATTGGCAAGGCATCGGGAACGCTCGTGGTGCACCACGGCGCCGGTGCGGCCGTCGCATGGCTGGGAACCGGGGACGACCGGTTCTCTGGGGTGCTGCATGCGGCGAGCAACGCGGTGCCGTCTCCCGTGGAGCTGCCAGCATCGGTCAGATGTGACACCGCAAGGACGCTCAAGACGGTCGTTGCGAAGGGGATGTTGTTCGACGTCGGCACCGATGGTCCCACCGCGTTCCGCTTTGGGCACGGCTCAGGCGGGGTGACGTGGCTCCAGGACGCCGGGACGCGCCATGTTCTCGTCAGAAAGGATCATCCCGAGCTGCGCGTCCGGCCGTTGGGCCGCCCGGTGACCGTGCGGCTTGCAGTCACGTCCGTGACGGCGGCTGGAGAGGGTTTGGGGGCGGCAGCCCTGCTTGCGCCCGGTGATGCAAAGGCGTACCGGTTTGATGTCACCGAGGCGGGGAAGATCGGCGCCGGGGTCAGCTCGGATCCCGACGCAGCGACGGCCACGCTGTTGACGCCGGAAGGATCGGTTGTCGGGCGGGGGGTCGTCATGATGCGCACACTGAAGCCGGGCTCGTACATCCTGCTGGTTCGTGTTCCGGCTGACGTCCAGGCTCCGGTCCGGATCCGTCCCGCGATCGTCGGCATCTCCCGGCCCCCCACGGGTCCGCCAGAGCGGATCATCCGCCAGTACATCGAGAAAGAGAGGAACCGGTGATGCGCCGCTTGATTATTCTCGCCGCTTGGCTCGTTCTCATCCCATCGTTTGCCACGGCTCAGACGCCTCCGCCGGGAACGGTCCGCCGGCCTGCGGGGAGCGGAACGGGTCCGGTCATCGTTCCCGATCACTTCCTGCGCGCGTGGGATCCCGTGACGGTGTTCTTCACCAGGCCGGTCGGCAAGGCGCCGGGCACGCCCGAGGATCATCCCGGACGCCTTGTCGTGATGACGCCTCCTCATCCGGGGGCGTGGACGTGGATCGACGCCAGGACGCTCCAGTTCCGCCCTGCCGATGCCTGGGCTCCGCTCGAACGGATCGCCTGGACCATCGGAGCTCACCACTTCGTGCTCCATACGCTGATGCCCGCGCCAGTCAGAACCGTTCCTCGCGACGGCGCCACCGGTCTCGACCCGGTTGAGGAAATCACGCTGACCTTTCCCCAGCCGATCGATCCGCGCGCGCTGGCCAAGATGATCACGGTGGAGCTTCGTCCGTTGCCAGGCGCGGGCAGCGGCGAGGCCCGCTGGCTGACCCGGGAGAACTACACGATCAAGGTGATGGAGCGGTCGAGGCCGGGCGCGCCCGTTGCGTACGTGTTCCACCTGGATTCACCTATCCCGTACGGGACGAAGGCAACCGTTCACATCCGCCTCTCCCTCGATGACAGCTCCCGGAGCTCGTTTGCAAGGATCGCCTTCTCGACGGCGCCGCCATTCCGGGTTGTAGCGGTTGGTGCCGGACGGAACCGGGTGCCGATCGCGTCGGGAGGGAGCCGCTACACGAAGGACGAAGCACTGGAAGGGGACGCTGGTCGCGTGCTTAAGGTTGAGCTGTCTTCGCGGCCCAAGCTCGCCGGCCCGCTGGCAGTGAGGACGCTGCTCCGTATCTCACCGGCTGTCACGAACCTGACGAGCTCGGTTCATGGGCGGTGGATCACCGTCCACGGAGATTTTGCGCGCGACACGCTGTACCAGGTCCGGATCGTTCCGGCACCGCTGGTTGACGTCAAGGGAAGGCATCTCCAGGTCGCCGCCCCGAGCGAGCTTTACGTGATCTTTCCGCGACAGAAGGCTTTCTTGGAGCTTCCCTCCGGACACGGCGTGCTGGAGCGGTACGGTCCCCAAGAAATCCCGGTCAAGGGGCGCGGGCAGACGCGTGCGGATCTTCGGATCTATCCGCTCGATCCGCTCGATCCACGTTTCTGGCCGTTTCCCTCAGAGCCGGTCTCAGTCGATGAATCACGGCGGCCACCAGGGCCGGGCGAGACCGCCGGGCCACCGGTCGGCCTTGCGGGACCGGTTCCCTATCAATTGACGCACTATCTCGTGACGCTGGGCTCACCTCCCGTATCACAGATGGTCGAGCTGCCGCTCAAGGCGAACGGCGGCACGGCAACGTTTGGGCTCAACCTCGCTCCACTGCTGAGAAAGCTTGCCGCAGCCGGAGCGCCGGGGCACTACCTGGTCGGGCTTCGTCCGCTCGATGCGGGCGCGATGCGGCAGTGGATGCGCGTCCAGGTGACCGATCTGTGCCTCACGACGGCGGAGGGTCCTGCAGGGGCGCATCTCGCCGTGACCTCGCTGTCGACGGCACAGCCCGTTGCCGGGGCGAAGGTGAGCATCGAGGGGCTGAAGAACGGGACGGTCTGGACGTCGTTCTTCTCGGGGACGACCGGGCCGGACGGCATCGTCTCGTTCGAGCCCGGGGCAAGCCCATGCACAGTGGTCAGGTCCGCGTGCCAGGTTCTTCGCATCGTCGTCACCAAGGGCACCGATGTGCTCGTCATCGACCCGACCCATCCACCCGACGTCTTTCGTGACGGCACCTGGTCGGAAAGCTCGGGCACGTGGCTCCAGTGGCTCGTCGACGGGGAGTGGCCGGAGGTTGAGGCATCCCGGTGGCTCACACATCTCTTCACGGAGAGGCCCGTCTACCGGCCGGGGCAGACCGTGCACATCAAGGGGTACGTGCGGACACGCGCTGAGGGAAGGCTGACGATTCCAAGGCTTGTCAAGACCTTCGTCGTCGTGAACGGCCCGGGCGATCTCGAGTGGCGTCAGGCGGTCACGCTGACGGCGGAGGGGTCGTTCTCGACCGCTTTTACCAAGAAGGATGCCCCTACCGGCGCGTACACGGTGCATCTGGAAGCCGTCGATCCGGGGACCCACGCATCCCTGGTTTCCAGGAACGTCACGTTCCGTGTGGAGGCCTACCGGATTCCGCGTTTTGAAGTCGATCTGCATGGGCCGGACTGCACGTCGCTCGATGAGCCGTTCCGGATTTCGCTGACCGCGACCTACTACGCCGGGGGCCGGGTCGCCGGACGCCCGGTGTCGTGGCGGGTCACGCAGTTCCCGTACACCTGGCATGCCCCTGGGCGGGAGGGGTTTGTCTTCTCTTCCGATGCGCGTTTTTCCGGTCACGGCCGGTTCGAGGCGACCCCCGAGCTGACCCGCGAGGACCGCACGGGACCCGACGGCGGCGCCCACCTCGAAATCAATCCGGCGATCGAGCCGACGGCCCAACCCCGGACCTACGTCGTCGAGGCCACAGTCACGGGCGCGGACGATCAAACGGTGACATCGACGCGCAAGGTCGTTGCGTTGCCGGCGTTCGTCCTCGGTCTGAAGGCACCGCGCTACTTGGAGCGCGGGAAGAAGCTGATGCCACAGGTTCTCGTGCTTGATGCCGATGGTGCGCCGAAATCTGGCGTCACCGTAACGGTACGGCTCAAGTCGCGTCAGTGGCGCTCCTATCTCCGGGCATCAGATTTTACGAACGGGAAGGCCCGCTACGTCACCGACATCGTCGATACCACGGTCGAAACGAAGAAGGTCACCAGCGGCGAAAAACCGGTGACGCTCGACTTCGGGGTCAGGGATGCCGGCGTGTGGGTCGTCGAGCTCGAAGCCAGGGATGCCGTTGGCCGTGCGCAAACCGTTGCTCTGGACCTGTACGCGGGCGGTCAGCAGGCCGTCACGTGGCCGCGCCCGTCCACCAAGACGATCAAGGTCGTCCCGGATCGAAAGGCCTACGATCCGGGCCAGGTTGCCAAACTGTTGATCGAAAGCCCGTTTCAGCATGGACGGATCCTCGCCGTGGTCGAGGCTCCCGGGCGGAACCGGTATAGCTGGCTCGACGTCAACGGCGGCAAGGCGACGTTTGAGCTTCCGGTCAAGCCCGAGTGGACGCCATCGATTCCGGTTCACTTCATCCTGATGCGGGGGCGGATCCCGGGTACCCATCTCTTGCCGGGCAGCACGACAGATCTCGGCAAGCCGGCAACGATGGCGGCGACATCGTGGGTCAAGGTCAACCCGGTGGCCAACAGGGTCAAGGTGGGCCTGAAGTATCCAAAGCGATCGCTCCCGGGCAAATCGATCACCGTCAAGATCACGCTCGCACGGCCCGACGGAACGCCGCTGCCGGGCGAGGTCACCCTGTGGCTGGTCGACCAGGCCGTGCTCGCGCTTGGGCACGAGCAACCGCTCGATCCACTCCGCGACTTCATCGTGCAGCGGCAGTCACAGCTCGCTTTTCGCGATACACGGGGGTTGCCGTTCGGCACAATTCCGTTGACCGAGGCGCCGGGCGGTGGGGAAGGCCGCGTCCAGTATGCGCCGAAGATCCTTGAACGCGCGACCGTCCGGCGGAACTTCAAGCCGGTACCGTACTACAACCCAAGAATCATGGTTGGTGCAGATGGAACGGCGACCGTCACGGTCGCACTGCCCGACAACCTGACCAATTTCAAGATCCGTGCGATCGCCGTCAGCGGTCCGGAACGCTTCGGCTATGCAACTGGGACAATCGCCGTCCGCCTGCCGTTAATCGTGCAACCTGCACTGCCGCGCTTCGTCCGCCCCGGAGACGCATTCACGGCAGCAGCGATCGGACGTGTCGTCGAGGGAAAGGGAGGCCCCGGCGCCGTCGAGATCCACGTGACGGGGGCGGCCCTTCAGGGGAAAGCCCAGCGCGAGGTCGTGTGGGTCCCCAACCAGCCGCTCAGGATCCCGTTCAAGGTCACGGTTCCAACGCCGGAATACGGTCCCGGCGGGCAGGCGCTGCTCGGAAAGGTCACGTTCCGCGTTGGCGTCCAACGCCAGTCGGACGGCGTGATGGACGCGTTTGAAGTCAAGCTGCCGATCCGCTCAGACCGGGGCGCCGTGGTCCACCGGATCTTGAAGGACCTCAAACCCGGCGTGAAGGTCGCGCTTCCACCGGTCGAAGGAGACGCCCGTCCGGGCACCGTCCAGCGCTTGGTCATGCTCTCGACCGAGCCCGGGCTCGTGCGCATGGCAGCGGGGCTCTCGTTCCTGATGGAGTATCCGTTCGGGTGTACAGAACAACGGCTCAGCCGTGCTCAAGCGTTCCTCGAAGCGAGACGTTTCGACCGGCTGCTGGGCGTGAGGGCCGATTCCAGCGAGATCAAACAGATCGTGGGCCGGGTTCTCGCCTGGATTCCAGGGGTCATTCAGCCGAACGGCCTTGTTGCGTACTGGCCGGGATCGAAAGGCTACGTCATTCTGACGGCCTGGACCGTGCAGTTCATGGCGGAAGCCAAGGATGCGGGCTATCCCGTAGACGCCAAGATGATGGGTCAGCTCGAAGATTCGCTCGAGCGGGCACTGCGCTCCGACTCGTCTGATTTCATCGATGGAGCCGCCTTCTCCGAGCGGTGTTGGGCGTTGATGGCGCTCGCCCGGGCGGGTCGTTTCAATGCGGCCTACGCTGCGGAGCTGGCACGGCGGGCACGCTACCTCAATCTGGAAGCGGTTGCCAACGTCCTTCAGTCGATGGAGCTGGGCGGCGTGACTGAGAAGTCCACCCGGCAGGAGCTCGTGCAGCGCCTGTGGAACGGTGTGATCATCCGGCTGTGGCAAGGCCATCAGATCTACGGCGGATTGCAGGCAGCGCCGGCACGGGCAAGCGCGTTGATCTTGCCTTCGGAGGCGCGGACCCTCGCCGGCATTGTCCGGGCGTTGAACCGGGCTGATAGCTCAGATCCCCGCTTTCCCGTCCTGGTCAACGGGCTGGTGCGTCTGGGCCGCGATGACGGATGGGGGACGACCAACGCCAACGCGGCCGCGATTGCGGCCCTGTCGGACGTCTTGAAAGCGCCCAAACCGGGCATGCCACCGCAACGGATCGCGTTGGCTTTCGGCGCTCACAAGGGGGTCGTGGAGCTGACGGACAAGGAGCCGCTGATCAAGAGGCTCAGTCATGATGCCGGTCCGGCCAGCGTGACCCGCATCGCGGGAAATGCGGGGGGGCCACCGGTCGTGGTCCGGGCAGAGACGCGCTGGGTGCCGCTGCCACCCGGGAGCGAGGCTGCGGCCGAGTCTCACGGTTTCGTCGTCAGCCGCGAAGCCCTACGGCTCGATCCCGATCCGAAGGCGCCGCCGCACCGGCTCCTTCTTAGCAAACCGGGACTGACGCTCACGCTCGACACCGGCGCCATCGTTGAGGACCACGTCCAGGTGGTTAACCCGAAGGACAGACACTTCGTCGCGATCGTGGTTCCGCTGGCAGCGGGGATGGAGCCGCTCAATCCGCACCTGGCCACCGCGCCGCCGGAAGCGGCCCCATCCGGGAAGTTGACACGGCAACCGGCGTACACCGAGTACCTCGACGACCGCGTCTCGTTCTACTACACGACGTTGCCCAAGGGGACCTACGACTTCTACTTCCGGACGCGCGCCAACGTCCCGGGCCGGTTCATTCAGCCAGCGGCCGAAGCGCAAATGATGTACGACGGGGCGGTTCGTGGCTCAGGGAACGGTGCATGGATCGTCATCCGCCCGAAGGGAGCCGCGCAGAAGTGAACGTCCCCGTGCGGCGCCGGCCGGTGCGGGCTCTCCGGAAAGGGGTGGCGGCGTTCACCGGGCGCCGGCGGAGGCTCAGCGCCGCTGCCGGGATCATCCTGCTCGTGGCTGGCAGCGCGCTGAGCGTGTGCGTGGGACTGAGGGCGCACTTTGCGTCTCCTCCACCGACGCTCCTGTTGCGGGATCGTCACGGACAATTCCTCGGCGAGATCGGGTCGAGCGATGCGGCAGGCTCCGGTTACTGGCCTTTGGCGGCTGTTCCCGCACGGGTTGCGGCCGCCTCGATTGCGGTCGAAGATCACCGTTTCTGGCACCATCCGGGTGTGGACATCGCCGCCATCGCACGGGCAGCGTGGCAGGACCTGCGCCACGGGCGGATCGTGTCGGGAGCGTCGACCCTTGCCATGCAGGTGGCGCGGATGCAGCGGCCGGGGCGGCGGACGCTGCTTCGTAAGGCCGTTGAAGCGCTGACCGCAATCGCGTTGACGGCGCGGTACGGGCGTGAGGCGGTGCTCAAGCAGTATCTGCGTATCGTGCCGTACGGGAATCAGGTCCACGGAATCGCCTATGCCGCGCGCCGGTACCTCGACAAGCCGGTCGCCGACCTGAGCTGGGCGGAGGTGGCGTTCTTAGCGGCGATTCCGCAGTCTCCCGCCCGGATGAACCCGCTCGATCCGTTGGGCCGCCGGCGGGCGATCAAACGTGGTGTCAGAATCTTGCAGCTTCTGAGGGCGGAGGGGAAGCTTTCGCAGCCGGACTACCGCCTGGCCCGCAGCCAGATCCGCGATATCCGGATCCCAGTGTGGGGGACGCGGCCGGAGGAGGCGCTGCACGCGGTGCTGCACCTCGAGCAGGTGCTCCGGCGCCGAAAGCTGCGGCAGCAGCATGCACAACGTCCCATCGTCACGACGACGATCGATCTTCAGCTCCAACGCCAGATCTCGTGGATGACGATCGATGCGTTGAGCCGGTGGGAACGGCTCGGGGCGGGCAATGCCGCGGTCGTGGTGGTTGACCGGCACACGTGGGGCGTACTCGCCTGGGTCGGTTCGAGCGATTATTTCGACACCCGGCATGCGGGTGCGATTGATTACGCCGAGGTGCCAAGATCGCCGGGCTCGACGCTGAAGCCGTTCATCTACGCGACGGCGTTGGACCACGGCGTGATCACGGCGGCCACGGTGCTCGACGATCTGCACCGGGGCGCCGGTGGGATCGGGAACGCCGATTTCACCTTCATGGGGCCGATGCTTCCCCGCGTTGCTCTGGCGAACTCGCGCAACGTTCCGGCGGCAAATCTCCTGGCAGCGATCGGGCTCGATGCTGGCTACGACATGCTGGGACGGTTGGGGCTTCACGACTGGTCCGTTCCAGCCGCCCACTGGGGCCTCGGGCTCGCCATCGGCAACATGCCGGTCACGCTCGAACACCTGATGACGGCATACACGACCCTCGCGGGCGATGGCCGCCTCCGGCGCCTGAGCTGGCTCCGGGATGATCCCGCGCCGTGTGGGAAACGGATCTTCTCGGAAGATACGGTGCGGCAGATCACCCTGTTTCTTTCAGATCCGATGGCAAGGTTGCCGACCTTCCAGCGGATGGGAAGCCTGGAGTACCCCTTCCCGGTTGCAGCCAAAACGGGGACATCATCGGGGTATCACGACGCGTGGACGGTCGCGTGGTCGAGGCGGTACCTGGTTGGCGCCTGGGTTGGCGATCCTGGGTTCCGGCCGATGAATCACGTGACCGGCTCGAGCTCGGCGGCGGTCCTCGTGCATCGCGTGATGCTCCTGCTGAATCGGAGCGATGCAGACGGGCTGGAGGATGTTGGCTTTCCACCGCCACGGGGCTGGGTGCCGGTCCGGCTGTGCGCGCTGACCGGAAAGCTCGCCACGGCGGCGTGCGACCGTGTTGTGCAGGAGTATTTTCCTCCTGGGCGCGCCCCGCACGAACGGTGCCGCGTCCACCGGCGCCTTGCCATCGACACGCGCAACGGGCTCCTGGCCAGCTCGCGCACGCCTCCGGAGGATACCGAGGTGCGGACCTTTACCGATCTCGGACCGAAGTACGCCGAATGGCAGATGTCCGCACATTTGCCACGGCCTCCAACCGAAGTGAGTCCGTTGGGTGCCGGGAAGATGGCCCTCCGTGTGGCCAGGGCACCGGTGGGAACACACCGGTGGACGGCCGCGGCTCGGGCGCAGCGGGTCGAGATCGTCCGCCCCGAGCGCGGGCTTCGGGTGATTCGGGATCCTGAAACGCCTCCGCGTTTCGCCACGCTCAATCTGGAAGCGGTGGTCGATCCGCCGTCGGAACAGCTGCTTTGGATCGTCGATGGGAAGCCGTTCAAGCTCGTGGACTACCCGTACGCCGTCTCATGGCCACTTGCTCCCGGCGCGCACACGATCCAGGCTGAGATCCCCTTCACGAGCATCCGCGCCGCTGCCGTCCGGATTGAGGTGTATTGACCCGGATTGTGCTGCCGGTTCCCCCGCCTGACGGGGCGAAGATGCGCCGCACCGCTCGTGCTTCAACGATGCGTCTGCGGCGCCGGAGAGACCGGAACAGCGGACGCTTCGAGCGCGGCAGCCGCGGCTGCGGCCCTGGCGTTTTTCAGGTTGGCCTCGATGATTGTGTTGTCAGGCAGAAGCTGATGAGACCGCTCAAACACGGTTGCCGCATCGGCGAACCGCTGCATCCGGTAGAGCGTCACACCGACGAGATCGAGCAACGCTGGATCGTTCGGGGTTTGAGCCGCCTGGGCATGGAACGCCTTCAGGGCTGCGCCGAGACGCCCCTGATGCAGCAGGAGTAACCCCTGCAGGATGGTGCGTCCTTCGGCGCCGGTTGCGGTCGTATCGAGGAGCCGTTGGGCTTTGGCGTTGAGGCCGTTCTGAATCAGCGCGAGGGCGAGCGATGCCGTGACATCGGGCGGGTTGAACTTTCCCTCGACGGCCGTTTCAAGATGGGGGAGGGCATCGGCAGCCTTGCCGAGAGCGAGGAGCGCCTGGCCAGTTCTGGCCTCGAGCTGAGGGTCGTCTTCGAGCAGGTTGGCAGCAGATTGAAAGGCGGCAAGAGCATCCTTTGAACGCCCCTTCGCAAGGAGGAGCTCGCCGTAGGCGAGCTGCGCTTCGGGCAGGAGCGGGTTCTCCTCGAGCGCCCGCGCAAGCTCCTTGAGCGCCCGGTCATTCTGGTGCATCTTCGCATCGAGGAGGCCCAGCGATGCCCACGCGCGATCGGAATGGGGGTGAGCGTCTGTCAGTTGACGAAAGACGTCGCGGGCCGCGGAGAGCTTGCCCATGGCCAGATAGGTTTCACCGAGGCGGAGTTGCAGCTCGAGATTGTTCTCCTGATAACTGAGCGCGCTCTTCAATGCAAACTCGGCCTCGGTCCACCGTCCGGCACGGATCGCGGCCTCGGCGAGGAGCTCAAGAGCGGCAACGTTGGCCGGCTGACGGTCGACCGCCTTTCGAAGGAGCTGGAGGCTGGTTTCAACGTCACCCTGATCGAGCAGCCTGTTCGCCCTGAGCACCAGTTGGGGAACCGAGAGTGTGGAGGTTTCCTCAGACTGTGAGGAGGGTGTGGCAGGGCCTCCGGTCGCCGCATTGATGCTTTGCTGCAGCCTGGCCGCCTCTTCCTTGCGGCCCATCTTCTCGAGGATGGCGGTTTCCAGCGGCAGCAGACGGCCATCTGTGGGATAGAACTGCCGGAGATTCTTGACGTCGGCAAGCGCACCCTCGAG
Organism: Acidobacteriota bacterium; assembly: GCA_015493585.1. GTDB lineage: Bacteria > Acidobacteriota > Thermoanaerobaculia > Thermoanaerobaculales > Sulfomarinibacteraceae > JAADFN01. The sequence goes on from WGCW01000047.1 coordinate 14,307, forward strand.
GTCATTGCCGCTCTGCAACCGTTGCTGGATCGAATCGATGGTCGCTTCGAGGTCCGGTGGCGGTGGCGCCGAGCCGGGAACCGGGCCAGAGGCCGTTTCCTGCTTGATCGTGTCGAAGAGTTGGAGGAACTCCTTGGTGTAGTAGTCGGGAACGAGCGTCAGTCCGGGATCTTCCAGCAGCGCCGCCTTCAGGTGGGTGGCAACCGTATCGCGCCGGCCGAGGGCGAAGAGCGTCCAGGCGATTCGAACCTGGAGCTGAGCGCGATGGGTTGGATTATCGGTCTCTGCCAAGGCCTTCGTGTAGAGCCTGACGGCCTGCGAAAACTTGCCCTGGCGGTAGGCAGCGAGTGCCGCCTGCTCGCTCGGCGTTGGCTGATCGGCCCGCAGCGGGCCGGCAACGGTGAGTGCCAGCAACACGCACATGAGCGAAAGGACAAAGCCACGTTTCATGCCTCTGACTCTAGCGATCTCCCGCGCAAACGGCAAGCGCTGGCACCTTGCGGACGGCCGGGGTACCATGCGCGTGATGAGATCCGAGTGGGAGCTTGCCCTGGCCTGGATGGCGACACTGTTCCTGTCGTCGCTTCCGTGGTTGTTGCGATACCGTCCGCAGCTTGTCCCGATCGTTGCGGCCGCCGCTTTGCTGATGGAGGCTCCTTGGAGGATTCTGGGGCGTCACGCTGCGTTGCGAGCCTTTCTGATGGGGATGGCCGCTGCGGTCTTCATCGGGGTGGCCTCTGGGTGGAAGGTGCTGGGAGCGTGGATCGTACTGGGAGCGGTGATCGCCGCCGCCGCATTCGGGCTGGGCCGGCGCACACGGCCGAGGCCCGATGTTGCCGATGTTCTCATGATGGTGGGTTGGGGGGGTGCCTTTGCGGTGTTCCCCCTGGCCTTGTCGCAAGCCACAGGGGGATGGGTTGCGCCCTTGGTGCTGCTCCTTGCGGCGCGGCGCCTCGGCACGCTCGCCGTGCTTGGGCGCGGCGCTCGATCGGATCCGCCGATCCCAGCGGCCGGCGAAAACCACGGGGATATCTTCATCGAGGGCGCTGTCCTGGCCGGCCGCGACCGGCTTCGCGCGTCGCTTCCGCTCGATCTTGTCATTGAACCGGGGGAGTCCGTTTCGATTCTCTGTGACGATCCGGAGGAGGCCGGGTTCCTCGCCATGACGTTCGCTGGGAGACGGGCGCCCGTCGAAGGCGGCATTCTCGCTGGGGGCCGGCCCGTTGGCGATGCCCCGGGCACGATCGCCGTCATCGCCCCGGGGGAGATGTTCATCCCCGGTGATCTCAATGACAACCTGGCCGCCATGTGCACCGGGCCGCTGTCGAGCGGCGAGCTGGCGGCCGTTGAGGAGGCGTGTGCGCTCGGAGAGGTCCGGCGTCAGCTCGAGGGCCGGAGCATCGCGGCGGATGGCGCCCCTCTGAGTCTCTTTCACCGGATGCTGGTCCTGGCCGCACGCGTGATTCCATCGCACTACCGGATCGTTGTCGTTGAAGATCCACAGCCGTGGGTCAACAGTATCAGAGGGGAGATCTGGCGTTCCGCGGTGGTGCGGGCGTCGGTTGGACGCACGTCGGTCTGGGTGACGCCCGACCGGCAGCTCGCCGTTCGGGCAGACAGGCAGTTTCTGTGGAGCCACGGAACGCTGCGTCCGGTTGAGGGGAGGCAAGGCTGATGGGGCATTTTTTGGGAGGATCGGCGCCCGCCATGGTCCGGCAGATCGGCGAGGGGTACGTCACGCCGAACGCCGTGATGCTGAAAAAGTTCACCCGGGCAGAGCTTCATGCGCTCCAAGTCGAGCTCGAGAAGAAACTGCGCGAAGCGAGGGGTGAGATCGTCGATCTTTCCGACATCGAGTCGATTCAGCAGAAGAACCGGCGAATGTCACGGCTCGTGGGCGCCCTGCGCGTCATCCGTGCGGCGGCAACGGGCGGGCACGGGCCCCTCGCGTGACGGCAGCCCGGTCCTGGTGGGAGGCGCTCCGGGCGGACCCAGTTGCGTGGCTGCTTGACGAGGCCGCGGCCAATGTCGTGTGGCGGGTTCTGGTCGAGCTGTTCGAACGCCCGCAGGACAGCCTGGCGGTGCGCCGTGCCCGCAGCGGTGCCAATGTATGTGAACCGGTTGCCACGCTGCTCGAACCGCTGTTGCCGGACGGGACGTGGGATCGCATGAGGATGGCACAGGATCATCCGGCGCCACGGGAGCGTTTCGTGATCGCCGTCCAGTCGGGAGCCGATCCTGAGGATCCGCGTCTCCATGCAGCAGCGGAACGGTTCCTGGACAGCGATTTTCTCGATCATGAACCGTGCTCCGTAGCCCGGGATCTCCAGGCGTTTCGCACACTCGGGTGGGATCACGACCTCCGCTTTGAGGAACGTCTGGCGTGGCTCATGGAAGAAGCTCCGCGCTCCCCTGGTGGTGGGTGGGCCTGTCACGACCGGGACCACGGGGGAGGTCCGAACGGCTGCGCCGTGACGGCCGCCGCCCTCTTGGGTACGGCAGGCCGGGAGGTCGACGGCCGGTTCGGCGCGGTCCGCCAGAGGGCGTCGGGCGTTCTCATCGGCGAGCTCGATGTGCAATCACGAACGCGCGACGGCAGATGGGGCCGTGCCGGACATCCAAACCTCGACCGGACGGATCGGGTCGAGGTTCTCTGGGCCTTGGCGCGCGCCGGGATCCCGTACGATCCACGGATGCGGGAGGCACTGGCCCAGTTGCAGGCAGATCAGAACGCCGAAGGACGCTGGACGCTGGAGATCGAGCCGCCATCCGGAGGGGCCGGTGAGCGGTGCGGCCAGCCGTCCCGTTGGATCACGTTGCACGCGTTGGTGGCGTTGAAAGCCTATGCCGTGCCCGCCGGGCTGCCACGTCTGTATCCCGGGGCGGTGCCGGCCGGTGAACCCGCCTGATGCAACCTCGCTTACCCTGCGAGATACTCATCTTTGGGAATGCGGATGTTCGGAACGAGATCGCGTTCCGGAACGACGGAGATCGCCTTTGGCATTTCGGGGCACGCGTACTCGCACAGCCCGCAACCGGTACAGTGGACATTGGAGACGACGGGGCGAGAGCCCGCGAGAACGATCGCGTCTCCGGGGAAAGGGCAGGCCTTGAAGCAGATGGTGCACGATTCACCCTTGAAGGTGACGCATCGTCTGATATCGACCTTGGCGACCCCCATCCGGACGGCGGATGGCGAGGGGAGCGCGGTCAAGGCACCGTCGGTGCAGGATGCGATACATGGCAGATCCGGACACATGTAGCACGGTTTGGAAGAGGGGTCGATGGCGGGGATGGCCTTCCCCTCGCTGATCTCAACGATCACGATGCTGTCCATCGGACAGGCCGGGACGCAGTCGCCACAGCCGGTGCATGCGTCGAGGAAAGCCCCGTCTGGGACGAGCGCTCCGGGAGGGCGGAGCATCCGCACGGGATTGGGTTTGCGTGCCGTTCTCAAGGAATCGCCGACGTCGCGGAAGAACTCGGTCCACATCGTCAGCAGGTCACGGCGGGAACGTTTCTTGTTCATATCCGCCGCTCCAGCGCTTCGGGGGGGATCGGGATCCGTTCCCACGAAGCGGCCTCATCGATCCGTTCGATCCCGGCGTCTCTGACGGCCGCCTCCGTCAGGGCTTTGACATCGAGCACGCTCTCCACCGTTTCGAGCTCTTCAGCGGAGGTACGGGTCTCGGGATGATCAGGGACGAAGTACGTACAGCAATCGATGTGCGGTTGGATGGAAACGTCGTACGTTCCCGCACGGCGCGCCAGCGTCACGATCTCCTGCTTGTCCAACCCGATCAGGGGGCGAAAGACGGGAAGCTCGATGGCGCTCTGGACAGCCGTCAGGTTCTCAACGGTTTGTGAGGCGACCTGGCCGAGCGATTCGCCGGTGATCAGGGCGCGTGTCCGGAAGTTTCTCGCGAATGCCTGACCGATGCGCATCATGAACCGGCGGTAGAGCAGAATTCTGAACGATTCGGGGCACCGGTCAACGATCTCCTTCTGGATTGGAAGGAGCGGAACCATGACGAGCCGTGCCCGGCCCTGGTACAGGTTGAGGATGCGAACCAGCTCCCGGACCTTTTCCAGACTGGCTGGATCAGTTGCCGGAACCGAGTGAAAGTGCACAAAGTCAAGCCGCATCCCGCGTTTCATCATCAGGTAGGCTGCGACGGGTGAGTCGATCCCACCCGAGAGCATGCACAGGCCACGCCCTCCCGTACCAGTGGGCAGCCCTCCGGGGCCGGGCACCCGGACCATCCAGATCCAGAAACCGTTCCGGTCAAGCAGGAGGTGGATCGTCAGATCGGGGTTGGTCAGATCGACCGGCCATCCTGTCAGGTCTTGCACGGCGCCGCCGGCCTCCCGTTCGATCTCCACCGAGGTCATGGGGAAGCTCTTGTCGGACCGGATGCACCTGACGGCAAACGAACGGGGTGAGAATGCCGGGACTCTCCTGCCAAGCTCGGCGATGACATCCTCAAGGTCATACCCGGCGTGGTGAACGGGGAGGATCGCACTGAGCCCGAAGACCGTCGAAAGCCGCCGCGCCGCCTCGCCAAACGGCACCGGCTCTGAGAAGGTCACGAGGAGCCGCCATGCCGGACGGCTCAGACCTGCCACGGGCAAACCCGCCAGTGCGCGGTTTGCGTTCGCGGTCAACCGCCGCTCGAACCAGCGCCGGTTGCCGCCTTTCAGACTGACCTCGTGGGTCGTCGCGATGATTCGCCTTACCTTCGTCACGGGCGCAAGACTAACACGGGAGCGATTAAATCTCAGGGGACGATCTTGATCGGATTCGGCATGAAACAGAGGATGAAGATCAGGAAGCAGAGCCAGCCGATGCGGCGCCGCCGGGGGTCAAGCGGCATGTCCTCGTCCCACATCCGGGGATGGCGAACGCCAAGAACCAGCGCGATGACGGTCCACAGCCACCATCCAGGCCAGATGAATCCAAGTCCGAAGAGCACGAAGAGCAGCGGCCAGGCAAATCTCCGGTGCCATCTTCCAAACATCGCGTAGGCGATGTGCCCCCCGTCGAGTTGGGCGAACGGCAGCAGATTGAGGGCCGTGACGAGCAACCCAAACCAGGCGGCCGAGGCGGTCGGGTGCATCAACAGGTTGGCGTCGCCGGTCAGAGCCGGATGGATGAGGCGGGAAAGAAACGTGAAGAGCAGGGGCTCTCCGAACACGATGAACCCGTGATCGACCGGCATGACCGTCACCTTGGACAGTGCCAAGCCGTACACGAGGAAGGGGAGTGAGACGAGGAACCCAGCGACCGGTCCGGCGGCTCCGACATCGAGAAGCTGGACCTTGTCCCGGACCGGTTCCTTGATCCGGATGACGGCCCCAAATGTCCCGATCCCGAACGGTGCCGGGATAAAGAAGGGGGGTGTCGCCGCGAGATCGTGGTGCAGACAGGTCAGATAGTGCCCCATCTCGTGAGCGAGCAGAATCGTCAGAAGCGGCAGTGAGAACTTCAAACCCTCGAGGTAGAACCGGGGCATGAGGAGGAGCGAGCCTAGGCTTGCCGTACCGGAGAATTGGCCGAGGTTCCCGGCGAAGAAGGCGCCGAAAAACGTGGTCGTGAAGAGGGTAACGGCAAAGAGGAGGATATGGAGCCACCACCTCGGCTGGTACCGGGGGCCGGGAGACGAAACAGCCCCGAAGCGATCTTCGGGGCTGAGCTCGAAAAACAGGTTGTCAGAGTCGCTCAAAGCCTCAGCTCATATTGCGCAGGTCTTTTCCCGGCTTGAAACGGATCGTCTTTCCAGGCGGAATTTCCACCTCTTCACCGGTCTTCGGATTTCGTCCGACGCCCCGCTTCCGGTCCTTGACCTGGAAAACTCCAAACCCGCGTACCTCGATCCGGTCGCCACCGAGGAGCGCTTCCTTCATCCCGGCAAAGAGCGCATCCACGGCTTCGGCAGCCTTCGGCCGCGGCAGGTCCGTTGTTTCCATTACCTTTTCAATCAGATCGGACTTGATCATGAGTCCCCCTTCTTCCTCAAAAACTCTCCGTACAGTACGATAGCGAGGATTGTTCCGGCGTGTCAAGGATCGATTTACCGGAGGTTGTTGCGCGTGTGCACCGCTTCCTTGCGGGACAGGTGGGAAGCGGAATGAAACGCAGAGGCGCAAGGGAGCGGAGGCGCCGCCATCCGTCTCTTGTCATCCTGAGTGGTGCGCCAAAGGCGCACCGCGAAGGATCTGGGCGGGGGGGACGAGCAATTCTCTTTCCCGGTTCGGCCCTGATATTCAACACTGTCCCCATTTCCTAAAGATCCATCTGGAGAACCTCACCGGGGAGATCGCGGCAGCGCAGAGAGAAGAGGAGGACAGAGGCACAAGGGGGTAGAGACGATTTGCCTGGTCGTGCGGGTCGTTCCGCGTGGGGTGAAAGTCGCCATCTCGCCCGCCTTCTGGGGAAAACGTGCAGTTTCGGCCATTTCTTGGGGTGAAGCCGAGGCTGCCGCCTTCGGATCTCCCGATCTTCGTTGGCCTTCCCGGCAACGCAACGCCCTCTACCGCATGAGAAACAGTTTGACCGCCATGATGAAGATGGCAGCCGCGACGAAGAGCCGGATCAGGCGGTCGCCCCCGCTGATCGCCATCCGTGTGCCGACGATCGCACCGGCGGCGTTGCCCGCACCGAGGACGAGACCGGCGATCCAGTCCACCTGGCCGCTCAGGATAAACACGGCAAGGGCGGGGATCGTGTAGAACCCGATGATGAAGACCTTATGCATGTTAACCCGTACGAGATCGATGCCCAGCGTCGTGAAGAGGAGCATGATGAGCAGAGGACCCGTGCCTGCTTGAACGAAGCCCCCGTAGAACCCCAACACAAACGCACCGAGATGAGCCAACAGTTTCCCACGCTCGCGTATCCACGGATGTGGCGTCATCTTTCGGCCCTTGAACAGGATGGGAAGCATGACGATCATCAAGACGGCCAAAATCCTCTTGAACCACAGCGGATCGAAACGAATCGCAGCCACCGCCCCGGCGACCGCTCCGGGAATGGTGCAGAGGGCCAGTGTGAAGCTCAGGCGAAAATCGGAGAAACCGCGATGGTGAAACTGGGACACCGAAGTGACGTTTTGCGCGAGCAGGGCAATCCTGTTTGTGCCGTTGGCGAGGGCCGGGGGCATCCCCATGAAGATCATCGCAGGCAGCGTCAGGAACGACCCACCGCCGGCCATGACGTTGAGGATCCCAACGAAAAAGCCGAGCCCCATCAGGAATGCGTCTTGCCCCAGTGTCATCGTTCCCCCGTCCGTTCCGGCTTGCGGCGGGTCCATGAGCGGTTGGACCCCCACGTTCATGGTGGTCAGATGATACGCCATGTGGTAGATTCCAGCGTGCCGGCGGTTCTGCCGGACCGAAGTGAGCGTCAAGGAGGTTCCCATGTCACGTATTGAGCCGTTCCGAGCCTTGAGGCCCGCACCGGAATTTGTCGAGCACGTTGCCAGCCCCCCGTACGATGTTCTTTCAAGCGACGAGGCGAGGACCATGGCACGCACGAACCCCGTTTCCTTCCTGCACGTGGTCAAGCCAGAGATCGATCTTCCCGAAAACACGAACCCGTACAGCGATGAGGTCTACGCAAAGGGCGCAGAGAATCTGCAACGCCTCATCGATCAACATGTTCTGCTTCGTGACACACAGCCGGCCTTCTACCTGTACAGACAGCGGATGGGGAACCACGTGCAAACCGGGATCGTCGCCGGTGCGAGCGTCGATGAGTACGAGGAAGGGCGGATCAAGAAGCACGAGAACACCCGCCGTGCCAAGGAGGACGACAGGACCCGCCACATCGAAGCGACGAATGCCAACACCGGACCGGTCTTCCTGACCTACCGTGCTGAGCGTCAGATCGATGACCTCGTTGTGCGGCTGACGTCGGCACCGGCAGCGTACGATTTCACGGCGGATGATGGCATCAGGCACAGCCTATGGGTTGTCGATGATCCGGAGCATGTCAACGCACTGGCCCAGGCGTTCGAGGCTATTCCGGTGATGTACATCGCCGATGGTCATCACCGGTCCGCCGCGGCCGTCCGCGTGCGGGAGGAGAGGCGCCGGGCCAATCCGCATCACACCGGCAACGAACCGTATAACTTCTTCCTGGCTGTCATCTTTCCGCACGATCAACTGCATATCATGGATTACAACCGCGTCGTCCGGGACCTCAACGGCCTCGATGAAGCAACCTTCCTCGAAAAGGTTCGTTCGAGCTTCGAGATCGAACCGGTGGAGGATGGACATCCCAACCGCGCCCGCGAGCTCGGCATGTTCCTCTCGGACCGCTGGTACCGCTTGCGCGCACGCCCCGGTACGTTTCCCGAAGATGATCCCGTCCGGGGGCTCGATGTTGCGATCCTCCAGGAGAACCTGCTGGCTCCGGTGTTGGGCATCGGCGATCCACGGACCGATGAACGGATCAACTTCGTTGGGGGAATCCGTGGAATCGGGGAGTTGGAACGGCTGGTCAGGTCGGGAGCGTGGAAGGTTGCGTTTGCCATGTATCCGACGTCGATCGAGCAGCTCTTCGCGGTGGCGGATGCCGGAAAGGTCATGCCACCGAAGTCGACCTGGTTCGAGCCGAAGCTGAGGTCTGGACTGATCGTCCGCCCCTTGGATGAATGAACGGGCGGTGTGGGTTTTTCACAAAGGAGGCCATGATGAAGATTCTGATTTCTGATGCGTTCGACCCTTCGCTCCCCGAGCGGCTCGCCCGGTTCGGTGAAGTCACCGAAGACAAGGACCGTCTGCCTGAAGCCGATGTGGTGCTCGTCCGCTCAAAGACGAAGTGCACCCGTGAATACATCGATTCCGCCACGAACCTCAAGATGATCATCCGGGGCGGCGTCGGCCTCGACAATATCGACCTGGACTACGCACGCTCGAAGGGGATCCGGGTTCACAACACTGCTTCCGCGTCGTCGATCGCGGTCGCAGAGATGACGTTTGCACTGATGCTCTCTGTGCCAACGCGCCTCATCGAGGCCCATGCCTCGATGAAAGAGGGACGTTGGGCGAAGAAGGAGCTCAAGCGAACCGAGCTCTATGGGAAGACCCTTGGCATCATCGGAGCGGGCAACATCGGCACCGAGGTCGCCAAGCGTGCGGTTGCGTTCGGTATGACCGTCGTCGCCTACGATCCGATCATTTCGAGCCACCAGTACGCGAAGCTGGTCTCGTTCGATGAGCTGCTCGAGCAGGCGGACTACATCACACTCCACGTTCCTCTGATCGACGCGACCCGCGGCATGATCAACGCCGGGACGATCGCCAAAATGAAGGACGGGGTCGTCATCGTCAACACGGCGCGGGCGCTGTGTGTCGTTCAGGAGGACATGGCCGCCGCGCTCGAGAGTGGCAAGGTTCGCGCCTACGCCACCGATGTCTGGCCCTCCGATCCGCCGGATCCATCGAATCCGGTTCTGCATGCTCCCAACGTTGTCATGACGCCGCACATCGGCGCTGGCAGCCGGGAGAACATGCTCCGGATCGGCGACGTGGTAGTCGACATCTTGACTGAATTTGCCAAAGAGATCGGCTGAGGAGGTTGTCATGAGCAGGGTTTGGAATTTTTATGCAGGTCCCGCGATGCTGCCGGAGCAAGCCATTGTTCAGGCGAAGGAAGAGCTGACCGACTGGCTGGGAACCGGGATGTCCGTGATGGAGATCTCCCACCGGTCGAAGGAGTATGACGCGCTCCATCACGAGGCGATGAGCCTCGTCTCCGAGCTGCTCGGGCTCGACGATGACCATCACGTGCTCTTCCTGCAGGGCGGTGCTTCACTCCAGTTCGCCATGGTTCCATATAACTTCATCCCCAAGGGCGGCTCGGCGGACTACATCAACACCGGCGCCTGGTCGACCAAGGCGATCAAGGAGGCGAAGATCATCGCGGCGGCCCGCGAGGCCGGGACCAGTGAGCCGGATAACTTCACGCGTATTCCTGCGTTCTCCGAGCTCGATTTCGATCCCAACGCCGCGTACGTGCACCTGACGAGCAACAACACGATTCGCGGAACGCAGTGGCATGAGTTCCCCTCAACCGGCGGCGTGCCGCTGGTCGCTGACATGTCGTCCGATTTTCTGTGGCGTCCCTTCGACGCCAACCGGTTCTCGCTGATCTATGCGGGTGCTCAAAAGAACGTCGGGCCGGCGGGAGTGACCATCGTCATCGTCCGGAAGTCGTGGGTCGAGACGGCGAACGACGACATTCCAACGTTGCTGCAATACGCGACGCACGTCAAGAAGGATTCGCTCTTTAACACGCCACCCTGCTTCGCCGTGTACATGGTCCGCAACGTGTTGCGCTGGATCAAGGATAACGGCGGCTTGACGGCGATGGAGGCACGGAACCGCAAGAAGGCCGATCGCCTCTACGGTGTGATCGACGCCCATCCGGACTTCTACCGGTGCCCGGTGGAGAAGGGGAGCCGCTCGATGATGAACGTGGTCTTCCGTCTTCCCTCCGAAGAGCTCGAGGCCACGTTCGTCGAAGAGGCGAAGGCAAACGGGATGGTCGGCTTGAAGGGACATCGCTCCGTTGGCGGGTGCCGCGCGTCGATCTACAACGCGATGGAGCCGGAGGGTGTTGAGACGCTGGCCCAGTTCATGGAAGCTTTCGCGCGGGCGAATGGATAACGGGGGAAACCCCAAGACGATCGAGGTGTGGGCGGGACGATTGCACATGCGGCGTCCCGCCCATGTGATTGCTGCGTGCTGGAATCTGAGGAAGGCCTGATGCGGGACGGCGCAGATCCGGGCAGAGCTGGCGATTGGCTCGACCGGGTCCTCCTTTTCGGGTGCAGGTGGCGCTGGGGTGATGGGCTGCTCACGGCCCTCACGGCGTCGTTGCTCCTCTGGTCGCGGTTTGGGCTGATGGCCTCCGGTCCCTGGGAATGGGACGAGACGCTGTTTGCAAACGGGATCTACTACTTCAGCCTGACGGCCCACTACCCGCAGCCTCCCGGCTTTCCCGGCTGGATCTGGCTGGGTCATCTTCTGTACCTGCTGACGCCAACGCCGCTTGAGGCGCTGCAGATCGCCTCTGCGTTTCTCTCGGTCATTGCGCTCTGGCCGTTGGCGCTTCTCGGGCGCCGTGTGGCGCCCCGGCCGGTCGCGGCTCTTGCAGCCGTCTTCGTGCTGCTGCTGCCCGGACCGTGGCTCCACGCCGTCAGGGGGTTCTCCTCGGTTCCATCGGCGACGTTCGCGTTGATGGCGGCAGCGTTGCTCGCCGGCGGCCTGAGGGGCATGCGGGCCACCGCGTTTACGCTGGTCATCACCGCCGCGTTCCTGATCCGGCCGATCCTCCTGCCGGGGCTCGGATTGCTCTGGCTCGGCGGCGCTTGGACGGTCCGGCCGCTCAAGCGGCTGATTCCCGGGGTGGTGGCGGGAGTTGCGGCGGTGACCGGGTCGGTCGTGTGGATGGTCCATGCGGAGGGCGGGTGGCAACGGTTCGTGGCGGCCTTCGTCACGCATGCCGAGACCCAGGCTCACAACCTCGCGCACAACCTCGGTGGCGTGCCGGAGCTTGGCCTGGTCAAGGGGCTCGGAGGGGTGGGATGGACGTGTGTGCTGGTGGCCCTTGCCGCGACCGGTCTCGCCGTGTGGGCGCGGAAGGTCAGCCGCCGGAGCGCCTTGCTGTGGCTCGCCGTGCTCGGTGTTACGGTCTTGCAGCTCGTCTTTCTCCAAAACCGGACCTACACCCGGTACGCTGTCCCGGTGCATCTCGCCATGGCGCCGCTCTTGGCCGCAGGCGTCGCTGCCATCATGCCGGTCGCTGGATCGATCGCCGCGTTCATCCTCGCAGGGATGCTCGCCTTCAACGTGAGCTATCCGCTGCTCGTGACGCAGCATACGGGGAAGCTGCCGGGCTGGGCCGCGGTCGAGGCGTCGTTTCCGATCGCGAAGCGGCATCATCGCGCCGTGTTGCCCGAGGCCGGGCTTTACCCGTTTGCCAACTACCTTTGGCACGTCAAAGGGGGAGGCGTCGTCCCGCCACATCCGCCGCTGCTGCTCTCCCCGTGGGCCCCCGAGCCGTTTACCGCACCTGAGCGCTCCTGGATCGTCGTGACCGATCATCCCGGCTGGTACCTCGGCTCGCTGACCGGAAAGCACATTCTGTGGAGCGGTGTGCCGCGCGATCTTGTGCCGTTCACTCAGGGGCGTTTCCTGAAGGCCGCGGTCATCGATGATCCGCCGTTGGCGCTGGGAAAGTGGTGGCCTCCGGAGCGCACCCCGTCCGGCATCCGGTTCATGTGGGGCTCAGCCGGGACGACGCTCGCCCTTCCTCCGCTCCCGGCATGGACCTGGATCCGGCTCGACCTCCGACCGGCGCCCGGTCAGGAACCGCTCGTAGTTCGCGCCAACGGCACAACGGTGGCCTCGCTGCCGGGCCGTTCGGGCCGGTTGGTGGTCTGGATTCCTCCGGAGCGCGTATCGGCTGACTCGATCAATCGCGTCCGCTTCGACCGCCGTGCGGTCTATCCTCCCGGTCACGGCGATCACAGGCCACTCGCCGTTCAGCTCTTTGGCGTTGAGCTCACCGGTCCCGGCGTGCCCTGGCACGGTCCTCTGGCAACTCGCGCACAACGGGCGCGTCTCCGGGTCCGGGTGACGGGCGCGTACGCTCCTGAACGTTTTCCCCGTGGCGGAACGGGGTGCTGGCTGCGTCCACATTCGGAGCTCGACGTGCCGGCCGGTTCAGGAGAGCTCGTCCTCGTGCTTGCCGCGCCGCGGCCATCACCGCCGGAGCTCGAGATTCGTACTTCCAGCGGAGCCAAGCTCGCAGGGCCGTTGCATCCCGGGCCACGGCCGGGCCGGTTCTGCCTGCATGTTCCGCCTGGAGCCGTCAAGGATGGCCGGCTTCACCTGAGACTCGAGAGCGTGGGGTTCAATCCAGCGCGCGCCGGGGTGAGTCAGGATCGCCGGGATCTTGGGGTCGTTCTGTTCGCGGCAGCCTTCGAGCCGGCACGCTGATTTGACAGCTCACCGGGCTGGGATGATGATAGGCGTGATGAGGCGGCGCCGGTTTTCTCTGCTTGTGGCGGCCGCGTTCCTCGTGGCGTGGCACGGGGTGATTCTGTCCCTGCCGCACACCCATACGGCGGAACCCGATGTACCCCGGTTCGACGGCTACTGCAGCGTCGCCTACCCCGGATCTCATCAGTTTCACATCCATCCGGAAGGGCATCAGCTCCCGCCACATTTTTGTCTCGCATGCCTGGTCCGGTCGACGACGGCGACCGCAGGCGGCTGGGCCATCTCATTCAGCCTGACATCGGCGCCGGACAGTGTGGCGACACTGTGGCGCCAGCCAGCGGCTGGAACCTGGAGAAGGCTCCCACGCAAGCGCGCTCCTCCTTGTTACGCGTGACGGTGTTCGTGGCATCCTGATTGACACCATCTCGACAAGACAAGGGGGGAATATGCACCTTTTCAAGACCCCGTTGGTCATTGTGGGCCTCGCTGGCCTGATGGCCGCAACGGGCGTACGGGCTCAAGAGGCGCCGCACGCTTCCGCTCCGGCGAGCACGGCGCAGAAACTCGAACGGCTGGAGCAAACTGTTCAGACGCTGACGTCACAACTCCAACAGGTTCAAAAGGAGCTGGCCGAGCTCAAGCACGAGCGGGCGGTTCAGAAACAACAGGAAGAGATTGCGAAGCTCCGGCAGGAGGCGGCTGCAGCGGCCGCACAACCTGCCGTTCCAGAAATTCAGCAGGTCAACACGACGACGGAATTCACGTCAGGAACGCGGATGCAGCCGCAGAACAATCCCGAGATTTCGTTCACAGGCAACATGTTCCTCGTTGGCGGGAACCATCAGCGCGAGGAGATGCAGGGCGGCGAGTTCGAGCTCGATGCCCAGTCGTACCTCGATCCGTACACACGGATGCACCTCGTGGTGAGCCACAGTCTCCCGTCCCACGGATCGACGTTCGGCCTTCCCGAAGGGGCCGATACCTACCAGGAAGGTGAAACGAGCGTTGAAGAAGGGTACATCACGTGGCTCGATCTTCCGGGGAGCACGACGTTGACCGTTGGGAAGAAGCGGCAGCAGTTCGGCGTCCTCAACCGGTGGCACAGCCACGCGCTGGATCAGGTCGATCTTCCGTGGGTGCTCCAGGAGAGCTTTGGCGACGAGGGGCTGACGGGCACGGGCGTCTCGGTTGATTGGTTGATGCCACACCTGTGGGCAACGACGAACGAGCTCACCGTTGAAGTCACCGACGGCGACAACGACGTCGCCTTCGCCGGCTCTGATTGGAAGCACCCGACCTTCCTCGCACGCTTGAAGAACTACTGGGATCTAACAGAAAACACCTACTTCGAGGTTGGCCTCGACGCGTTGCATGGCAAAGCCGATGAAGCGGGCCATCTCAACCATAACTTTTACGCGATGGACTGGACGTACGACTGGTATCCGGCCGGACGCGGCCACTATCACGAGTTCACGTTACGCGGCATGTTGCTGCGATCGGAACGCGACCGCTTTGACGCCCCGCAGCGTGACGCGTGGGGCGGATACACGTACGGACAGGTGAAGCTCTCGCCGCACTGGATCACCGGGCTGCGGTACGACCGCGTCGATGATCAGCTCGTCGAAGGACACCGGTACTGGGGGTTCTCGCCGTACGTGACCTTCTGGGAATCGGAGTTCGTCCGGTTGCGCGGGCAGATGAGCTACCGCAAGGACAACTGGTACGGTGTCGATAGGCGGTTTGAGCTTCAGATTACCTTTGCGGCCGGCCCGCACAAGCACGATCGGTACTGAGGAGGCATTGATGAAATTCCCACGTTCATTCCTGACCGGCGCGATGATCGCGGCCTTTTTGACCCCGGCCGCTGTGTCGAGCGCCAAAGTCCATGTCGTAACGACGCTTCAAGATTATGCGGCGATTGCCAGAGACATCGGTGGCGACCGGGTCGAGGCCAAGGGGATTATTCCTGGGAACGCCGATCCGCACCACATCAAGCCGAAGCCATCGTATGCGCTGATGTTGCGCAACGCCGACCTTTTCGTCAGCACAGGCCTGGATCTCGAGCTGTGGGCTCCTGTCCTGGTCAATAAGTCCGGGAACCCGAAAATCGTCGACGGCGCGGTTGGATACGTCTCAGCGTCACAGGGCATTCATCTACTGCAAGTGCCAAAATCGATCGACCGGTCCGGTGGCGACATCCACATCTATGGGAATCCGCACATTCAAACGTCGCCGTTGAACGCGCTCATCATCGCCCGGAATATCACGACGGGTCTGTGCAAGGTCGATCTCGATGGGTGTCCTCAGTACAAGGCTAACCTCGCGCGTTTCGACCAGGAGATTGAGCAGCGGCTCTACGGGAACAATCTGATACAGCTCCTCGGTGCGGACACGCTCAACGGAATGGCCTTGAACGGCCGCCTGATCCCGTTCTTAAAGTCGCACAACCTCCTCGGCAAGCTCGGTGGATGGCTGAAGCAAGCGCTGCCGTTCCGGGGTCAGAAGATCATTTGTTACCACGAAAACTGGGTCTATTTCACGACGCTCTTCGGGCTCCACGTTGTCGATTACGTTGAAACCAAACCTGGCATCCCTCCAACGGCACGGCACGTTGCAGCTCTGATCAAGGAAATCGAGCAGCAGCACGTTCCGGTCCTCCTCGCGGCCAATTACTTCGAGCGAAGGAAGCCGGAGGACATCGCCAAAAGAACCGGCATCATCCCTGTCATCGTGCCGACGTCGGTCGGCGGAGAACCGGGGGTCAAGACGTATTTCGATCTGATCGATACATGGATCGGCCGGTTGCGGGATGCGTACGCCAAGGCTGGCGTGACAGCTCAGTAATGTGTACACACGGGTACGGGAGGCGTTCAGTCTCCCGTACCCGCGTAGCTTCAGACTTTGGAGGAGCCCATGATGGAAATGCTCTCGTTCATGGCTGCACCGTTCGCCGCGTGCCTTGTTCTCGTTGGTATCCACGCGTATTTCGGCATTCACATTATCGAAAGACGAGTCCTGTTCGTCGATCTCGCCGTCGCACAGTTTGCGGCACTGGGCGCAGTTGTGGGGTTCGCCGCTGGCCACCATCCTGGCTCGCTAGGATCCACGCTCTTCGCCATGGGGTTTGCCTCGATCGCGGCGGGTATCTTTGCTATCACACGCATGCGGTATGAGAAGCTGCCGCAGGAGGCGATCATCGGGATTACCTTCGTCGTTGCGTCGGCGGCCGCGATCCTGGTTGCCGACAAGGCGCCGGAGGGTGCCGAGCACATCAAGGAGACGCTGGCTGGCAGCCTTCTGTGGGTCACGTGGCCCACGGTCATCAAAGATCTGATCATCTACTCGGCCGTCGGGCTGTTTCACTGGTTGCTTCGCAAGCGCTTTTTGCTGATCAGCTTCGATCCCGGTGAGGCGTATCGCCGCGGGTGGAAGATCCGGTGGTGGGATTTCCTCTTCTACCTCTCCTTCGGCATCATCATTACGTTTTCCGTGGAAATCGGCGGCATCCTGATGGTCTTCAGCTATCTGGTCATCCCGGCTTGTATCGCCATTCTACTGGCGACGAACATGAAGACGAGGCTGATCCTGGGGTGGGGGATCGGGTGGCTGGGATCGGCACTTGGGCTCGTGGCTTCGTACGTGTGGGACTTCCCGACCGGTCCGGCCATTGTCGTTGTGCTCGGATTGATACTGATCGTTGCGTGGCTGGCCGACCTGACACGCCGGAATCTTGTGGCGGTAAAATAACGCTGGAGGCAGGTATGAAACATGTTGCCGTTGTTGTGATGTTTGCCAGCGCGTTGATCGCCGCGTCCGTGGCCTCGGCCGGAGGACCGACACGGGCACAGGTCGAGAAGATCATGGGGTTGCGCTCGGAAGGGGATCTCGTGCGCGGCCAAATGGACGCGGTCGGTTTCGTCGTCACGGCCGACCAGGCTGAAGACGTGTTGACCCATGCGATTGAGGCTGAGTCAAAGGGGCTGGCCGCCGACCGGATCAGGTTGCACCTGGCCCCGGGAGAGGGGGTTCCCGCGGTCGTGTGCCCACATGACGATCACCTGTACGCCGCGCGCGTCTACGTCCATGCGACCCAGCTGATTCGTGCGCCGCGGGTCATCATGATCGGTGTGTTCCACAAGGCCAGATTATGGAATCTGTCGGATCGTCTCGTCTTCGACCGGTTCGAGGCGTGGCACGGACCGTGGGGACCGGTGCGCGTGGATCCGCTCCGGCAGGAGCTCCTGGCCCGCATGCCAGCCGGCGATGTCATCATCAGCGATACGATGCACTGCCGGGAGCACTCGCTCGAAGCGATCGTCCCATTCCTGGAGTACGGAAACCGCCACGTGCGCATCGTGCCGATCCTGGTACCGTACATGGGCTGGAACCGGATGTCGGAGCTGGCCGATCATTTGTCGTCGGCATTGGCCGGGATCATGACGAAGCACCACTGGACGTTTGGCAAAGATGTCGCCATCGTCATCTCGACTGATCTGGTCCACTACGGTCCAGATTTTGACTATGCACCCTTCGGAACGGACATGAAGGCGTACGCGGAGGCGACCGCTCAGGATCATCGTTTGATTCACGATGATCTTGAAGGACCGTTGAGCGCATCCCATCTGCACACGCTCCTCGATCAGCTCGTTGATCCTTCCGATCCACACATCTATACCATTCCGTGGTGTGGCCGCTTCTCCGTACCGTTTGGTCTCGAGATGTTCCGGCAGACGGCGGCGAAGCTCCACCTTCCCGATCCGGTGGGAACGCTGCTGCGGTACGGAACGAGCCTCTCCGAGCCCGAGCTGCCCGTTTCGCAGCAGACCCGTCAGGAGGGCCTTGGGTACACAGCGCCGTCCAACTTTTACCACTGGGTGGGTTACGGCGCGATCGCCTACGTGATGCCCAAAGGAACTGTGGCAGGCAGATAACAGGCAGGAGTGCTGTCTTCCGCTGTGGTTATGAGGCGGGATTTCCTTGTCCAGACGGGACTTCAAGGCACGCTATACTCGGACCGTGAGCTCTGCGAACGATGCTGCGATGGCGGGACAGGTGGGTGTAGCGAAACGGCGATGCGGTCCCGGATGCCGGTTTGTCCAACGTGTGAGGCGGGGGTGGCGGATCTTCTGCAGGGCGTGCAGGCGCAGGCGCGTCCGGTTTATTTTTCACGCGGATTACAGTCTCTCCATTCCTGGCGTTCCGATGGACCCGGTGCGCGCGGAGCGGATCCTCGCCGTCCTGACCGAGGAGGGGCTGGCCGTTGATTCTGACATCGTTCCGCCGAGGCGAGCGTCCCTCAACCACCTGCTCCTGGTTCATACGCCCGAGTACCTCGAATCACTCCAGCAACCGCAGGGGCTGACAGAAGCGCTTGGGTTTCCCGTCGACGAGCGAACCCGCGAGCAGTTTGTGGATTTTCAACGGCGGATGACGGGTGGAACGATTCAGGCGACGCGTTTCGCCCTGATCTCCGGTGGAATCGGTATCAATCTTGGGGGCGGTTTTCATCATGCGCTCCCACAACGTGCGATGGGTTTCTGCGTTTTCAACGACATTGCCGTTGCGATCGCAAGGCTCCGGGCTCACGGTTTTCGTGCGCCGGTGCTGGTCGTCGATCTCGATCTTCACGATGGAAACGGAACCCGTGAGATCTTCGCCAACGATCGGACCGTGTACACGTATTCGGTGCACAACGCTCACTGGGGCGATACGAGTGCCGTTTCCTCGACAGCGATCGAGCTCGGAGAGGGAGTCACCGACGAGGTCTACCTTGGGACACTCCTCAAGACCTTGCCTGACATTGTGACCAAGCAGAAACCGGGTCTCGTCATCTACGTAGCTGGCTGTGACATTGCACGGGATGACCAGCTCGGCAACTGGAAGATCTCTCCCGATGGGGTGCTGGCCCGGGACAGGTTCGTCATTCAGACCGTTCGTGAACAGAACCATAAGATTCCGCTCGCGATTGTGCTCGGAGGTGGCTATGGGCCCCGCTCCTGGCAGTATTCGGCCCGGTTTCTCTTCTGGCTGATGACCGGGAAGACGCAAGAGATCCCTGACTCCGACGAGCTGGCGTTGATGCGCGTGCGGAAGATTTGGAGCCAGCTCAATCCGAGCGAGCTGACGTCCGAGCCAAATGGATTCTCCCTGCGCCTGACGGACGAGGATCTTGCCGACATCATGCCTGGTGGCACCACCCATGGCAGGTTCCTCGACTATTTTTCCCGCCACGGCGTGGAACTCCTGATGGAGAAGCTCGGGCTCCTCGCCCAGCTTCGGACATTGGGTTTTCACAACCCGTTTCTCGAAATTGACCTGACCCATCCGCTTGGGAGCACCCTTCGCGTGTGGAGTGATTGGCGCCGGGCGGAGCTCCTGATCGAGCTCCGGGCCAGGCGAAGCCAGGGTGAAATCCCCGGTATGGAGGTGCTGGTTTTAGAATGGCTGCTGCTGCAGAATCCCCGGGCCAGGTTTACGGGAGAGCGTCCCCCCTTGCCGGGTCAAAAGCACCCGGGGCTCGGGATGTTGTCCGACGTCCTTGGGTGGCTCGTCTCGATCTGTGAGATGCTGCACCTCGACGGCGTGGTGTACGTCCCCTCGCACTATCATGTGGCGGCTCAAAGCCGGAAGCTCGTCAGGTTTCTCAAGCCGGAGGACGAAGCCCGGTACCGGGCTCTCGGAGAGGCATTTGCAGGGATTCCGTTGCATGAGGCGACACGATTGCTCGAACGGGGTGACGTTCAGGATGTGCGGACGGGCGAACGGGTGCGATGGGAAGGACGGCGCATGGTTTTGCCGGTTTCAGAGAAGTTGAAACGGTTGGTGTTCTCGCCAGAATATGAGTCCCGTGTCCGCGAGGCGTTGCAGGATCTCCGGTACGAGATTGTCTCAGCGGAGCGCGAGGAGGGAGCGTTGACAACCGATGGCTGACAGGTTTGGGCATGCACTCGTGATCGGAGCCTCATCCGGGATCGGCGAGGCGCTCGCCCGGCGTCTTGCCGGTGAGGGAACACGCGTCGCGCTCGTGGCGCGGCGGCAGGAGCGGCTTGAGAAGATCGCACGGGAGATCAATGCGGCGGCCGGAGAGCAACGTGCCTTCACCTTTGTCCATGACGTCCTCAATCGCGATGAGCCCCCGCTTCTGCTGCAACGGATCGCCGCAACGCTCGGAGGGCTCGACCTCGTCATCTATGCAGCCGGCATCCTGTACAGGCCGGAAGATGGCGAATTCAATACGGAGAAAGACCTGGAGGTGCTGGAGGTCAATCTGCTCGGAGCCATCGCGTGGCTCAATCCTGTGGCCGAACGGTTTGCCGCGCTCGGCCATGGAACGATTGTTGGGATTGGTTCGATCGCCGGTGATCGCGGCCGGGCGGGCGCGCCCGCCTACAACACCTCGAAGGCAGCGTTGGCAACGTACCTGGAGGCGCTTCGCAACCGCGTGAGCCGGACCGGCGTTGTGGTCGTGACGATCAAGCCGGGGTTCGTCAAAACGCCAATGACGGCAGATCTGGGCAAGCTGCCCGGTGCCGTCAGTGCAGACCGTGCTGCGAGGCTGATCGTCAAGCGGATGCACCGGCGGGCGGTGACGGCGTACATCCCTGAGCGGTGGCGGCTGATCAGCTGGGCCGTTCGAGCGGTTCCATCCTGGCTCTTCCGGCGGTTGGGCGTGTAACGGATGAGAAGGAGTTCGCCGCTTCCACCAGAACATCTCGAATGGGTCCAGGGGTGGGGGAGAGCTGTTGGGGCGCCCGGGTACGTGTACCGGCCGGCGGACGCCCGGGGTGTCGCCGACGTCCTCGAGTTGGCACGGAGCCATCGGGTTCCGCTCGTCCTGCGTGGACGCGGACGCAGCTACGGCGATGCGGCGCTCCTGCCGGAAGCGATGATGCTCAGCCTCGACCGGATGAACAAAATCCTCGCCTGGGATCCATCTTCCGGCGTCATGGATGTCGAGCCCGGCGTGACGATCGAGGAGATCTGGCGTACGGCGCTTCCCGACGGCTGGTGGCCGCCGGTCGTTACCGGAACGGCGACACCGTCAGCAGGGGGCATCCTTGCCATGAACGCCCACGGAAAGAACAACTGGCATCGCGGAACGGTTGGAGAGCACTGTGAAGAGATCGATCTGCTTCTGCCATCCGGTGAGTCTCGAACGCTGACTCCGGAGCGTGATTCCGGACTCTTCCACGCCGTAATCAGTGGGTTTGGCCAACTCGGCATCATCACGCGTGCCCGCTTCCGGATGATGCGCGTGCACTCTGGATTCCTGGACGTTCAGGCGCTGGCAGTCTCCAACCTCGGCGAGATGCTCCGGCTGCTCGATGAGGCCAAGGATCGCTGGGAGTACGTCGTTGGCTGGATCGACGCCTTCGCGGGAGGAAGGCACCTGGGACGCGGGCTCGTGCACGTTGCCCGCCACCTTGATGAAGGGGAAGATCCCGCGCCGGGAAGGCACTTCGATCCCAGCGTTCAACGAGGGCCGGGACGAATCGCGGGCGTCGTTCCGATGTCGATGATCCCGCCGCTCCTCAAGCCGTTGACCAACCGACCCGGTCTTCGGATGATCAACCTCGTCAAGTACTCTCTCGGACGTTTGACGGCCGGAGAACGGCATTTCCAGCAGAGTCTGGTGGAGTTCTCCTTTCTGCTCGATGCCATCCCCGGATGGGAACGGATCTACGAGCCTGGCGGCTTGATCCAACATCAGTCGTTCGTGCCGGTACGCCACGCTGAGCGTGTCTTGGGCCGTCAGCTCGAGCTCTGTCAGAGGGCGGGAATGCCGTCGTTCCTTGCCGTTCTCAAGCGCCACCGGCCCGATCCATTCCTCCTGACACACGGCCTGGATGGCTTCTCGCTGGCACTCGACTTTCCGGTCACCCGGACGAATCGAGCGCGTCTGTGGCGGCTGGTCCGGGAACTAGCGGAACCCGTGGTTGCCGCCGGAGGCCGGTTCTACCCCGCGAAGGATGCGGCGCTGCCAGGGGAGCTCTTCCGTGCCGCGTTCACCGGTGGGGAGCTGGACCGGTTCACAGCGCTCAAACGGACATACGACCCAGAGCACCTGCTTCGTTCCTCACTCGCCGATCGTTTGCTCGGTTCCTTCTGGGAGTAAATCTCAATACATAACTGCCCGTATTCCTTGAGCTCTCAGAAAAAAACTTGCAGATTCTGTGACTCGATATACATTGAAATACGGGGATCATGAAACGACAAGCTCACATCCGGTCGCCGCCGGAACCAGTAAGGGCAATGTCGTGAGCCGGGACATCCGTGGAATCTTGTACCGTCTGATACTCGGCGGAGAACCCGGCCGAATGGATTGTATTTCCTGACTGAGGTTGATGTACGAGGTCCATGGCTGCGCGTGGTGAAGGAACTGGAAGCTGAAAAACGTGACGTGGATGCGGCGATGGACCCGTTCTGACCGGCCGGTCTGGCGTCCTCATGACAAAGCGGGTGCTGGATCGGGGGGAGGTTGTTATGGAGAAAACATACGCAGATCCGACGCCTGCGGGGTTTGCGGCCCTTGCGTTTATGATGTGGCTTTTCAGTATGGTCTCCGCCGGGTGGTACCCGGCCATCGGCGGACTTGTGCCGGCCCTCGCCTTTGGATTGGCGGGTGGGGCGGTCGTGTTCGTCGGGCTGCTCGAGTTTCTCCGCGGCGAGACGTTCCACACGGTGCTGTTCCTCCTGCTCGGCGCCGGTTGGTTTACCTATGCGCTCGGGCACGTGTTCTTTGCGGCGAAAATCAGTGCTGCCATCGAGGGCTGGTACCTTGCCCTGTGGACGATCTTCCTCTTCTTTATGTGGCTGGCGAGCTTCCCGCTGAAAAGTCTCTGGACCCAGCTGTTGCTTCTCGGGTTGTGGTTGACGGCAGGCTGCCTCGCCGTTGGGGCCTGGGGCGTTGGGTTCCTGACAATCATCGGCGGCTACCTCGGGCTCATTACTGCGTTGATCTTCCTCTACCTCGCGTGCGCCGGCATGATGGCTGCGACCAAGACGGCGGTGACTGCGGAGTAACCCATACGCCACCCCGGTCGTTGGGGACCGGCCGGGGGTTTTGACGAGCTGAAGGGCCGGGCGGCTTTTGGCCGGTGTCGTGCCGGTAGATTCAGTGGCTCACATTCCCATGTTGTATCTACTGTCCCCCGTCAGTATGCCTCGGCAGGGATGTAGATGGCATCGGTCGACGTGTCATCGACAAGTGTCCCGTAGGCCGTAAACGATCCCTGACCGGAAGTGAGAGAGAACTCAATGCGGGCGTTGGTGGCCGGCGTCGTCTGCACCGATTTGAAGACATGTGTGATGTGTGCGACCTGGTACGGATCGAGGTTGACGGTCTGTGGCTCACCGAGGGTGACGCCATCGGAGCTCTTCACGGTGTACGTGAGCGAGATGGGGACATCGCTCATGTTGCACATCCCAATGTTCGAATGGAAACCGCCCGTTCCATCCATCTGAATGACAGTCACATGCTTCGATGCGCCAAAGCCGGTGGTCACGGCCGGAACGAACTGCCCGTACGTCCCGAGGCTCGTTGTGTTGTAGGTTCTGGATGTCACGAGGAGCGGCGCACCTTCGGTTGTGGAAACGACTCGAAGTGATCCTTTCGTTGAGCTGATGCCAAGTGCCGTTTCGAGGACATCGTTAAGGGCGAGGACGTGCCCTGCTGGAATTGTCCGCGTAGTTGTTGCTGTCAACGGCCCAGTCTGCGTGTTCTTTTCTCTCCGGAATTCAAGCCTGACGGTGGCTGAGGTTTTGCCCGCATTGAGAATCCGGACGTCGCTGACCCAAAAAGCGTTGATTCCAGGAGCGGAGGCGACGACCGGGATCATGTGGCTATGGGCGGTCGATGACACCGAACCGGGGATAAAGATCGCGTCGCCGGTATTATGATCGACCACGGTTGCATACGCGACAATGCGCCCAACGCCTCCAACAACCTCGGCTGTAGCATAGGCATTATCGGTATCCGGCGCTCCGACAAGTTTGAAGAGATCTTTTTGCTCATTCGAGAAAGGCTTGACCGTGATGGTCTGTGGCGTGCCGAGGACGGTGCCTGTGTCACCGTCGTAGAGGGAAATCTTGACTTGAGCGGAGTGGCCCGATGCCTCGGAGATCCCGATGTTCGTCCGGTAGCTCAGGTTGCCCGCGAGCTGGATCATCGTCAGCGGCCCATCTCCAGGACCGATCGCGTTGACTCCCAGATCCGAACCAACGAACTGTCCAAAGGTTCCATTGGCACCGCCCGCGTTATAGGTTCGGGAGGTCGCAAGCAGATTCGTGCCTTGTGCCTGGATCAGAAGATTGCCCTTGTCGTTCGTCATGCCAAAGCTCGTTTTGAGCACATCCTGGAGGTTTGCGATGGTGTTTGGAGGTATCTCAAGAGCAAGGTGTGAATAGGTCGCCGTTCCATCGGCATCTTCGGGGACGAGATACAGGTCGAAGGAGGCCGCAGTATCAGCAGATGGATTGAAGATCCGCATGTCGGTCTTCCAGAACGTCCCAACTTTTCCGGGTGTGTGAGCCGCCACCGGAATGAGATACGTCGCATACTGCGGCGGCGAACCCTGCCCCGATCCCGTGTCGATCGACAGCGCCCAGCCGAGGAGCCGTGGCAGTGGCCCCGGCCAGGTTCGCGAATCGTCGTCCAGCACCTCGAGCTTCCACTGGCCGGCAGCGGGTTGACCGATCAGCGGGTTCAGCGATTCGGCCGGTTGCGTCTGAGAAGGATAAACTGTATAGATGCCGTTCATGTTCTCATTTGAACCGTTCACGGTTCCAGGACCGTGATCGTGCAGCTTGATCCGGGTTCCTTCTGGTGAGATCAACGTCACGGTCAGTTGCGTTGGATCGTTGTGGACGATCTTGACCATGACGTTGATCGATTTGATCGTTCCCTGCTCGTTGATCGTTGCTGTCGAGACGGCCGGATCTCCGGTACCGTTCGGGATCGAGACGCCGGCGGGCTCACCGATGGCGATCCCTGGCGTCGTTGCCGCAGCCGTCAGGTCGATCAGCGGAGCGGTGATCCCGTTGGCGCTATCGGTCACTGGGGTGCCCGTCATTTCCAGGAGGTACCGGAACATCGCCGGCTCCATATCACCAAATGCCTGGCTGAGCACGGCAACCGACCCGGTCGCAAACGGCGTTGCAGCCGAGGTGCCGTCAAATCCTGTCGTTGTCCCATGGGCAGCGGCGGCCGTTGTGATATCGGCAGGGGCCATCAGGTCCAGGAACGGATCGGAATTGGAGTAACAGGCGACATCTCCAGTGTGAGGTGTTGTGTCAGTGCAGAGCACGCCTCCGTTGCCATCGCTCCACGAGACTGGCGCTCCGTAATCCTGAGCCCAGACGGCTCCAACGCTGATCGCGTTTGGTAAGCAGGCCGGCACGTCAAGTTGGTCCTTCTTGTTCTCGTTACCGGCGGCCGCAAGCACAGCGATACCGGCGTTGACAGCGTCATTAATTGGGGTGGCGTACGCGCTTACGTCGCCGGTGTCTCCGATCCGGGCGTAACATGGTCCTGGATAGGAATCTCCTCCAACAGACAGGTTGATGGCGACGATGTTGTACGTATCACGCTTGTCGATGACATCCTGAATGGCCGCTGTGATATCGGACGTATAGAAGCTGCCACAGTCCGAGTCTGGAGAGGCTTTGTACACGAGGATATTCGCGCCGGGCGCTACGCCACCGCCGAAATCCTCGCCACTGCTCCAGTGGTAGGGGAGCCCTGCCGCGATCGAGGCGACCGCCGTTCCGTGGTCCCCACAATCCATCGGGTCGTCGTCATTGTCGGCAGTATCCTTCCCAAAGACGATCTTCCCGTTCGGGATGGCACCGCCCCCGAGCGCCGGATGGTTGTAGTCAGCGCCGGTATCGATGATGGCGACCGCCGTTCCGGCTCCGGTGTATCCCAGATCATGCATGACATCGGCATGGATCAGGTTGAGCCCGTGGACGGTCGTTGCATGCCACACCTCGTCTATGTTGACGTGGGCCACGTTCGGATCCTTGGCAAGCGCGAGGAGACCGCTCCGCGAGACTGTGGCTGCGATGAACGGCCAAAGGTGGTAGGTGTGGTGAATCTTGAAATCGGCCGGTTGAAGCTCCTGCTCGATCGTATCGAGCTCGTGGCCGACGAGGTGTTGCACGGCCAGGATCCGTGCGCGGGGCTGATGAAACCCCCTCGGAGCGAGTGGAAGACGTGTCTGTACGTTCCCTTTCAGGACCGCAATTACACGAAACCGCTGTTGGCCGTTGGCATACGCTGCGACCAGTTCTGAATCGAGTTTCGCCTGCTCGCCCGAACTCAGTCGTGGGGCACGAGCTAACAACGGTGAGACGCTCAAAACCGCCGCAACGAAAAAGACCAACCGGGACCGCGCTGATTTCATGAACATCCTCCTCAACATCTCACGGCGGAAGTATACCTGGCCGAGGTCCACGTTGACGAGTACAAACCTCATGAACGTGACGCGTGTACTTGTCACCTCGAAACGCCGTTTCGTAGTGAACTGGGAGCCTTGCATTTCTCATGCGACAGGGATATAAGTATCTTAGGTTTTCAAACCGCAACACAATGAAGGGGGGTAGTATGAAAGCGCTCCGTAGTATTCAATTCATTTTCCGATGGACCATGCTGGCGATCTGTGGCGTGGTGCTCTTTGGGGGTCCACTCACCGGAATGGCTCACGCCGCTGAAGGTTCCACGTTCTCAGTTGAGCCGGCATCTCTCGACTTTGGCAACGTCCAGGTCGGTACCACGAAGGAGTTGATCGTGACTGTCACGAACATCTCCTCGAGTAGTGTGTATGTCAATGGGGCTGGCGGCGCGGTTTATGCGCCTTTCAACGCCGTGCAGAACTGTCAGCATCAGACGCTGCCACCGGGTGGCACGTGCCAGTTTTTCTTTGACTTCTCCCCGACAACCGTGGGGCCGGCTTCGGCGACGAGCAGTTTTACGTTGAACGACGAGCCGTTCACAGTGACGCTGTCGGGCAACGGGGTGCAGGAAAGGGCAGTCCCAACCCTCGGCGCCAGGGGGGTGGTTGTGCTGATGGGGCTTCTTGCATTGGCCGGTGCGATTTTGCTCAGGCGCCGGATCGTGTAGCTCGCGCATTTCGTCAGCGGTCCTGCTGGGCATCCCATGCCCCAGTGCGGGGCACCGAGGCGGTGAACTAACAGGCATTCGGGTACCGTTTCTCTGGTTTCTCGAAGTGTGGTGTTGTCAGTAGGTTACACCACTTGCTTCCACGTGATCCAATTCCTGTTAGTTGAGAGGAGGCGGAGCCGACTCCCTTCGTCATTCTGAGCACCCGCATGCCCCAGTGGGGCACCGGGACGGTGGACGAACAGGGATTCGGATGTAGTTTCTCGATGTTTCGTGTCATCAGTACGTTACGTTTCTTTCTTCGACGCGACGTAATTGCTGTTCGTTGAGAGGAGGCGGAGCCGACTCCCTTTGTCATTCTGAGGAGGCGGAGCCGACGAAGAATCTGGGCGGGGGAAATCAGCGTTTCTGCGTCGGCGTACCGACTGTTCCCCGCGCGAAAGCTTTCGGCTGTCCCCCCCACCCAGATCCTTCGCAGTGCGCCTATGGCGCACCGCTCAGGATGACAAGGAACGGTTGGGCGCAAGTGGCGCACCGCTCAGGATGACAAGGAACGGTTTGGCGCCTATGGCGCACTGCTCAGGATGACAAGGAACGGTTGGGCGCCTTGGGTGCACCACTCAGGATGACAGGGAGGGCTGTGCGCCTCCGGTGCGCAGTTTGGCGGGATCACGCTTGCGGTTGCAAGAGACGTTCGCCACGGGTGGTGTGTTGCCAGCGTTGCGGATTCAGCTCGTGTGGCGAGGATGGTCACGCCAGAGGAGGCGAAGCTGAATGGAGAAGTCGGGTGCGATCCCGATGGCGGGGATGTTCTCGCCGAGCGCGGCCTGGAGATCGAAGGAGCGCGAGAGGTGAAATTCAGGGCCGATTGCCATTTCGAGGGCGGCCTTGTGGAGCTGGCCGGAGGCCTCGTGCCAGTACGGTGAAGTGTCGACGCGCACCATCGCGTCAACGTCCATCCAGGACCAGATACCGGCCGCTGCGGCAAACCAGAGGTGCCAGGTATCGGTTGCATCTTCGAGCGTTGGCACGCTGCCGCCCAGGTGGGTCCAGCCAAGGCCCCCGTCGAAGCGAAAGATGCCGAGTCTTCGTCCAACGGCCCAGCGGACCCCCCAATCCCAGTCGTCACCTCCCAGGACGTTCGATGTTTCGGTTGGCGCCTTGACTTCGATGATGGCCCGCTGTGACCATCCGTGCCACGTTCCCAGACGGTACGCGAGCCACGCCGAGACGTTGCCAAGGCCGCTGCCGGGCGGCCGGTCGAAGTAGAAGAGCCGGTCTCCACGCTTGAGCACGATGCGGGTATCACCATATGGAAAGTCAGGCCGGGACCCGTGCGTCGTGCCGATCAGCGTGTGAACGTGGTCGGCGAGGGTATCGAGGCCGGTTCCGCCCCAGCTGAGCCAGGGAAGGTCAATCCCCACCGTCAATCTTTCAGAAAAGGAGTAGGCCGCCTCGAGATCGGTCCGGATGAGCTCGGCATCGACAAAGTAGAAGGTATCCCCGGGCCAGGTGTCGCATGCAAAATCGAAGGCGGTGCGGCTCAACGGGTTCTTCCGGCCGTCGACGATGACGTGGGCATCGGGGATCTGATGCGTGGCGCTGAACGTGTTGCCGTAGCCTGTGGCAAGCGCAAACATCCAATGACCGGATGGCGGAGGAGCGACGATCTCCAAACCCTGCGGGCGAAGCTGACCCTGGGTGATTGGCTGGAGCTCCACGAGTGGAGGAGGTGTTTGGGCCACTGCGGGTTCGATCGTGAGAACCGCAATTCCCGAGATCAGAAACATAATGGTCAGGCCACGCCGCATTGGCTGCATCGGCTCCTCCCTCCCGGCACCGTTTCCGGTTCCTTACATACTGTAGCGCACGATGGGGAGCAGCGAACCAGGCTGTGATGGGCCGGTGGACGTCAATTCGCCTGCGTCCGGTTCTCCTCACGTGTGTGGTTGGTCGCGGCAACCTGGGGGCCGGGGCAAAACCTGAGACGGCAGGTGTGCCACGGGGGTGCGAGCTGATGACGCTGTCCGGGGTTGGAGGATGATGAACGGTGCCTCCTGAAGCGATGGCTTGTGAAAAGATTGACAAGGACGGGGGAGCCGGTACAATGAGCCGCGTTTGAGGAAGCAGGGGGGGTTATGAACCAGTACATCCCAATTCTTATCTTTACCCTCATCGCAATCTCGTTTCCCATCATCACATTGTTACTCGCCAAACTGGTTCGTTCCGGGTCGCCGAATGCGGTCAAGGCGGAGCCGTACGAGTGCGGCGTGAAGATGCCGACGACAGCGTATGACACACGGTTTTCGATCCGTTACTACCTGATTGCGGTACTGTTCGTCGTCTTCGATGTGGAGACGATTTTCCTGTTTCCGTGGGCCGTGATGTTCGACAAACTAGCGCTGTTCGGCTTCATTGAGATGGTCGTCTTCCTCGCCATCCTGCTGGTGGGGTACATCTACGCGTGGCGAAGGGGGGCGCTGGAATGGGCCTGATCGAGGACCGGTTCGATAAGAACATTCTTACGACCACGTACGACAAGATCTTCAACTGGGCCCGGCGCAGCTCGCTGTGGCCGATGCAGTTTGGTTTGGCCTGCTGCGCGATCGAGATGATGGCGGTCGTCGACGCCCGGCACGATATGGCACGGTTCGGCGCAGAGGTGTTCCGTGGGACTCCTCGCCAGTCGGATTTCATGATCGTCGCCGGCACGGTCACCGAGAAGATGGCACCGATCGTCAAGCGGCTCTACGACCAGATGGCGGACCCAAAGTGGGTGCTGGCGATGGGATCGTGCGCGACGAGCGGCGGACCGTACAAGACCTATGCCGTGACGCAGGGCGTGGACCGGATCATTCCAGTCGATGTGTACGTGCCGGGCTGCCCCCCGCGCCCCGAGGCGCTGTTGTACGGGCTGATGCAGCTTCAACGAAAGATCGATCGGATGACGATCGCGCGCCGGAAGGCCTCGTGAGGACATCATGACGGACGAGAAGAACACACCGAAGCCGGAAGATCAGGGTGCCGCTCCGAAATCGCAGCCGGAGGCAAAACCGCCATGGCTCGACAAGCCGGTTCCGCCGGTGCATGTCGATGCGATGGACGACCCGGATGTCACTGCTCTGGCTGCGGCGGTCGAGGATGCCGTGCTGGCCGCGGATGCTTTTGCCGGGGAGGTGACGATCACGATCGATCCCGCCAAGCTGATCGACGCGTGCCGCTTCCTCAAGCAGGAACGGGGTTTCAAGTTTCTGGTGGATCTGACCGCGGTCGACTGGCCGGAGCGCGAGGAGGGGCGGTTTGACGTCGTGTACTGGATGCATCGTTTCGATGATTCGCGGCGGATCCGCGTGCGCATCATCGTCGGCGAAGAGACATCAGTGCCATCGGTCACCGGGGTGTGGAAGACCTCAAACTGGATGGAGCGCGAGGTCTACGACATGTTCGGCATCGTTTTCGATGGTCATCCGAATCTCGAGCGCATCCTGCTCTGGGAGGGGTTCAACGGGCATCCGTTGCGGAAGGATTTCCCAGTCGAAGGGATCGACACGGGGGCGGCGGTTCAGCCCGACGTGTATCCCGAGGGCGGCGGACCTCTGGTTGAAGAAGAAGGGGGTGCATGATGGGCGGACCGCTCGAACCCCTGTTTGACGTGGAGGAGATGGAGCTGAGCTTCGGGCCGCAGCACCCGTCGACGCACGGTGTGTTGCGTGTGATGCTCAAGCTCGACGGCGAGAAGATTATGGACGCCAAGCCGATCATCGGCTACCTCCATCGTGGCACCGAAAAGCTTTTTGAGACGGAGCCGTTCCCGCAGTGCATTCCGCACACCGACCGGTTGGACTACGTCGCCTCCGCGACGAACAACCAGGGCTTCGTGGTGACGATGGAGAAGCTGCTCGGGATCACGATCCCGCCACGCGCGGCGTACATCAGGATGATTCTCGCCGAGCTTGGGAGGATCTCGTCACATCTGGTGTGGCTGGCGACCCACGCGATCGATCTTGGGGCGATCACTCCGTTCTTCTACAACTTCCGTGAGCGCGAGGAGATCCTTGATCTTTTCGAAGCGTACTGTGGTGCCCGGCTGACGCTCAACACGATGCGGATCGGGGGTGTTCCGTTCGAGCTTCCCGACGGCTGGGTCGACCGGTGCTCCGATTTCATTGACCGCTTCCCGGCCCACGTCGACGAGTACGAGCAACTGTTGACGGAGAACCGGATCTGGAAGCGCCGCACGGTTGGCGTTGGTGTGATCTCCGCCGAAGAGGCGATCGAAATGGGGCTGACCGGGCCACCCCTGCGCGGGTCGGGCGTGAAGTGGGACATCCGCAAGGTCTTCCCGTACGATCACTACGACGAGATCGATTTCGAGATCCCGGTTGGGACCAACGGAGACACGTACGACCGGTACCTGGTACGGCTCCAGGAGATGCGCCAGTCCGCGCGAATCGTTCGCCAGTGCCTGGACAAGCTCCCGGATGGTCCCGTGATCGCCAAGGTACCCAAGGTGCTCCGCGCGCCCGAGGGCATGGTGTACGCATCGGTCGAAGCGCCGAAGGGGGAGCTGGGATACTTCATCGTGACGACGCCCAAGGGAACGAAACCGTACCGGTGTCACGTTCGTCCTCCCTCATTCATCAACCTTCAGGCGTTGCCGGAGATGGTCCAGGGGTTGCTGGTCGCGGATCTCGTTGCGGTGATTGGCACGCTCGATATTGTCCTGGGCGAGATTGACAGGTAGGCGGGAGGCGAGATGCACGCAGCCTTGATTCAGTTCATCGTCATTCCGGTCGTCAAGATTGCGGTGATTCTCGGTGTGGTCTTGCTGGTCGTCGCATACCTGACCTTCGCCGAGCGCAAGATTCTGGCCTACATGCAAGTCCGGCTTGGGCCGAACCGCGTGGGCCCGAAGGGATGGCTCCAGCCGATCGCCGACGGCCTCAAGCTCTTCGTCAAGGAAGACCTCATTCCGGCCAAAGCGGAAAAGGCCGTGTTCCTGCTGGCACCGGCGATGATCATGATTCCGGCGCTCCTTGCCTTTTCGGTCATTCCGTTTGCGCCGGCGACCAAACTGTTCGGTCTGCTTCCCAAAGCGATTCCACCGTACGTGACCGATATCAACATTGCACTGCTCTTCGTGCTCGGGATCAGCTCGATCGGGGTGTACGGGATCATCCTTGGTGGCTGGTCGTCGAATAACAAGTTCTCGCTGATGGGAGGGTTGCGGTCGGCAGCGCAGATGGTCTCGTACGAGGTGCCGATGGGATTTGCGATCATCGCGGTGCTGCTGATGGCGCGTTCGCTGTCCCTCGTGCAGATTGTCAAGGCGCAGCAAGCCGCTCACCTGTGGTTCTTCGTCCCCGGCATTCTGGCGCTAGGGATCTACTTCATCTGTGGCGTCGCTGAGACCAACCGCAACCCGTTTGATCTGCCGGAGGCCGAGTCGGAGCTTGTCGCCGGGTTTCACACCGAGTACTCGGGTATGAAGTTCGCCTTCTTCTTCCTGGCTGAGTACACGAACATGCTGGTCGTTTCATCGCTCGCAACGATCATGTTCTTCGGCGGATGGCTCCGGCCGTTTCCGAACGTCGCGTGGTTGAGCTTCCTCGGGGTGGTTCCTCCGGTGATTTGGTTTGCCGTGAAGGTGGCTGGCTTCATCTTCGTCTACATGTGGTTCCGCGGGACGTTCCCCCGGTACCGTTTCGATCAGTTGATGCAGGTTGGATGGAAGTGGTTGATTCCGCTTTCCTTGGCCAACCTCGTCATCGTGGGCGCCGGCGTCCTGCTTGTGAAAGGTTGATGCGATGGCGGTAGCGCAATTCTTCAGTAAGCTGATCCCGACGGACCTCTTTGCAGGTTTGCGGGTCACGGGCGGGTATTTCTTCAAGAAGAAGGAGACGGTGCAGTTTCCGGAGCAGCGGAAGGAGCCGGCCGATCGTTTTCGCGGGCTCTTCGGCTACGATGTCAACCGGTGCATTGACTGTCACCTGTGTGCGAGAGCCTGTCCAATCAACATCATTTTCATCCGCGATCATGCCGAATACGAGGAGATCGACGGCAAGAAGAAGAAAAAGCTGATCGTCGACCGGTACGACATCGACGTCAAACGTTGCATGTTCTGCGGCCTGTGTCAGGAAGCGTGTCCGACCGAGCCCAAGTCGATCTGGCTGACGACGAAGACATACGAGGGTGCCAACTATGAGCGGAATGAAACGCTCTATTTCACCAAGGAAAGGCTGATGAGCTGGGATGGGATCAGGGCCTACCCGGGCGTCGTGCCTCCGGACCACGGCCATGCTCCTGGGAACCCAACGGGTGCAAAAACTGGTGGAGGGGAGGCGGCGTGATGGCGTTTCTCTCGGCCCACTTTGTTGCAATTGTCTTTTATGTGCTCGCGGTGCTGGCGGTCGCTGGAGGCGTGGGCGTGATCACCTTCAAGAATCCGGTGCATTCGGCGCTTTCCCTGCTCGGTACGTTCCTGATGGTCGCAGGGCTCTTCGTGTTGCGCCACGCTGAGTTCCTCGGCGCCGTGCAGTTGCTCGTGTACGCCGGCGGGATCATGGTGCTCTTTCTCTTTGTGATCATGCTGGTCAACGTCAGACGGCTGAGCCCGGACGCCGCCTTTCTCTCCCGGCGGGCGCCGCTGGCGGTGCTCTCGGGCGTTGTGTTTGGCGCTTTGATCGCTTTCGGGGTGCTGGCCGGATCGCTGGGCCATCCGGGCGGGGGGGCAACCGCGTTGCAAATGGTTCAGGGGCACGTCATGGGCAATACAGAGGCCGTCGGCTGGACCTTGTACCGGCACTTCCTGGTTCCGTTTGAAATCGTTTCGGTCGTTCTCCTTGTCGCGATGATCGGCGCAATCATCTTTGGCAGGAAGGATGCCGGTCTTGAAGGAAGAGGGGGGAGGATGGAGCCATGATCGGCGCGATGCACTACGTGATTCTGTCGTTGATCCTCTTCGTGCTCGGTGTGATCGGCCTGATGATCCGCCGCAACTTCATCACGGTCTTGATGTCGGTGGAGCTGATCTTCAACGCTGCCAACCTGAACCTGATTGCCTTCTCCGACCGGCTCGGGAACCTTTCGGGGCAGATCATGGCCATCTTCATCATCACG
>WGCW01000048.1 GCA_015493585.1 Acidobacteriota bacterium
CGTCCCCTCCCACTCCCGTGATGCTGAAGGCACTGGTCGTATGCGGCCCTCACCCAGATTCTTCGTCGGCTGCGCCTCCTCAGAATGACAGTGCGAGGGAAGGCTTCGCCTCCTCAGAATGACGCCTCCCCCCTGTCATCCTGAGCCGAAGGCGAAGGATCCCGCTTCCTCTCAACGACGTCTCTCAATGTCATCCTGAGTGGCGTGCCAAAGGCGAAGACATCCCTTTCCATGTCATCCTGAGTGGCGTGCCGGAGGCACGGCGCGAAGGATCTGCGCGGGGGGGGGGAACAAACAAAGAACCTTGTCCACCACGCCGCAAGGCTGTGCCCCCCTTCCTTACCCGGAGGGCCACGGTGTTACGAATCCTGTGGCTCGTTCTCTTCCTCAGTTTGGTCAGGCTCCGGCAGCGGCGTCGCGATCACCCGGAACACGTTCCCGGAGGGAACCAGCAGCACTCGTCCGTGGGCGTCAAGGATCTGATCTGCCGGCCATGCCTCCCCACTCCCCACCTTGAAGCTCCTGAACCCGAACGGCACCTCTGCATTGTCGGGCGCAAGCCAATCGGGGATGATGAGGTCCCAGCGCTCGTCATTCTCGGGCACCGGCCGCATCTCGATGTCCCCCATCTCGATCTCACCAAGATCTTCGGCGGCCTCGACAAGCTGCCCGGCCTCTTCGACCAGCTCATCGAGAAGCTCTTCCGTGAACTGCCGCACGATGTCGTGCTCCTGAGGACCTTCGACCTCGGCCGAGATCAAGAGACGATACACGTCTCCCTCGAGCTCGTCGCCACAGACATAATCCACACTGAACGAAATCTGAGGATCGTCGACGTCGACGTCGTAGGCGCCTCCATGGAGCAGATCTTTCAAGAGAAGACCAAGCAGCATCTCCTCAGGCGATTGTGCGTTCAGATCCAAGGCCATTGTTTCTTCCCAGGTGCTCATCGTGTTCTCCATCTCCTGTTCATCGTTGATCTTCTGTTCCTTTGACGACTGTATCACGTTCGAGAGAACGAACGGCTGCCCAAAAAAGATGCCGCCGAACATTCCGCTCATCCCGTCCAAGCTGCCGAAGCGCGGCGCGGACCTTTTCTCTTGTCGTGTTCGGATGATTTGGACACGACTGGACGGGTTCCGGAAACCCGCAGAGGCGTGCCATCCGTACAAGCTCGGCCTTCCGGAGCTCGTAGAGTGGACGGACAACCGTGACGGCACCGCCAAAATATCGCCGGATCGGCGGTAGGACATCGGACGTACCCGTGTACATCAGGGTCATGAGCCAGGTCTCGATGACATCGTCCGAATGGTGTCCCAACGCAACGCGATCGAACCCTCTCTCGTTCGCCGCTTCGAGCAACGTCCTCCTACGGATGTGGGCGCAGGCAAAGCAGGTCTTGGGCACGGATTCCCCCGCATCGAACCTCGGTGCCACGGTTTCCACCGGAATCCCCAGGCCAGCACACCATTCGTTCACATCGTCCGGGGGCCCTTTCGTCTCTCCGTCAGCATCAAGCGCAATGTGCATCGCCATGAAACGGCATTTCGGGCGGAGCACCCGGTTGTACCTGGCGGCAAGCCATACAAGGGCAAAGCTGTCGACACCTCCGGACAGCCCCAAGACGGCCGTTGATCCCGGCGGCAGCAGCGACCACCGGTTGCAGGCTCGCTTCATCTTCCCCAGGAGCCGGCCCGTGGCCCGGTCGCAGCGCTGCCGATCAGGAGACGTCGGCACCTTCGTCATTGCGCCGCTTCTTCCCGAACAGCCATGCAATCAGCACCCCCAACAGATAGAGGCCGATCATGGGAAGCGCAAAAACGGACTGGGTGGCGATGTCAGGCGTCGGTGTGATGATGGCGGCGATGATGAAGATCAACAACACGGCCCAACGGAACCAGCGAAGGAGCTGCCGGGGCGTGACGAGGCCGATGCGGGCCAAGAAGAAGATGAAGATCGGGAGCTCGAACACCAGCCCGAGGCCAAGGAGTGTCTTGGACATCATCGAGAAATAGTTTTCGATCGTCACGACCTGGCGAAATCCGCTTCCAACGTTCAGCAGGAAACGAACAACCATCGGGAACGCGATGCGATACCCGAAATAGCCACCGCTAAGAAAGAAAATCGTCGTGAAAATAATGAAGGGTGCGGCCATCCGGCGCTCATGCTTGTACAGCCCCGGGCGAAGGAAGAGCCAGATCTGCCAAAGAATAATCGGTGAAGCAAAGAAGATGCCGGCAAGCAGAGCGACTTTGATGTACAGCATGAACGGATCGACGAGCCCCGTGAACGCCAACTTCTCACCTTTTGGGAGGTATTCCAGGATGGGGATCTCCAGCCAGTGAAAGATCGCTGGAGCGAAGTACCAGCACGCGAGAAACGCAACAAAGACAGCGGCAATGATGTTGATCAAGCGGCGCCGGAGCTCTTCGAGGTGCTCGATGAGCGTCATCCGCGGCAGCTCATCTCCGCCCTCACCGCCGTTCTGGCCGGGAAGCTCAGCGGTCCGGCCGCTCACTCGCTCTCCTGTGTCGATGCGGGCTCCTCGACTCGCGATGGTGCGCTGTGCTGCTCATCCGGCTTCTGCGGAGGTTCCCCTTTCAACGCTTCCTTGACATCGGCAGCGGTCTGCTGGAGCTCTCGCTGGACACTCTTGATTTCATCGGTGGCAACCTCTTCTTCGATCGTTCGTTTGAACTCGTTCGAAGCACGCTTGAACTCGGCCATCGCACGGCCCAGCGACTTGCCAATATTCGGCAGCTGGCGTGGCCCAAACAGAACCAGCGCAATCACGAAAATGAACATCAACTCGGGAAAACCAACGGAGCCAAACACGGCCACCTCCATCGACGAGTATAGCGCCTTTTGAGTCTCAAGAGTCATCATCCACGTGACTGGTCAATGGTTTTTCTTCGCCCCGGCATGCGCGGCATGCGTTGCCACGAATGTCCAAATCGCTCCGAGCCGTCCCCCGGCGAGTATCCCGCTAGCACGGCTCATACTGCTTGGCAGTGGACGGATGATCAGGAAACCGGGTAAAGTCTGTCCTGTGGAGACGGCAGAACCGGATTGAGAAACGGTTGGGGGAGGCACGAAGGCGCATGCACATTCGAACACGGTCGATCTTCCTGGTTGTCATCGGCTTCCTCGTCAGCGGGGCTCTGGCGGGAAGTCTGTTCGGTCAACGCACCCACAATGCGGACGAGCAGAGCATCGTCATGAGATCGGCACGGATCGTTTCGACCATGCTCGAGTGGCTGCCAGATCAAGAGAAGCCGTCAACGCTCGTGTATGACGGCATCGATGGCATGCTTGAAAAGCTCGACCCCCATTCAAACTTTCTCGATCCCGATGCGTTCGCCAAGATGAAGGCGCGCCAGCGCGGCTCGTTCTTTGGCGTCGGCATCATCATTTCGATGCGTGCAGGCAAGGTCACCGTCATCGCCCCCATCGCGGGAACTCCCGCTGCACGCAAGGGGCTTCGCGCCGGCGACGTCATCAGTGCGATCGACGGGAAATCGACTGCCAAAATGACGTTAGATGATGTGCTGGACCACGTGCGCGGACCCGAGGGCACCGTGGTGAAGTTGACGATCGTCCGTCCCGGTCTGTCCAAGCCGCTCGAGGTCTCGATCACGCGCGCCAAGATTCCGACGAATTCCGTCCGGTACGCATTCATGCTCCGCCCTGGAGTCGGCTACATTCGCCTGACCGAGTTTTCCAGTACGAGCTCCCGGGAAGTGCACCAGAAAATTCAGGAGCTTGAGAAACAAGGGATGCACTCACTCATCTTCGACCTGAGAAACAATCCGGGCGGATCGCTCGATGCCGCAGTAGGCGTCAGTGACACATTCTTGAAGAAAGGGCAGCTCATCGTGTCGACGCGGGGACGGACCAAAGATAGCGACATGACGTTCAAGGCGCCCGGCACCGGCGTTCACTTCGAAGGTCCGCTCATTATCCTCGTCAACGTCGGCTCTGCCTCGGCTTCCGAAATTGTCTCAGGTGCTATCCAAGATCACGACCGCGGCCTCTTGGTCGGCAACGTCACCTGGGGCAAGGGTCTCGTTCAGACCGTGTTTACGATCCGCGACACCGGGTTGGCGCTAACGACTGCCCGGTACTACACACCTTCGGGACGGTGCATTCAGCGCGATTATCACTCCTACATCGAGTACATCACTCACCAGAATGCCAACTCTGGTCCACCTCCCGCCAAGACCAAGTACCACACCGATGCAGGGAGGCCAGTCCGGGGCGGCGGCGGGATCACACCCGATGTCATCGTCAAGGCCCGGCAGCTCAACGAAGGCGTTGCACAGCTCTACGGTCATTCCGCCTTCTTCCAATTTGCCATCGATCTGCTCGAGAATGTTCCGCAGGCTCAGTATCCGAAGTTCGGCCGGACCTTTACCGTGACACCCGATGTGCTCACCCGATTCTGGACATTCGTCGCGACGAAGAAACTTCTCGCACCGGATGCAGTCGCGAAGATCAAGAGCAGCCAGCAGGCCATGTCCGATCTCCGCCGCGCCATCAAGACCGAGGTGCTCAACTCCACGCTCGGCCTCGAGGCGGGATATCTCGAGATGGTCAAGGGAGACAACCAGATTGAGGCCGCGTTGAAGCACATTCCTGACGCTACGAAGATGTGGGAGGCATGGCAGAAGCGCTGGGCAAAACCGGAGAAGGCATCAGCCACGCACTGACGCATGCTTCCCGAGAGGATCGTCACAAAACGGGCGGGTCGTCCCAAATAAGCGTCACCGGGCCGTCGTTGACGAGCTCGACCTCCATGACTGCGCCGAAAATCCCCGTCTCCACCCGGACGCCGCTCGTCCGGAGGAGTTCGACAAAACGCTCGAACAGCGGGTGGGCGACGTCGGACGGCATCGCGTGATCGAAGCTCGGCCGCCGGCCCTTTCGAATCGAGCCTGCGAGGGTGAACTGGGAGACCGCGAGGATCTCTCCCCCGGTTTCCTCCAGGCCCCGGTTCATGTGACCGGAGTCATCCTCGAACACGCGGAGTGAAACAACCTTCCGGGCCGCCCGCGCGACCTGCTCCTTCCCGTCGCCACGCTCCAGCCCCGCCAGCACGAGCAGCCCGGTCCCGATCCGTGAGACCACTCTTCCACCGGCCCTGACTTCGGCATGCGACACTCGTTGAATCACCAACTTCATACGCCGCCTCCACGCCGGCTCACCAACCCGTTGCGGATCACCGAAAGCTCGCGCCCCCCGAGCAGTGTAACCAACCCAACATAGACGAGCGCCGCCGGAAGCAACACCACCGCCAACCGGAAAGCGCCGGTCAAGGATGTCCGTGTCACGACGGCGAGCCAAGGACGTACCAGCCACAGGCCGCTACCGAGAGCCACGCCCGCCACTGCCTGGCGGCCCACGTCGACAAGGCTCTTCCCCGCCGGCCCGAATCCGTACCGGCTCCCGTAGAGCACGGTCAGGAACGTCGCGTAGAGCAACATCGCGATCGTGTTTGACCAGCCGATCCCCGGCGTACCATACGGCCCGACCATCGCAGCGCATCCGCCGACGAATGCAATCAGGAGCATCACGCTCCCCAGCATCGGCGTCTTCGTATCGCGATTGGCAAAGAAGGCGTTCGCCATGACCTTTGCGTGCCCGATCCCGATCAGGCCGAACGCATAGGCGGCCAGCGTGGCGCCGGTCATACTGACGTCGGCAACCGAGAACCGTCCTCCACCGAACAGCAAGCCGATGATCGGATGCGCCAAGACGGCCATGGTGATCGCCGCCGGGATCGTTACGAAGCTCACGAGGCCAATCGTATCGAGCAGCGTTTGCCGCGCGTGCGGCGAACCCTCGGCCAGATGGCGCGACAGCGTCGGCAGAAAGACCGTCGTAATTTGAACCACAACCGAGCCAAAGACGAGCTCGGTCACCCGGTAGGCGGCAAAGGTGTAGACCACGCCTCCGTTGCCCGCGAACGAGGCAAAGAAGTTCGAGGCGAGCTGGTTGAGCTGGTAAATCCCGAGCATCGGGATCCCCGGCAGCATCAGAAGCAATACTTTGCGCACCTCAGGGCTCGTCGCGAGCCGCCATGCCGGCCTGAGGCGGTAACCGAGGGACCGCACACTCCCAGCCTGCACGGCGAACTGCAGGAAGCCACCGAGCAGCACTGCACCAGCGAGGTATGGCACGGGGTTTGCGGCCCCCCTGACGAGTGCCCAGCCGAATCCGACGATGGTCAGGTTGTAGAAGACGGGCGCGACCGCCGGAAGCACAAAGCGATCATGGCTGTTGAGCACCCCCTGGCAGAGAGCGGCCAGCGAGATGAAGAACAGGTACGGGAACACCAGCCGGTTGAGAAGCACGGCGATGGCCGTCTTCCCCGGGACCGAGCTGAAGCCGGGGGCGAAGGCGCGGACGAGCCAGGGGGATGCCAGGATCCCGGCCGAAACGACCACGGAAAGGATCAGCAGGAGCGCCGCCATCACGCCCTGAACGAGCTCCCGGGCCTCACGCCCCTCGCGCCCCTGCGCCCGAAGACGGGCCAGAGACGGGATGAACGCCGCATGGAGCGCCCCCTCGCCGAGAAGCATCCGGAAGGTGCTTGGAATCCGGGTCGCCGTGATGAACGCGTCGTACATCACGCCGGCACCGAGCACGTAGGAAAGGGTTTTGTCCCGGAGGTATCCGGTCAATCTGCTGAGGATTGTCACCAGGACCATGCGCGAGGCGTGGTGCACCATCCCCGCCGTCACGTCGTCCGCCGAACTGTCCGGACCACCGGTCGGCGAAACGGCTCGTATCGCCGGATCGTCACTCATGGGAAGAGAGTATCATTCGTTGTGGTAGAGTACAGATCCATCCACGCGGGAGGAGAGCAACAGATGGGTATTAACAAGGTCATTCTCGTCGGAAACGTTGGAAGAGATGTCGATTTCAGAGCGCTTCCAACCGGGACCAACATGGCGAAGTTCAGCTTGGCGACCTCGGAACCCCGTTTCAAGGACCAAGACGGACAACCCCATACCGAATGGCACAATATCGTCGCCTGGGGCAAGCTCGCCGAGATCTGCAACCAGTACGTTACGAAAGGCAAACAGCTCTACATCGAGGGCCACATCCGCACGCGGACGTATGAGAAGGACGGCGTCAAGCGCTGGTTCACGGAAATCCATGCCGAGACGATCGAATTTCTCGGAAGACGTTCCGATCCCGGCGCTCAGATCTCCGATGGAGGCACTGGGTATCCTGACGATACCGACGACGTCCCCTTCTGATGCGAAGGCTCCCGTCAGGGAGTGGTGACACGGCGCTCCTTTTCCCGTATTCTTGTGGAAGGCGGAGGGAACCTCCCAGAGCGGGGGGCGAAGGAGGGTCTCATGAGCGGGCCAGTCTGGCGGTTCGAAAAGTGCGAGGGGTGTATCTGTGACGAGTGCCTGCGTCAGATCGATGCGGCGTACGTCCAGGGCATCGTCAAGGACGGCGAGTTCCACCGGACCCGGATCTTGTGTGAAGACTGCTACCGGGCGAACCTGGACGTCATATCCAAACAGCAAACCCAGGACCACTAATCTGGCATCTGCCGCTCCCGTCACCCTCGATCGTGCGCCGGTGAGCTGCCGGGACATGACTCAACATCGTAAAATCCGGAGCCTTTATCGTGAATCGTCATCACCATGATGGGGGTTCGATGCTTCCGCAGGAGTTGAGGATGCCCGGTCTTGAGTGTGTGCGATGGCGGGGCTGGAGGGACTCGAACCCCCGGCACGAGGTTTAGGAAACCTCTGCTCTATCCACCTGAGCTACAGCCCCACGGGCACGCCGATCCTACGATCGGAGCCTGTTTCTGTCAATGTTTCCAGCGGCCAACAGGCGCCATCCTGGAAAGCGACGAAGGCGGACACATCGCGAGACGCGCGAGAAGCCTCACCTGCTGTGACGGACCACAACCTGTATCATGCCACCCAAGACTCCAGCCAGCACGACCGCAACCCCCACGTAGAGAGCAACCCAGCTTTGCTGGAACGAGCCATACCCAAGCAGAATCACGCCGACCAGGAGGAGGGCTGCCACACCAAGCTGCCCATGGCTCACGACACCCGATTCGAAACCCAAGGATGTATTTTTCGACCTCATGTGCCCATGATGTCTCACCATGTCGAGCGCCCCCTCACTGTGTCAAGACTGTCCTGAAACGCGCCTTCAAAACGTTACTCCCAGGACTTGGCCGGGCAGATTCTCTTTCATGTGCCAGTCTCCGAACTCCCCGAGTCCGAAGGAGATGCTTATGGAGCGAACCCGCAAGATTCCTTTACGAAAGGTCAAGGTGTTCATGCATGTGAACCGCACCAGGTCCGGTGGTTGACGTAACTTTCCTCTCTCACAGTTCATGACTCCATGATACCTCGATGCTGGCTGAAGTAATGACGCGATCGGCCCCTTCCAACCGCTTCCGGTACAGCCCCTCCGTCTTGCGGCGCCGGGTCACGGCTCATCTACCGGCTGGGCATATCCCGAGGCAGTTGGGACAACACACGGACCGGGCCCTTGCAGGGTATGGGAACACGTTGCATAATTCTCAGGTGAGCGATTCTCATTCGCGATCTGTACCAATCCCATACGCTGCGGTGACTTGACCCCGATGGCAATCCATCCGGCTTGAACGGGAGGTTCACAATGCCCCATTCGTTACGGGGGCTTCTGTTGTTTGCTCTGATCGTGCCGCTGGTGGCGGTTGGCATGGCGTACTTCCTCAACTGGCTGGGGATCCGCAACGAGCGCATGAAGAAACGTCAGAACATCATCCTCCACCTCGTCATGG
Organism: Acidobacteriota bacterium; assembly: GCA_015493585.1. Lineage (GTDB taxonomy): Bacteria > Acidobacteriota > Thermoanaerobaculia > Thermoanaerobaculales > Sulfomarinibacteraceae > JAADFN01. Next base: position 8,810 of record WGCW01000048.1, read on the forward strand.
GAGGGTTCTACATCCTATCTGGTGTGGTGGCGCTCGTTGTCGGCGCCGAAACCTGGTTCCCCGCCTTCTTCTTCATCATGGGCACATGGTGGGTGGTCTACGGTCTTTGGCTCCGGCGCACCTGGCGGGAGCGCCTCGACGAACCGGTGGGGCCAGGCGGGCTCCCGTGACGCGCCGCTGCCTCCTGATGGGATCCGGTGGCAATCGCGGTGCGTGGTATGCCGGCTTCCTCGAACCTCTGCAGGCGGTGGGGATCCGTTTTGAGCTGCTCTGCGGTGTTTCGGCCGGTGGGATCGCTGCGGCATGGTTCGCTGCCGGCGACCCGGAGGCGTTCTACGATTCTTGGCGCCAGGCCGACCGCTGGCGGATTGCGCTCCACCCCTGGCTGGCCCGTGGCCGCCGACGGACCGTCGATATGCTGATCCAGTCCATCACCCTGCGAACCATGGACAGGAGCGCCGTCCTGAAAGCCCCGGAGCAGGTACTGGTGACGGCCTCCCGGATCGTGGGAGGCTCGGCCCTGCGGCCCCGGCTTCGACGTCAGCTGCTCAACGTGGGCGAGGCCGGAGACGAGGCGCGTCTGGGCCTCATGCTGCGGGCCACGGCGTTCATCCCCTGGGTCAACGGACTGAAAGCCGCCGTCCACATCGATGGCAACCGCTACCTGGACGGCGGATTGACCGGCCGAGTACCGCTCGGCATCATCCCAGAGGATCGCTTCGACGAGATCTGGGTGGCCGCCTGTTCCCCCAACGGCAGAGCGGAGCTCCGGTGCCAGCTCAACTCATGGACCCGCCCCGAACGGCTGATCGTCGTGACCCCCTCCGAGCCGCTCCCCGTCGGTCGCTGGACCATGGAGTGGACGCGCGTGCGCCGTGCCATCAACCTTGGCCGTCGCGATATGGAGCGGGCCATCCAAGCGGCCGGCCGGACACATGGCAACGTGATCATCGGAGATGAGGGCTTTCCGCCGTTCTCGCAGGAAGAAACGGAGCTTTGAAGCTGATGTTGTGCTTGCAACAGTCTGGTGCTGCGGGATTCATCAGTTTTAAGCAGAAGTTTTGCCGTTGAGGGCGGCTTAGATCGGCATAAGTATATTATGGATGAGAGGCTTGTATTGTATATGTAAATGCTCCGTGTAGCCATGTAAGATGCATGAAGAGGGCTTGACAGGCTGTGGTTAGTGGTTTATACATGTAGCCATGTATATTGACGTCGTACCCAACCGCAATTCCCCGCCCGCTATCCTGCTCAGAGAGTCGTACCGTGAAAACGGCAAGGTCCGTAAACGCACCATCTGCAACCTCTCGCACTGGCCTCCTGAGAAGGTGGAGCGGCTCCGGCAGCTTTTGACGGGTAAGAATCTTGTGCCGGCAGAATCCCTCTTCTCCATCGAACGCTCCTGGCCATGTGGCCATGTAAGGGCGGTGCTCGGCACCATGCGGCGCCTCCAGCTCGATCGCCTCATCGCCTCACGCCCATCCCGAATGCGCTCGATCGTCCTTGCGTTGATCGCCGAACGGATCTTGCATCCCGGATCCAAACTGGCCACCACGAGAACCTGGCACGACTCCACCTTGGCGGAGGAGCTTGGAGTCGGCGACGTAAAGGTCGAGGAGGTCTATGACGCCCTGGATTGGCTCGGCAAGCGTCAGCGCAGGATCGAAAAGAAGCTCGCTGCTCGACACCTATCGGAGGGAGGGATCGCACTGTACGACCTTTCAAGCAGCTCCTATTTCGGCCAGCATTGCTCTTTAGCTCGTCGCGGATACAACCGGGACAAGCGAAAGGACCTTCCGTGCATCGGCTATGGCCTCCTGACGAACGGTGAGGGAGAGCCCGTGTCGATCTCCGTCTATCCTGGGAATGTCGGAGATCCCACCACGGTGTCCGATCAGGTGGAGAAGCTCTGCGGCAGGTTCGGTTTGGGAAAGGTCCTGCTCGTCGGAGACCGCGGCATGCTGACGGAGAGCCAGATCAGTGCTCTGAAAAAACACCCCGGCATCGGCTGGATTTCTGCGCTGAGAAGCTCGAGCATTCGTTCCCTGGTGGAGGGAGAAGCCATTCAGATGTCCCTGTTTGATGAGAAGAATCTCGCCGAAATCTCCTCTCCTGACTACCCGGGTGAACGTCTGATCGCATGCTTCAATCCGCTCCTTGCGGAGGATCGACGCAGGACCCGGAACGAGCTCTTGGATGCTACCGAACGGGATCTTGAGAAGATAGCTCGCACCATCGCCAGAAGAAAACGAAAGCTGCTCAAGAAGGATGAGATCGGAGTGAAGGTCGGGAGAATCATCAACCGGCACAAAGTGGCCAAACATTTCCGTATCACGATCGAGGACAATATGCTCACCTGGGAGCGGCGGCATGAGAGCATCGCACGCGAGGCCGCCCTCGATGGGATCTACGTCATTCGGACCAACGAACCGAAGGAGACATTGAGCGCAGAGGATGCCGTTCGAAACTACAAGCGCCTTGCCGTGGTAGAACGCGCTTTCCGCTGCCTCAAGGGGATCGACCTCAGGGTACGCCCCATCTGGCTCCGGACCGAAGCCCATGTCCGAGCTCACTTCTTTCTGTGTATGCTCGCCTATTCCGTGGAAGTCGCCATGCGGAGGGCTCTCGCGCCCCTTCTCTGCCACGACGAAGAGCTCGAACAGCTCCGGCTTACCAGGGACCCTGTGGCACCAGCCCAACCCTCCACCTCAGCCAAACGAAAAAAGGCCACCAGGAGATCCAACGACGACTTCCCCCTGCACAGTTTCAACTCGCTCCTTGACCACCTTGCCACCCTGCAACGACACCGCTGCCGCATCCACGGCGACTCATCCAGCCCCGCTTTCTACCAGGAGACTCAGCCCACCCCTCTCCAGATCCGCGCCTTCCAGCTCCTCCAAGTGTAGCCAGTAGCCTGCATTTGCAATCTGCACTATCTCTCTCATCAACAATCACATATACTCGCTCAGGGCCAAAACTTCGGTTTACCCCCCACATGTCATCCTGAGCGATGTGCCGCAGGCACACCGCGAAGGATCTGGGCGGGGGGCTCGGATGACAAGGTGGGGATGGCTGCGTCTCTGCGCTTCATTTCTGTTCCCACCGCTTCCGCAAAGAAGCGGCGCACAGCGCAACAACCTCTGTGCTCGTTCAGGACGAGGATCCGGATGCCAGACTCAATCAGTAATCGCCGGGCTGTGCGGGCCGCCCGGGCATCTTCATGAGCGGAATGATCCTCTCTTCCTCACCCTCCGGCACCGGGAAGTAAACTCCCTCGGCCGATACCATGACCTTTCCGTTCCGGTCTTCGATCTGTCCCTTGCCCTTGGCGAACCTCCTGTGCAGCTCACTGCACCAGCCCCGGACAAGGATCTCCTCGCCGCCCGGAACGGGGCTGCGGAACTTCACCTTGATTTCAACGGTGTAGAGCAGCTTGTGGGCCTTGACCGAGCAGGCCCAGCCGATGGTTTCATCGAGCAGTGCCGTGACGACACCACCGTGAACCCTGCCGGGATACCCCTCGAAATGAGGATTGACGGTGGTTCGCACGATGACATCCTCGCCCCGGTTGACAAAACGGATCCGCAATCCAAACGGATTGGCATCTCCACACACGAAGCAGCTTTCAGACCACGGGAGGAACTTTTCTTCTGGCATCATGCCTCCATTCCACTGTGCTGAGCCGGTGTCAGGTACGCGGCGACTGCTGCGGCCGCACGCGCCGAGGCGCCCGGCGGTCCCAGCCGTTCCCGGACGCGTTCGAGCAATTCTTCCTGTCTCGCAATCCCGCCGTCGAGCGCTTCGCGGGTTGCTGCCGCAAGTTTCTCCTCATTAAAATCATCTTGGATCAGCTCCGGCACCGCCCGCTCCTCAGCGATCAAATTGACCAGCGCAATGTGCGGCACATGAACCAGGCGGCGCGCGATTCGATAGGACAACGCCTGCAGCTTGTAGCCGACGATCATCGGCACGTCGAGAAGCGCACACTCAAGCGTCGCTGTGCCCGATGCCGTCCAAGCCAGACGTGCCTGGCTCAGCGCAAGCCGCCGCTCCTCCCCCGTCATGATGCGCAGCCGCTCGTCGTGCCCATGAGCCCCCATGGCCGCATCGATCTCGCCTTGGACCCCAGGCGCTGCGATCACCGGCACATCCTCGAACAACTCCCTTGGCACCAGCTTCAACGCTCGCAACATGATGGGCAGCAGATGCCGGACCTCCGAGGCACGTGATCCTGGAAGGAGGGCAAGCCGCCGTTCCTTGGGCTCCTTCCCGGCGTTCAAAAACCCAGCCCGGTCAAGATCATCCACCAAAGGATGGCCGACAAAGCGCGCCTTGACACCGTTCTCCTCATAAAAACCGGTCTCGAATGGGAGGATACATAAGACCTCGCGCGCGACCTGCCGGACGACCCGAACCCTCCCCGAACGCCAGGCCCAAAGCTGCGGCGACACGTAGAGCACAACCGGAATACCCAGCCTTTTCAGCCGCCGCGCAAGCCGGAGGTTGAAGTCGGGCGAATCGACGAGAACGGCGACATGGGGGCGGCGGCGTGCCGCTTCGGCACTGAGCGAGCGCATCAGACGGCGCAACCGCGGGAGCTCACGTACCACTTCGACGAGACCCATGTGAGCCAGCTCGTTCGAGTGGAACAACGCCTCCAGGCCGGCATCAGCCAACCGGCCACCGCCAACCCCGAACGCCTCGATGTCCGGGATGAGCTGGCGGAGCTCACGCAGCAGATTCCCGGCATGGATATCGCCCGAGACCTCGCCTGCCACAATGAGAATCCGTTCCCGCTCGCTCATCCCCACGATCTTACTCCGGATTCCATCGGCCCCGGAACTCGAAGGACACATCCACCAGCGGCGGCGGAAACCGTTACGGGACTGGGTACATCAACCAGGCGAGGGCAACGGCTCCGGCGATCATGATGACAAACATCTTCCAGAAGAGAGCCCACCGTTGCTTGCGTCCGGACCGCCACAGAAAGGCAAAGAAGACCGAAACGAGAAATGCGTGCCATGCGAGGAGGAGGAAGTGGTCCATCTCAGTCCTTGAGGCCTCGTGCAATGTCAGACACGTCTAACACGAGGAGAAGATTCATCAGACCTGCCGTGATCAGGAATGTGTTTCCATAGCCAAATCCGGGATCCGCGGCAGTTCCGTTACCGAACCCGAACAGATGGCCTGCGATGTACAACACGCCGTTGCCGAGGCACGCGAAAAAGGCCAGCCAGGAGAATGGAGCGCCCGGATGGGGCACTGCGAGAGCGCCGCGGAGGACGACTCCCGTCACGAAGGCTGCACAAATGACCGCCGCAAAGATCAGCGCCCGCTTTTTCTTCCCAAGGATTAGGTGTCCGAGACCCGGTACTAGCCAGGCGGCCACAAGCAGAGCAAACGGTGCCGAAGGCGGAGCCGCCTCTCGCATCTGGACGGCCTGTTGATTACGATTCTTCTTCATCATGCCTTCCCGATCTCCGTCCGGAGCGCTTTGGTGACGCGCTGGTAGGTCGTTGACAGGTCCTCCGGAATGACCCGGGCGTTTCCAACGACCGAGATGAAGTTCGTATCCGCCCGCCACCGCGGGACGATGTGGAGGTGAAGATGCTCGGGAATTCCAGCTCCGGCCGCCTCTCCGAGGTTGAAACCGACGTTGAAGCCATGGGGGTGATAGAGAGAGCGCAACACCCGAATAATGATCTTCACGGCATCCATCATTTCCGCCAGCGTCTCTGTATTCAAACTGTCGAGCCGCCCCTCATGCACCAGTGGCGCGATCATCGTGTGTCCAGAGGTGTACGGATACCGGTTGAGGAGGGCAAAGCACGCCGGCCAGCGCCACAGGGTCAATGTTGCTGCGTCGTCCTTCGATGCGGCGGCACGGCAAAAGATACACTCCCCATCTTCCTTGTGATCGGCTGACGAAACGTACTCCATTCGCCAAGGCGTAAACAGAGGTTCCATGCCTCTAGCGGTTCAAGAGCTCTTCCCTGAGGTGTTTCCCAGGCTTGAAATACGGAATGCGCTTTGGCGGCACTTGAACCTGTTCGCCGGTTTTCGGATTCCGCCCGATTCGTGCCCGGCGCCGCCGGACCCGGAACGATCCAAATCCCCTGAGCTCCACCTTTTCGTCCTTGTGGAGCGCCGCAATGATCGCGTCAAATATGACCTGTACGACATCGTTCGCCTGTTTCCTCGGGATATCTGCGCGTGTGGCAACCACATCCACGAGGTTTGCCTTGGTCATCGTCATCTTCTTCCCTCCTTCATCGTACGGACATGACTCGAGCTCCCCCCAGCGAGAGGGCTTCCCGGCGCCCCATGATTCTCACTCATCAGCCGTATCCCCAGCATCGGATGCATCATTGGTTTCCTCCACGGGCGCCCCTTCAGACGCATCCGCAGAAACATTCGCCTCACCGTCGTCCCCGGCCTCATCTTCTGCCTTGGGCTCTTGGGCCTCTTCGGCTTTCGCCTCTTCTTCGTCCGGAGTTTCTTCAGCAGCCTCAGGAGCAGCCTCAGCCGTTTCGGCCTTGTCTCCGGCCGCTTCTGCGGGCTCCGCTTCCAAATCCCCAGCAGCTTCCTCTTCGTGCCCGTCAGGCTCGGCCTCCGCCTCCTCAGCCGCTTCTGCCGCATCTTCGGCGATCAGGCCGCTGGCCTTCAACGCCGCCGCCATCGCCGTATCGGCAGCTGTTCCGGCTTCCGGAGCCTCTGTCCCAGCGGCTTCCTCAGCCGCATCCTGCGAAACACCGTGCATCGAGAGTCCGATCCGGTTCTCGTTCCAATCGATGCGTAGGATCCGGCACAGGACCTTCTGACCTGCGCTGAACATGTCGTGGAGTGTTGCGCCGCCTCCAAGATCGATCTCTGAGACGTGACAGAGGCCCTCGACCCCGGGGGCCAGCTCGATAAAGACACCAAAATCGGTTACGTTCGTGACACTCCCGCCGACGATATCGCCAACACCGTGAGCATTGGCGTACTCTTCCCACTCGTTGGGGAGCAGCTCCTTCATCGACAGGGAAATTCGTTGGTTGACGATATCGATGGCGGTAATGACCGCGTCGACCTGCTGTCCTTTCTGGACGACCTCGGACGGATGTGCGATGCGGCGGGTCCAGGACATGTCGGAGATGTGAACCAGGCCATCGACACCGGGAATGATCTCAACGAACGCCCCAAAATCGGTCAGGTTGCGCACGGTCCCCCTGATTTTGCTCCCGATGTGATATTTCTCGGCAACTTCTTCCCAAGGGTTCGGCTCCGTGGCACGGAGCGACAGCGACAGCCTCCGCTTGTCGGGATCGACCTCGGAGACCACAACATCGACCTCTTGATCGACCTCAAGGATTGAGCGCGGGTTCTTGATCTTCTTCGTCCATGACATCTCACTGACGTGAATCAACCCCTCGACGCCCTCCTCGAGCTCGACGAAGGCGCCGTAGTCGACGATGCTGACGACCTTCCCATGGACCCGCTTTCCAACCGGGTATTTCTCGGGGACCAGCATCCAGGGATCCTCGAACCGCTGCTTGTAGCCGAGCGACACCCGTTCCTTCTCACGGTCGAAACGGAGCACGACGACGTCGACCTGGTCGCCGATCGAGAAGTAGTCGCTTGGATGACCGACGCGCCCCCACGAGATGTCCGTGATGTGAAGCAATCCGTCCAAACCGCCAAGGTCGATGAAAACTCCGTAATCGGTGATGTTCTTGACGGTGCCCGTAACCAGCTTCCCCTCTTCAAGCGATTCGAGGGTTGCATCTTTGATCTTGCTCTGCTCCTCTTCGAGCAGGGCCTTGCGTGAAAGCACCACGTTGGAACGCCGGCGGTCGAAGCTGATGATCCGGGCCTCGATCTCGTTGCCGATATAGTCTTCCAGGCGCCTGTTCAGGCGGAGATCAACAAGGGATCCGGGGAGAAACGCCCGGACACCGATATCGACCGCCAGTCCTCCCTTGACCCTTTCAAGAACCTTCCCCTTTACAGGCGTCCCGTTCTTGAAGGCATCTTCGATGACCGTCCAGATCTTCAGCTTGGCCGCCCGCTCACGCGAGAGCCGGAGCACGCCTTCCATCTCATCCATCCGCTCAACGAAGACCTCGACATCGTCTCCAACCTTGAGATTGACCTCGCCCGTCTCGGGATCACGGCACTCGGACAGTGGGATGACACCTTCCGATTTGAAGCCGACATCCACCATCACCTCATCGTTGCCAATGGCCACCACCGTCCCGTGTACGATCTTCCCTTCGCGAAGCTGCTGAAACGAGGACTCGACGAGGTCCTCCATCGAAAACTGCTCCGCATTTTCCGCATCCTGGTTTGTTCCGTTGTTGCCGAGATCCGTGTTCAAAACTCTTCCTCCCCAGAGGCGGCACCTTTGTCGTGCGCCAATCTTCCGTAGTTCCGAGACTTTACGGCGTCCCCGCCGATGCTGTCAAGCACGCCAGGTATCCGGGACGCCAATTCGTCCAAGATTCGTTGGACGACCTCCTCCTGAGTCATGTGGGTGCTATCGATGACGATCGCCCCACGAGCCACAATCAGCGGTGAATCCCTGCGCGACGTATCCCGAAGATCGCGCTCCTGCTGGGCGCGGCGAACCTCGTCCAGCGTCGCATCGATGCCCCGCGCACGCAGATCACCCAGCCTTCTCCGCGCTCGTTCCTGCGGATGGGCTGTCAAAAACACTTTAAGGTCGGCATCGGGAAAAACGACGGATCCGATGTCCCGCCCCTCCGCAACGCCCCCGGACGCTTCGGCCATCGTGCGCTGCAGCGGGACCAGAGCGCGCCGCACAGCGCTCAGCGCCGAAACCGCCGAGGCCATCTCTCCAGCCTCCGGCGTCCGGATCGCCGCCGTGACGTCACGGCCGTCGATCGAGACCCGGAGCCCTGCTGCCGTTGTTTCGAAGCGGAGATCGGCCTGCCGGAGAAGCTCAGCCAGCCGCTCGCCGTCGGCTTCGTCCAGCGGCGGAACCAGGCCCGCTTCTTGAGCCATCAAGCCCGCACAGCGGTACATGGCACCGGTATCGAGGTAGGGAATCCCAAGCCGTTCAGCCACGCTCCGGGCAACCGTGGACTTCCCTGCTCCGGCTGGGCCGTCGATGGCAATCAAGAGTCTTTGTGGGGTTGAGGGGGCCGTTGTGTCATTCACCGATGTTGACGTTCCTTCTCCGATACCAACCGGAGATGCCATTCTAACGGAACTTCTCCGCGTGTCCAGGAGTCAAGCCGGTCGTCCGGAAATTGAGACCTCAGGTGAGCGGATCTCAGCGGCCGAAGCCGCCGGAAAGACGCGACTGGTGGTGCGGGCCCGACAGCGGTCCCCCGCTGAGATGGACCGGAGCAGGTGCCCCGCTTCCGCCTACGTTTGTAATCAGCGGTTCTCCCGCAGGCCCCAGACGAACGAGCCGGACCGGCACGCGCCGGAAGGCCGAGCCAACGTCGTAGGGCCTTCCGGTGTACAGGCTCATGATCTTCGCCACATACCGCCTGGTTTCCTGGAAAGGTGGGATGCCGCCGTACCGGTTGACCGCCTTCTCACCGGCGTTGTACGCCGCGAGAGCACGCGGCAGGTCACCCGCGTAGCGCTGAATCAGCCGTCCGAGCTCGCGCACGCCTGCGCGTACGTTCTCGGCCGGATCGAAGGGGTGGCGAACGTGGAGCCGCCGGGCCGTCGACGGCATGATCTGCATGAGGCCCATGGCGCCCTGCGGGCTCACCGCTCTTGGGTTGTAGCCGGACTCGACGCGGACGAGCGCATGCACCAGGCGGGGGTCCACACCCTGGGTGGAGCTGATTCTCGTGATCAAAGCCTTCAACCCGCGTACGGACATTCGGCTCTCTCCAGAATGCCCCGGCGACCGCGGCGCTCCGGATGCCAGCACGGCCGGCAGCATCACGGCCATCACTCCAGTCACGACGGTTCGACCAAACACGCTCATGCCGCTATTATATCGTCGCGATGCGAAAGAACGAGCCAACGCCGCAGCACGAACAGCCGTTCCTCGACCGGATGCGCTCCCATAACCTCCCGGAGGAGGCAATCGACGCCTTCAGATTTCACCTCCAACGCCTGTTGTGCGGCGAATCCGGCTTCCTGACGCGCGAGGAGATCACGCCGGTTGACGACCTGCCCTCCGGCAGCGATCTAGACGACTATCGTTCGACCGGCGAAGAGATGCTCGGACACGTTGCCATCATCAAGCTCAATGGCGGCCTGGGAACGAGCATGGGGCTCTCCAAGGCCAAGTCGCTGATCCCTGTCAAAAACGGGCTAACCTTCCTCGATCTGATCGCACGGCAAACGCTGTGGCTCAGGCAAAGGTATGGAACCCGCGTCCCGCTCGTCCTGATGAATAGCTTCAGAACTGAGCGTGACACGATTGACGCGCTTGCGCGCTATGAAGATCTGAAGCTCGATGATCTCCCCCTGAGCTTCGTCCAGCACCGCGTCCCCAAAATCCTCGAATCCAGCATCACCCCAGCCGTTCACGGGCCGGATCCCGACCTTGAGTGGTGCCCGCCAGGGCATGGTGATCTCTACACGTCGCTCGTCACCTCGGGAATGCTCCAGCGGCTCCTTGACCGTGACGTGACCTACGTCTTTGTCTCGAACGCAGACAACCTCGGCGCCGTGCTCGACCCCAGATTCCTTGGATTCATGGAGAAGACCGGGGCCGACTTCTTGATTGAGGTTGCCCGCCGGAGCCAGGCCGACCGGAAGGGCGGTCACCTCTGCCGGCTCAAGGATGGCCGCATCGCATTGAGGGAGGCCGCCCAGGCCCCGCCCGCCGAGCAGGATGAGTTTCAGGACACGCACCTGTACCGGTACTTCAATACGAACAATATTTGGATCCACCTTCCAACGCTGAAGGAGCTCCTCACCCGTTACCGCAACGTGCTGCCCCTGGCAACCATCGTCAACCGGAAGACCCTCGATCCCCGCGATCCGGCAAGCCCACGGGTGATCCAGTTGGAAACCGCCATGGGTGCGGCGGTCTCCCTCTTCCCAAAGGCAACTGCTCTCGACGTGCCGCGAGCTCGATTCTCACCTGTCAAGACGACCAACGACCTGCTCGCCGTCCGCTCCGACGCCTACGAGCTGACGTCAGAGTTCCGTCTTGTGCTTAGACCGGCCGCCGGCGAACCGCCCCGGATCGATCTCGACCGCCGGTTCTACGCGCGAATCGATCAGTTCGAGGAACGTTTTGCCGATGGCCCCCCCTCGTTGCGAGCCTGTATCAGCCTGGCGGTGTGTGGCAATGTCTATTTCGAGCGTGACGTGACCGCCGTTGGCAATGTCACGGTCACAGCAGACGACGATCCACACAGAATCCCGGCCGGCACCCGGCTCGAGGGGGAAATCAGCCTCTCGGTCTAGCCCACGGTATTGGGGCCGGTGCCGCTATGTGAGCATCTCCCGGACTTTCCTGGCCAGCACGTCCCGGCCGAACGGCTTTGTCAGGAATGAGATTCCTTCCTTCTTGACAAACTGGGTGTGGATCACATTCTCGCTGTAGCCGGTCGTGAACAGGAATGGGATATGTGGCCACTGCCGTTGCGCCAGATCGAAGAGCTCCTTGCCGCCCATCGTCGGCATGACGATGTCAGAGATCACGAGATCGACGCGCCCCTGCTTTTCCGCAAGAATCCGGAGCGCCTCCTTCCCCTCTTCTGCAATCAGCACCTCGTACCCGAGATCTTCCAGAAGACCCTCCATCACCTCCCGAACCGCCGGATCATCCTCGACAATCAGGATGACCTCGGAGCCCCCAACGACGGGACCTTCAATCTTCGTCCCAACCTCGGCCGCCCGCCGTTCGCTCTGGGGCAGGTATACTTTGATCGTCGTCCCTCTTCCTGGCTCACTGTAGATGTGGACCATACCGTCATGCTGCTTGACGATGCCGTACACAGTCGCGAGCCCCATGCCTGTTCCCTTCCCCTGGGGTTTGGTCGTAAAGAACGGCTCAAAGGCACGGCGGCGGGTCTCTTCATCCATCCCAACGCCGGTATCCGTCACGCTAAACAGCACGTACCGGCCTTTCTTCGCCCAGGGGTGTGTGGCGACGAATTCTCCGTTGACGACGACGTTCTCCGTCTCGATCGTGATCGTGCCCCCCTCCGGCATCGCGTCACGGGCATTAATGCAGAG
>WGCW01000049.1 GCA_015493585.1 Acidobacteriota bacterium
CAGGCATTCGGGTACCGTTTCTCTGGTTTCTCGAAGTTTGGATTTGTCAGTAGCTTACTTTGCTTTCTCCCACGTGATGCGATTGCGGTTAGTTGAGAGGAGGCGCAGCATCCCTCCCATTGTCATTCTGAGGAGGCGAAGCCGACGAAGAATCTGGGCGGGTGGGCGATGCTACGGATTGCACGCGACGCGCCCCAAGACCGTCACGATCGCTCACGCACGAACCTCTCCTCCGCGGTCCCAGCGTTCTCAGCGAGAAACCTCTTGTGGGTGGGTGGGGGAAAAGGACCGCAGCCGCAGGCACGTCGCCTGTTCAACACTGTCCCCATCTCGTGAAGAGCCATCGGAAGAACCTCACCGCGGAGATCGGAGCGTACGGAGAGGGAAGAGCAGCACGCGGATGACACTGGAGAACGGCCGCAACCCTCGGGCGAACTCACATGTTCTGACATCGGGGTAGCGGGGATGAAACATGGACATGTGCAGAACAATCTCCCGGCCACGATCGACTAGACCGTGGCGGCTCCGAGCCGCTGCCAAGGCCAAAATTCCCGGCATTCCTCACCCCCGGGGATGCCACGTGCTGATAGCTCAACCTCCTCTTGAGTCCCGACAATGGGCTTGTCAGGGCATATGACGGCAAACTGTGTCAAATCGAAACCGGTATTTCCGTCCAACTCAAAACCGGTGTTGACACTTGTCTTACAATTCATTTTCATTGATTCCGGCGACCTTCATCAAATGTCTGAGAAGGCCGATCTTTAACGGTTTGCTACCATGAATAGGTATAGAAATCCGAATTGCTGTTCCTTCCTTGACATAGATATGGTGGCCGCCACTCGTTCGTCTGAGTACCCAGCCGTTCCTTTCAAGGAACTTGGCAAACGCCTTTCCAGATAAAGATTTCAAACGGCTATCTCCAAAACCTTGTCTTGTTTCGTCGTTTTTATGTCCTTCATATCTATGGATAGACAGCCCTCAACAGCCTCGTAAATGTTGCTCAGGAGTTCCTCGAATGTCTCTCCTTGGGTAGCACAACCAGGAATGGATGGCACCTCAGCCCAATATCCCCCCTCTTCGGCTTCGTGAACAATGACCTTGAGTTTCATATTGTCATCTCCCTCTCTTAGCACATGGCTATTCAGTGTGCGTCCCCGATGACATGTCGTGATGCAGCAGGGTCTTATACATCATTGGTTTGTGCACCTCCATGTGAAATCGTACCATGACGTTACCTCTCCGCCGCGGTCGAACCTGCTGGATCAGGTACGGGAGTTCGTGAGGGTTTGTCTCTCGGCTACCGGATGGAAGACTCCGGCCTTGCCTGGGTCACACGCGGCGCGCTTTCCCCAAGAAACGCCATGCTGGTGACATGGGGAGGGGCCAGCGGCTCCGGCGGAGGGCCCACCGGGAGCGCGGAATGACCCTGCGTCGTTACGGAAGGGGCCGCACGACCCAGAGAGCTCTTGGTAGGCGCTCCGGTCCGGGATGGGAGTCACTCGTTGTGCTCGTGCGGGGATGGGGACGATTCTCGCATCGTGGACGATCGGGAACCTGTGTACAATGGTTGTGAAGGCGAGCCGGTAGGCGGACTGATGGATTTGACAGAACCGATGGGGCTCCTCAGGGTAGCCCACAATGGAAAGAACGATGACACGCACGAGCCAACATGACCGGGCCCGTCGATTATGGGGGTCAGGGGATCGCCATGAGAGGGGAGAAGGAAGACGGTCCCGCATGCTGGCCCCGGGGGTCATTGCGGCGGCGCTCGTTGCTGCGGCGCTGATCACCACGGGGATTGGGCGGGCCATCCATAGCACGCTGGAACGGAGGGCTGTCATCGAGTGCCAGTCGTGGCTACCCGAGGTGGCAGAGGGACGTCTGGGACGTGTGCAGGGCTGGCTTGAGGCAGGGCTGCGCGATGCCGCTGTCGTTGCTGCGAGTCCGGAGACCTTCAGGATCCTTTCCGGGAAAGGGAACCCGCAGCGGCTGGCCGAGCTCATGAACACGGTGGCCGTTGCGCATGGGTTCCACCGGGTGCGGTTGTTGGCGGGCGATGGCCGGATTTTGGCGCAATCGGGTGAACATCGATCCGGAGGAATCAAGCCGCTTCTCTCGGTTCACGGGGCTGGAGGCCTGCCATCCGTGAGCCTCGGTCCGGATCAGGGGGTGGGCGATGTCATCGTGTTCCGGCAGGCGGTGACGCGGGACGGTCAGCGGGGAATCGTGGAGATCGTGGATCATTCGGTTGGGAAACTGTCCCGGTTGATGGCGCCACCCAAAGGATCACCGGTCCGGGTACAAACGTTCCTTATTTTTCCACACAAGCCGGCCCCGCTCGTGGTGTCGGATCGAGAGCTCTCCGGGCCGCTGAGAGCAGCGATCACGCGGCTGGTTTCCAAGGCCCGGTTGCGCGCCGGAAAACCGCTCTTTACCCTGATCACGATCGAGGGACATCCATGGGGATTTGCGGCGCTGAAACCTGTTCGAGGAACCAGGTGGTGGATTGCCACAACCGTTGGGCGAAAGTGGGTTCTCAGTGCAGCGGATGCGCGGGCGCGTCGACTCACGTGGCTGACGGGCTCGGTGATTGCGGCACTCTTCGCGCTTGGGCTTGCTGCGTGGCGTCACGCCAATGTCATTCGGCTTCGGGAGATGGCACGTTCGCAGGCCCGGTACCGTGCGATCTTCGAGGCAGCGCCCGTGGCGCTTCTCGAGACCGATCTGACCGAGGTGATGACGGCCGTTACCTCGCTGCAGGAGCAAGGCATCAGTGATCTTGGCCGTTTCTTCGAGGAGCACGAGGATGAGACTCGGCGTGTGATGGGGCTGATACGCATCCTCGCGGCCAATGAGAGCGCCGTCGGCCTGTACGGCGTGCAGTCGGTGGAGGAGCTTTCCGGCGTCGCGGGATATCCGGCGCTGGGTGCGGATTGGACTCCGTATAGCCGATGGCTCGGTTCGCTGGCCACCGGAGAACCGTCTTTTGAGACGGAAATATCGATCACGCCGCTCGCCGGGGAACACCGCACCGGTCTGGTTCGCATCCAGAATCCCACAACACCGGACGAAGCCCGGCATACCGTCATCAGCATTCTTGACATCACCAGCAAGAAGCGGGCCGAGGAGGCGCTGGAAGAGGCGGAGGAACGCTACCGGACGCTCTTCCAGGCCGCGGCCGACGCAATCTTCATCCATGATCTCGATGGGCGGATCGTCGAGGTCAATGATGTTGCGTGCCGGATGCTCGGATATGGCCGCAAGGAGCTGGTCGGCGAGACAACGGACATCTTCTTCTCTCCGGAGGAGCGGGAGCGTTCGGTACAGCGGCTCGAGACATTGCGGCGTGATGGGCGTATCACGTTTGAATCACGTTTCGTTGCACGGGACGGCAGGATCACTCCCGTGGAAGTGAATGGACGTCTCATCAACTACGGTGGGGAATCGGTAGCGATGAGCATTGTACGCGACATCACGCAGCGTGACGCCGCGGTCAAGGAGATCCGTTTTCTTAACCAGCTCCTGGGAATCCGTTCGAAGGCCAACCGGATTATTGTGGCCGCCCGGTCGCGGCAGGAGCTCCTCGGGAAGGTATGCGAAACGTTGGTCGAAGGGGGTGGACTCCAGCTCGCGTGGGTGGTGACGCCCGACGGGCCTGACGGTTCGCCGCGTATGAGTGCCGTGGCAGGGCCCGAGAACGGCTTCGTGAAGAAGATTTCGGGGTTGTTCCAGCGTGGTGAGGGGCTGGCAACGCTCTGTGGTGAGGTTCTGCGCCTTGGGAAACGCCGGGTCATCCAGGATCTCCTCGGTGAAACTGGAGAAATTCTCGGCATACGCTCTGCGGCGATCGAGTCCGGATACCGCTCACTGGCAGTTGTGCCGATTGTGCATGAAACCAGTGTGATGGCAACTCTTGCGGTCTGCTCCCAGACCTCCGGCGTGTTCAGCAAGAAGATCGTAGAGCTGCTTGAAGAGATCGGCGCCGATCTGGGCTTTGCTCTTCAGGCGCTCGACATGCGCCGGGCGCTCGAGCGCAGTGAGGCACGCTACCGGCTGCTCTTCGAACGGAACCTGGCGGGCGTCTACCGGACGACCGTTGATGGGCGGATGGTTGACTGCAATGCCGCCTTCGCGAAGATCTTCGGGTTTGGCTCGCGGCAGGAGGTGCTCCAGGCGAAGGTGTGGGACCTCTATCCAGCTCCAGAGGTTCGGCACAGGTTCTTAGAAACACTCCTCAGGGAAAAGGCGCTTGTCGCGTACGAGCAGCCGCTGCAAACCAAGGATGGAAAGCCTCTTTGGGTCGTATTGAGCGCAGCGCTGGTCACAGATGAACACGGCGAGCGTCGGGAAATCGAAGGGACATTGATGGACCTTACGGACAGGAGGCGTGTCGAGGAGGATCTTGAACAAACCGCCAAACGCCTGGAAGAGGCGCAACGGATCGCCCATGTCGGCAACTGGGAATGGGACCCTGAGAAGGACGTCTCGTACTGGTCGGCCGAGCTCTACCGTATCGCCGGCCTCGAGCCACGTCCGTTTGATGCGCCTGTGACCCGGGCCCTCAAACGAGTTCATCCGCATGACCGTGATCTCGTTCGCCGTGCCGAGGCATCCTTGAAGGCCGGAGAAGACCGCTATGCGATTGAGTACCGGATCATGCGGCCCGACGGTACACACCGGGTCGTGCTTGATCAGGCTGAGGTTATCCGCGATCACGAAGGGAGGATCGTTCGCGTTTTTGGAACCGTGCAAGATCTCACCGAATACCGGGCGCTTGAAGAGCAACTCAGACAGGCGCAGAAGGTGGAAGCGATTGGACGTCTGGCGGGTGGGGTGGCGCATGATTTCAACAATATTCTCCAAGCGATGATGATGTTCACTGATGAGCTTGGACTGGAGCACGCCGATCCGCGAAAGACGGCCCATGTGGTGGAGGCTCTCAAGGAGCAGCTCGAACGGGCGGCCGCGCTAACCCGTCAGCTCCTCCTTTTTTCCCGGAGGGAAACGGCGAAACCAGAACGGCTGGATCTCAACGAGGTCGTTTCCGCGATGGCAGCGATGCTCCAGCGCCTCGTCCGCGAGGACATCCGGTTTTCCGTCGTCACTGGGGAAGAGCAGGTCCTTGTGACAGCTGACCGGAGTCAACTCGAGCAGGTCGTGATGAACCTCGTTGTCAATGCAGTCGATGCCATGCCGGGGGGAGGGGAAATCACCGTCAGGACGGTCTGTGAAGACGCAAAACCCGGGTGGGGCTGCTTGCAGGTCATCGATACAGGGCGCGGGATTCCGGAAGACATTCGGGAGCATATCTTCGATCCGTTTTTCACGACGAAGGAGGCCGGACAGGGAACTGGCCTCGGGCTTTCCGTAGTACACGGCATTGTGACGGCTCACGGCGGAACCATCGACGTGGTAAGCATGCCGGGGGCGGGAACGACGTTCACCATACGGCTGCCCCTTGCGACGGGGAAGGCCAAGGAACCTTCTGGCGCTCATCCCCCGGTTCCTGAGGCCGGACGTGGCGAGCACGTGCTTCTGGTGGAGGACAATCCGGCCGTTCGTGAGGGGTTACAGGATACCCTGGAAACACTCGGCTATGCCGTCACGGCTCTCGAAAGCGCTGAGGCCGCAGAGGCGTACGACGGTGACAGACCGGATGTGCTCTTGACCGATCAGATCCTGCCGGGAATGACCGGCCTTGAGCTGGCACATCACCTGCGGATCCGTTGGCCCGGGCTCGCGATTATTCTCATGTCGGGGTACAGCGAGGATGAGGCGCTCAAAGGGATGGTGAGCAACGGTCAGATCCGCTTCTTGCAGAAACCTGCGCCACTTGCGCAGCTCGCGGGCGAGCTTCGAGCAGCGATTGATGAGGCTAAACAGGCAATGTCAGAACGCTCATCATGAGTCGTTTGGCGATGTCACCTGCCCACACGCTGATATTGAACACCGTCCCTAACTCTGCGGTTTTGGCTAGGTCCGCGCGTTTTGGCTGAGAGGCGACAAGGCATGGCCGGGGCATCCGAGCCCCCCGCCCAGATCCTTCGCCTTCGGCTCAGGATGACAGTGGGAGGGTATGGGGGCTCAGGATGACAGGGAGAGGATTGAGTGGCTCAGGATGACATGTGGGGGATATGACGGCTCAGGATGACATGTGGGGAAGTGTCATTCTGAGGAGGCGAAGCCTTTTCTACGAGCGTCATTCTGAGCGCCCACATGCCCCGGTGTGGGCACCGAGACGGTGGACTATCAGCGCCCGGTTTCTCCTGTTTCTCGAAGTGGGAAGGTGTC
>WGCW01000050.1 GCA_015493585.1 Acidobacteriota bacterium
GTGTTGAATAGGCGGCCCACGCACAGAACCCGGGGAACGAGGTCGAAGGCAGCATCATGCTCTCTGCGGTGTTCCCCCACCCAGATTCTTCGTCGGCTTTGCCTCCTCAGAATGACATATCCCCCACATGTCATCCTGAGCCACTCAATCCTTTCCCTGTCATCCTGAGCCGAAGGCGAAGGATCTGGGAGGGGGGCCCTGATGCGCCGGCCAGGCCTCGTCCCTTCTGTGGCCAAGACCTGCTCGCGGACCTCACCAAAACCCCTGAGTTAGGGACAGTGTTGAACTCATCTGAGCCTCCCGCTGCAAGTCTCTGCGATCTCGGCGGTTGCCTTTCCCAGCGCTCATTCCCCCGCCCAGATTCTTCGTCGGCTTTGCCTCCTCAGAATGACATATCCCCCACATGTCATCCTGAGCCGAAGGCGAAGGATCTGGGAGGGGGGCTCGGATGCGCCGGCCATGCCTCGTCCCTTCTGTGGCCAAGACCTGCTCGCGGACCTCGTCAAAACCGCAAAGTTGGAATCTATTCAACACCGTCCCCTACTCTGGCTTCTTCAACACTGCGGAGCAAGGGAGTCAGAGCAAAGTGCTGAGCTCATCTGGTCTTTCTCTGCGACCCGCTGCGCCCTCTGCGATCTCTGCGGTTAGATTTTCCCGATGACTCATCAAGAGCTGGGGACAATGTTGAATATCAGCCTGCGTACCGTCCCGGTGGAGCAGCGCCAGCGAACAATCCACGCCCTTCTACGACCGGGCTACGGCCGCAGAAGGGCGTGTCACTCTCGCGTGATTGAGGCTCTCCGTGATAAGAGGGCTCCGCAGCGTACAGGCATCCCAAGAAACCTATGTCTGACCGGCAGCGGGCAACGAGCCGGCGCCGCGTCACTGCGCCATCAACGTGATCAGATATACGCCTCCTCGTCGAACTCGAACGCATCGAGCCCCTCGGCCTCAGCCTCTTCAGGAACCCTGACCGGAGTGATCTTGTTAATCACCCACAACGCAACGTACGTAAACACGAAGGCATAGATAACCGTACCGGTCACGGCAATAAACTCTTTCACAAAAAATGCGCCGTTCCCAAAAAGAAGCCCGTTCGCGCCGGTGGGATCGACCGCCTTCGACGCGAAAAGACCGAGCAACAGGATCCCGATATATCCACCCATTCCGTGCACGCCCCACACATCCAGGGCATCATCCCAGCTCTTCTTGTTCTTGTACATAATGGCCGCATATCCTACCAGCGAGGCCACAACCCCGATCAGCATCGCCACACCCACGCTGACATACCCTGCTGCCGGTGTAATCGTTGCCAAACCCGCTACCGCACCTGTCAGCATACCGAGAATCTTTGGCTTCTTTTCGAAGATGATTGCCAAAATCAACCATGTGATCGCGGCAAACGATGCTGCAACATCCGTGTTCAGGAATGCATTTGCGGTAATCGCATCCACCCTGAGCTCACTCCCGGCATTGAAGCCGTACCAGCCGAACCACAGCAATGCCGTCCCAAGGGCCACCAGCGGAATGCTGTGAGGACCGGTGCTCTTGACCTTTCGCTTCCCGACAAAGAAAACCGCGGCCAAAGCTGCGAACCCGGCGCTCGCGTGCACCACAATGCCTCCAGCGAAGTCAAGCACTCCAAGGCGATGGAGAATGCCACCGCCCCAAACCATGTGGACGAGCGGGAAATACACAAAGAGTAGCCACACGGTCAGGAAGATCATGTACGCCTTGAAATTCACTCGATCCGCGAAGGCGCCCGTAATCAGCGCTGGCGTGATAATGGCGAACATCATCTGGTAGGCCACAAAGACGAGAAGGGGAATTCCAGCACTGGACGCGAACGCCGTATGTGTCGTGATTCCGTGGAGAAACAGGTACTGCCCATTCCCGATGATGCCGCCGACATCGTGGCCAAAACACATCGTGAAGCCAACCGTGACCCACAGGATGGTTGTCCAACCCATCGATACAAAGCTCTGCATCATGATCGTGAGCACGTTTTTCCTGCTGACCAGGCCACCGTAGAAAAACGCGAGCCCCGGCGTCATCAACATGACGAGGCTCGTCGCAACCAGCATAAATCCTGTATTCCCAGCGTTGAACACTTTTTTGCCTCCTTTGTTCCGAACGCTTCGGCCGTTTATTGAGAGAAAACTTGCACGCAAAAAGAATATGGATGGCGGGTGATGGGATACTCCTCCACGGCCAAAGACTCTAGGCCTCTTCCAAAGCCGGCGTCAAGTGCCATGCACCGATTTTGGTCAAAAGTCATATTCCCCCCGGGAAAACATCCCCGGAGAAATCTACCGGAGCTGCTTACACCAGCTTGTAGAGGTGCGCGACGAGGCTCGCAGAAAACGCCCGTTGACGGAACCGCCTGGTTGCCATCAACGCCAGAAGCCCGCGGATCCGCTGCCAGCCCCGGTGGTAGAGCGCCGGGATGGCGGCTTCCATGAACCGGCCCAGATCCTCATCGTACGGGTAGTGCCAGGGAGCGGACTGACGGCGTCCGGGATCCCGGGCGACGTACTTGATATTGACCAGCTCGTGCAGCCCGATCTTCCCATGCGAACGGCCGATGCCGCTCTCGCGGACGCCGCCCCACGTTGCCGTCGTCTCCGCAAAGCTCACGACGTGCTCGTTGATCGTCACGACGCCTGCCGAGAGCTCGCGTTGCAACAGAGCCGCCGTCTCCTTCGAGCGGGTCCAGCCCGATGCCGTCAGACCAAACCTCGATGCGTTCGCGCGGGCGATCCCTTCATCGAGGCTTGCAACCTTGACGACCGGAAGCACCGGCCCGAAGGTCTCCTCGGTCATGACATCCATCTCGTCCGTGACATCGACCAACACCGTCGGCGGATAGAAGAATCCCGGACCCTCCGGCGTCCGTCCGCCGGTCAGCGCCCGCGCTCCCCCGGCCAGCGCCCGCTCGACCTGGCCGATCACAATGTCCCGTTGCGCCCGTGTCGTCAACGGACCGAGATCCGTTCCCGGCCCAGCCGGGTTGCCAACCTTCAGCTCGCGGGTCAGCTCGACGATCCGGGAAACGAGCGGATCGAACACCGGCGCCTCCACGTACGCGCGTTCGATCGACGCGCACGTTTGGCCGGTATTCATGAACGCACCCCAAACCAGGCCGCGGGCGGTCCGTTCGAGGTTGGCATCGGCCGCAACGACCGCAGCGTCCTTCCCGCCGAGCTCGAGCTGGCATGGGACGAGGCGCTCGGCACACCGGCGGGCGACGTGACGCCCAATATCGACCGAGCCGGTGAACAGCACCTTCGCGACATCGGGATGGTCGAGCAGCGCGTTCGTTGCACTTCCCGGAAGCGCCACCGCGTTGATGACGCCCGGAGGAAAGCCCGCGCGCCGTGCCAGATCAGCCAGCATCAACCCTGTCAGCACCGTCGCCGAGGCCGGCTTGAAGACCACCGTGTTGCCCGCCGCGACCGCTGGCACGATCTCGGCCATCGGAATACCAACCGGGTAGTTCCACGGCGTGATGACGGCAATGACGCCGAGCGGATCGTACCGGTACCCGGCCTTCCAGTGGCTGAAGAGGATCTGCCGGGGGCTGACCGGCTCGAAAGCCAGCAGCTTGTGCAGCCTTCGCGCCAAGAACGAAAGGGTCTCGCACGCGGGGAACACATCGACGAGCCGTGCCTCGAGCACCGGCTTGCCACCTTCGAGCGAGACCAGCTCGGCAAGACGCTTCTCCTCGGCGACGATCATCGCCAGCCATCGCGCGAGCAAACGCTGACGCTCGGCAAACGGCGTGTGCGACCACGAGGGAAACGCGCTGGCCGCCGCCTCGACCGCCCGAACCGCCCCCTCCCCGTCGAGCGCCGGGACCGTCGCGATCTCTTCCCCGGTCGCCGGATTGATCGAAACGATCGCTCCTGGCCCAGCCACATCCTGATTCTCAATGATGGATTGAAGCTGCGTGTTCATAGCTTCATTGTACCCGCAACGCCACACGCCGGAGAACGCGTCCTTCTCCAACGCTCTCGCACCGCCCCAGCTCCAGGCGCCCCGCCAAGGGGAGCGAAGAGGCGGCGAAGCTACGGCAAGTTCAACCTCAGGCGAGTGATTCTGGCGGATGAGATGTGCCGGGATCTTGATGCTCTGGTGTGTGCGGCGTGCGGAGGCATACCTGGAGGTATGTCGAGCATCGGCGCACGCGCCAAGAGCGCACGAGACCGGTGCAGATCGCCGCTAAGAATCGCTCACCTGAGGTTCATAGTTTTCGACAGAAAGACCGCCATCTGCGAGCGCTTCACGTCCTGTTTCGGGCAGTAGTCGCCGTTGCCACAGCCGGCCGTGATCCCTTCGGCTGCGAGCTGCTCGATCCAATCAACCGCAAAGCCGCCGGGGCATGCGACATCGGCGAATACCCCGGTGCATGCCGGCGGCGAATAGCTCGAACCGTGCTCAGCCTTGAGCAACAAGACCGCCATCTGCTCCCGGCTGACGTTGGCATCAGGACAGAAGTTGCCGTTGCCACAACCAGCGGTGATCCCCTCCGCAGCAGCCTCTTCGATCCAGTCGACCGCAAACCCTCCCGGGCAGGCAACGTCACCGAACACCCCGGTACATGCCGGCGGCGAATAGCTCGAACCGTGCTCAGCTTTCAGAAGAAAGACCGCCATCTCGGCCCGCGTCACCGGCTGCCCCGGGCAGAAGGTGTCGGTGCCACACCCGGCCGTCACCCCATCGTCCAAGAGTTTCTCGATCGAGCCAGCCCCGAACGAATCGAGAGGGACATCCCCGAACGGCCGGTACGTGCTGATCGCAGAGCCGTTGTAACTGATACCGGAGTACGACGTGTCCGTTTCGAATACCGTCGGAGGGGTGATTACGGCACCAGTTGAGTCGACTGCAGCGTAGTTCGTCAATGCGTAGATCCCATCCTCTTCCCATACCAGAATCCCATTACCACGGGCGTCATGGGTCACCGAAAGTGCAATAGATCCGGCCCCGCCGTCCTTATTTGGCAAAGCCGTTGGCCCAGCAACGAGCGAGAGGCTCGAATCGAGGATGGAAAATGACGTCACGCCGTCGTGGATGAACCCAACGAGGAGCTTGCCACCGGCCAGCGCGGTCATGTCAGGATAAGTCCCGTCGATCCCGAGGCCGGCCGAGGCTCCCTCGCTCCCGTCGCTGTTGATCGCATGGACCTCGAGCTGCCCTCCGGTGGTCGTCGAATAGGCGAGCGCCACCCGATTTCCGGACAACTCGCCAATACCGGGTGAAAAACCGCTCCCCGTGCCTGCAGCGACGCCGCTGCGGTTGA
>WGCW01000051.1 GCA_015493585.1 Acidobacteriota bacterium
GCGCCAGTGCACCCGCCGTCAGAGCAGGATCCCACCCCACGGTCTCAAGCCCGCCCATCAGCCAGCGTTCCATCGCCTGCAACCGGAACGGATCCGCCACGAGACGAAGAAAGACCGTGCCCGCGGCGAACAGGAAGTTCAGGGTGACCCCGGCGAGAATCAGACCGGTCGCACCCCAGCGAGCGTGCCGGGTCAGAGCCCACAGCAGCGCCAGCTCCAGCCCCGCCCAGAGCATTGCCTGAACGGGAACGGCCCCCAGGGCGCCGGCCGAGGCCATGGCCGGCACGGCCAGCGCAAGGAAGGCGCCGAACGATCCGCCGGCCGCGATGCCCAGCGTGTACGGTGTTGCCAGCGGGTTGGCCAGCAAGGTCTGAAACGCGGCGCCTGCAAGGGCGAGCGAAGCGCCCGTCACGAACCCCAGTGCGATGCGTCCCAGTCTGAGTGACACGATCTGTACCGTGACCGGATCGGCCGCCGATGGATGGATCATCGCGCTGAGAACCTGGCGCCAGCCGAGCGGCGCCGGACCGGCCAGCGGGGCCAGCACGACGACCGCAACGGCGGCGGCTGTCAGAGCGAGCCACGCGAGCCGCGAGTGTCTCACGCCGTCGTGCTCCCGTCGGGAAGGACGGCCGGACGGCCGGTCAGCGGGTGACCGATGACGCAGAGCTCGGGTCCATACGCCTCGTGGAGCGTTGGCGCCGTGAGGACCTGAGCAGGCGTTCCCTGCCGGACGACGCGTCCCTCGATTAGCAGGATGAGCCGGCCGGCATAGAGTGAGGCGAGGTTGAGATCGTGGGTCGCCACGATGACCGTCCGCCCGCTCGAGGTAATCGACCGCAACAGCTGGAAAATCTCGACCTGGTGGTGGAGGTCAAGCGACGCGGTTGGCTCGTCGAGGAGCAGGAACGCCGGCTCCTGCGCGAGGATCGACGCGACGAGGACCCGCTGCTGCTCACCGCCGGAGAGCTCACTGAACCGCCGGTACCTGAGATCCGCCGTTGCGGTCGCCTCCAACGCTCCGGCGATGGCACGGTGATCGGCTTCTGAGAGGCCGGCCCACGGCGAGCGGCGCGGGAATCGTCCAGCGGTGACGACATCATCGACCAACGGGTCATACAGCGGACTGACCCGTTGCGGCAGGTAGGCGAGCCGGCGCGCCCGCCGGCGGAGGCCGAGGCGTGCCAACGGTTCTCCATTGAGCAGCACCCGGCCTTTGTCTGGCTGCATCCAACCGGCGAGGAGCGCCAGGAGGGTCGATTTCCCGGCGCCGTTTGGACCGATCAGCGCGACGACCTCTCCAGCTGCAATGTCGAGATCGACACCCGAGACCGCCGGCACCGCCTGGCGGGGATAGGCAAAGGTCAGCGCCTCGGCGGTCAGCCTCACCGGCGAGCCTCCACGGTTTTCTCAAGGCCAGGATGGAGGATTACGGCGAGCCTGGCTGCGGCGAGACCGGCACGCGGCCCTGGGACGACGTAGATCGAGCTGGTCACGACCCGAACCGGAGGGGCGTGGCCGGGTCCGAAGAGCGCCGACCAGGCGCGGCGGGCCTCGTGCTCGAGGCGTTTTGGATGCCGGGCGCCTGCATCGAGCTCCAGGATCATCTGCGGCTTGCGGCGCAGGATCTCCTCGAGCGCAGCCGTAAAGTACCGGCGGTGCACATCGGAAAAGATGTTGCGCCCTCCCGCGGTCTCCACGAGCGTGTCGAGGAAGCTCCCGTGCCCAACGGTCGTAACGTCGCGCAGCGGCCCGGTCGAAGGACGGTCGATCACGAGCAGCACACGAACCGGCGCGAGGTTCCGCGTTCGCCCCCGCACGGCATCGAGCTGACGGTGGATCGAGTCAGCGAGGGCTTTGGCGGCAGCGGGGCGCTGGAGAAGCTGCCCGAGCCGGAGGATCGCCCGGCCGAGATCTCCGGCCCCATCCATCGGGATGACCTCAACACGAATGCCTACCCTCCCACAGGCCGCTTCGAGCCGCGGCATCGGTGATGGAATCAAAATGAGCTGCGGCTTCAGCGTCAGGATCCGCTCGATGTTCGGATTGTACAGGCCACCGAGGTGGGGTAACCGCGCCACGCGAGGGGGATAGACCGCATAGTCGCCGACGCCGACGACCCGGTTGCCGGCACCGAGGGCAAACACCGTCTCGGTCAGCGATGGCGCGAGCGTCACGATCCGTGCAGCTCCCGCCGCACAGGTGCTCACCGCCACGCCGAGGATCACGAGCCCCACGACGGCCCGCACAGCGAGCGCGCGCAGGATACAACGGCAGCTGGCGTGCCCCCGGCCGTCAGCAACGTTCCTTTGTCGTGTGAGCATACGCCCCTCCGGTTCCGGCCCGCCTGGGGCTTTCCGCGGGAACCTTCGCGTCGGTCCGCCGGATCCGGCAGGTCTTCTGGCTCGGGCGGCTCCAGCGTCACCGCGCTCGAGCCGGGGGACCTTCCCAGGAGAAGCCCACGAAGAGGCGCTCCCAGTGGTGCACACCCCGAAGGAAACCGCTTCCTTCCCCTCACAGCGGCGCGTCCGCCCCGGACTTTCACCGGGTTCCCGCACCGGATCAGGCACGTCCAAGCCTACTCCTCCATCCAGCGTCAGCCAAGCCCCGGAACGTCCGGGCAACGGCCCATCCTTGAGGTTGTTGCGCTGTGCGCCGCCTCTTTGCGGGACAGGTGCGAAGAGCAATGAAACGCAGAGGCGCAGCCATCCTTCCCCTGTCGTTCTGAGCACCCGCATGCCCCGGAGGCGGCACCGGGACGGTAGACGAACAGGCATTTGGATATCGTTTCTCTGGTTTCTTGAAGTGGCGACCTGTCAGTATGTTACGTAACCTTCTCCCGGATGATCCAAGTGCTGTTAGTTGAGAGGAGGCGAAGCCTTTTCCCCCAAATGTCATTCTGAGGAGGCGAAGCCGACGAAGAATCTGGGTGGGGGAGCGACCGCAGGGAGAGTGAACCTGCCTTCGCCATCGTACACCGCATTCTGCGCTTGGGTCGGCTATTCAACACTGTCCCCATCTCGTGAAGATCGATCTCGCGAACCTAACCGCAGAGGCCGCGGAGGTTCGCAGAGAAATGCTCAAAGGAGCTCAACACTGTCCCCTACTCATGTGCTCTGACTCCCGTGCTCCGCAGTCTTGAAGAAGCCAGAGTAGGGGACGGTGTTGAATAGATTCCAACTGTGCGGTTGTGACGAGGTCCGCGAGGACGTCTTG
Organism: Acidobacteriota bacterium; assembly: GCA_015493585.1. Lineage (GTDB taxonomy): Bacteria > Acidobacteriota > Thermoanaerobaculia > Thermoanaerobaculales > Sulfomarinibacteraceae > JAADFN01. The sequence goes on from WGCW01000051.1 coordinate 3,217, forward strand.
GCAACAGAAGCGACGAGCAATGGCCGGCGCATCCGAGCCCCCCGCCCAGATCCTTCGCCGCGCGCCTCTGGCACGCCGCTCAGGATGACAGGAGAGGCGGTAGTTTCACCTCCGGCACGCCGCTCAGGATGACACGAGAGGGGGTAGTTTCACCTCCGGCACGCCGCTCAGGATGACATGAGGAACTGTCACTCCGAGGCGGCGCGGCCACCCCTTCCTTGTCATCCTGAGCCCTTCCACTTTCCGTGTCATCCTGAGCCGAAGGCGAAGGATCTGGGTGGGTGGGCAGTGCTACGGATTGAACGCGACGCCCCTCAAGACCGTCACGACCGCTCACGCACCAACATCTCATCTGCGCGCCTGGCATTCTCAGCGAGAAACCTCTTAAGTGGGTGGGGAAAAGCCACGGCAGCCACACGCTGCTATTCAACACTGTCCCCATCTCGTGAAGATTCGTCGGGAGAATCTAACCGCGGAGATCGTGGCAGCGCAGAGAGAGGAGCGGCACAGAGGGACAAGGGGATAGAGACGGTCTGCCAGCCGGCCGGTCGCGCGGGTTGCTCTGAGTTGGGTGAAAGTCGCCATGTCGCCCGCTTTCCGGGGCAAACCAGCGATTCCGGCCATTTCTCGGGGTGCAGCTAAAGCTGCGGCCTTTGGATCTCTCGATCCTCATTGACCTTCGCGACAGCGCAACAACCTGATCGTTCTGGAAACTGTCCATCGTGGCGTTTTTCTGCCACAATGGGTTGACGTGACCCCTATTGGAGCGTATAAGCCCCGGCGGAAGGGAGAGAGATGATGACAAAGCAGTTCAACGCTTTCGAGATGGCTCAGAATCAATTCGATGAGGTCGCCGAGAAGCTGCAGCTCGACGCGAGTACACGGGAGCTCCTCCGCTGGCCGCTGAGGGAGTATCACTTCCTCATCCCAATCCAGATGGACGACGGCTCGACGCAGGTCTTCAAGGGGTACCGTGTGCAGCACAACGACGCCCGCGGCCCTGCAAAGGGCGGCATCCGCTTCCACCCGCAGGAAACGGTCGACACGGTACGCGCGCTCAGCATGTGGATGACCTGGAAGTGCGCCGTCGTCGACATTCCGCTCGGCGGAGGGAAGGGCGGCGTGATCTGCGATCCGCACAACCTCTCCCCCCGTGAGCAGGAGCGCCTGTGCCGCGGATGGGTGCGTCAGATCGTGCGCAACGTCGGGCCGGTGCAGGACGTACCAGCCCCGGACGTCATGACCAATCCGCAGCATATGGTTTGGATCCTCGACGAGTACGAAAAGATCATGGGCGGTCACTTCCCCGGATTCATCACCGGCAAGCCGGTCGAGGTTGGGGGTTCGCTCGGCCGCACCGAGGCGACGGGGACAGCCGTGATCTACACGGTGCGCGAGGCGCTCAAGCGGCTGGGCATCCCGATCGAGGGTGTCCGGGCCTCGATCCAGGGGTTCGGCAACGTCGCCCAGTACGCGGCCAAGAAGCTGATCGAGCTCGGCGGGCGGGTCATTTCCGTCGCTTGCTGGGACAACAACGACCGCACGGCGTACGCCTTCGTCAAGCCGGACGGGATCGACGTCGACTTCCTGCTCTCCATCACCGACCGCTTCGGAACGATCGACAAAGACAAGGCGCGCGAGGCGGGGTATGAGATCAAGCCTGGCGACGCCTGGCTCGAGCAGGAGGCTGAGATCCTGATTCCTGCAGCCCTCGAGAACCAGATCACGGGGGAGAACGCGGCAAAGATCCATCCGTCGGTCCGGCTGATCGCCGAGGGCGCCAACGGCCCGACGACGCCGGAGGCCGACGCCGTGATCCGCGAGCGCGGCATCTTCGTTATCCCCGACTTCCTGTGCAACGCCGGGGGCGTCACCTGCTCCTACTTCGAGCAGGTCCAGTCGAACATGAACTTCTACTGGCCCAAAGAAGAGGTCCTCGAACGGCTCGACCACAAGATGACCGTCGCATTCCATGCTGTCGCCGATCTCGCCGAAGAGACCGGCGAGTACATGCGCGATGCGGCCTACATGATCGCCATCCAGCGGGTCGCTACGGCGTGCCGCCTCCGCGGCTGGGTCTGATCTGAGTGTTCCGTCGGGAGCTTCGATCGCGCGGTTTCCGGACCGCGCGATTTTTTATTCCAGGTACGCCACGGCCCGGTCCTCGTCACCGTCCATGATGACGTTGAGCAGGCGTCCGTGCGCCACTTCAGGAACATGGATCACACGAACAATCTGTTCCATGTCGGCGAAGGCGGGCGCCAGGCGGCCGAGCACGCTGGGGCTGGCATGGAGGATTTCCTCGTTCCAGACGACGCCTGGATCGTCCGGATAGAGCGGGAGGTACGCAATCTGCGATTCGACGAGATCCTGGAAGAAGTGCGTGCCGAAGGAGACGTCGGGCAGGTAGGCGCCTTTCTTCCGCGCGATCTCGATCAGCAGCGAGGTGTGGCAGATGTCCGAGTAGGTCACCGGGACGCCGAGACGGATGTCACCCCGGCTGCCCCACCGTCCCGGCCCCATCAAGATGAAACGCCGGGCGGGCAACGTCTCGTTGAGCGCCCCGATCGCCTCGGCGACCCGCCGCATACTCTCCCCGGTGGTTAAACGCTCGTAGTCACGGGGGTCGACGAGCACGATCCACTCCTGCGCGGTGACCTGCGCCGTCTGGACGAAGCGGTTCGCGGTGAAGACGATCGCCTCGGGGGGAATGGCTTCCGGAATCGGGACCCGAACCTTGTGCGAGCTCTGGCTGAGGACGCGGCATTGCAGCAGGTGGAGATGTTCCCCATCGTGAGCCAGCTCAACGTCAACCGGCTCGCCAAGCCCCTCTTCGAGCACATCGAGCATGGCTTTCAGCTCCCGGGGGAAGCTGGACCGCAGCAGCCCATCGAACGTCACGACAAGCTCGGTTGGTTCGAACCGGTCCAGAGCGCTGATCAATGGCAGGAGCTGACCGTCGCGATAGATCGAGAAAATCTGCCGGAGCATCGGGAAGCGGCGGCCGACACGGCTCAGGAGCTCGCCCAGCGGGATCGAGTCGAACTCGCCCTGTGATAAATCAACGATGTCGACCGTGTGTTGCGAGTACCGGTAGACCTCATCCGGCTGCTGAGAGGCCCTGAGCGTTGGCTGTTCGAGCGCGACCAGCACGGGATAGTCATCGCCCGTCCGGTCGACCGCACGCGTCCCGAGCCCAACGACCAGACGGGCCATGCCGTCGGTCGGCCGGATTCGTGACGCCCAGCGCATCTCGCAGCGCGAGAAGGCGACCCCGGCAAAGACGGGACAGACCATGTCCTTGGTCCGCTGACCGACCACGACCTGAATGAGAATCCCCATCTGCTCCTGAAAATCGAGGAGGCCCCGCTCGCGGCGGTACTCGATCGGATCGGGCGCGAAGATCGATGCGTAGACCTCGGCAATCGCATCTTCGAGCGTCTCGAGCCGTGCGTCGAGCGAGCCGGCATTGGGAATGAAGAGACTCTTGTACTTGCCGGAGAACACGTGACCGATGCGGTCTTCGAGGAGGCTCGAGGAACGGATGACCAGTGGGACCTCACCGAGCTCGCGCAACATGATCTTGAGCCCCTCGTGCATCGTCGGCGGGAAGTGTGCGCTCTTGAAGAGCCGCTGAACCAGCGGGTATTCCTTGCGAACCTCGTCGAGAGCCCGGTACTTGACGTTGATCAGCTCTTCGAGGCCGTTGTACTCGATGAATTCGAGGATCCCGTTGGACGGCAGGAAGTACGAGACGGGGACCGTAAACTCCCCTGTGAAGCGGCCCTCACGTTTGGCGCGGTCGAGGATGGAGCGCGCGAGGATCAATCCTGCCGCCTTTCCACCGAGCCGTCCCTGGTTGCCATCGGTCGGAATCACATGATCGAGGACCCAGCCGAAATCGCTGACGCGGATGAACCGCTTCGCGACCGAGATAAAGTCGAGCTGATCGGTTAGGAGACGCCGGACGAGCGAGGCGCGAGTTCCAATGATGTCTTCCTTAGGGATGACCGCTTCGTCTGGATAGAAGCTCAGCAGCTCGTGCATCTTCTGCCGCAGTGCCTCAAGAGGCGTGTCGGCATCCTCGGCCAGCCGGGACACCTCGTAGGCGAGCTGGCGCTTCTCGACGAGCAGGATCGCCGCGGAGATCTCCTCAGGCGTCAAGAACTTCGCCGCGTACTTTAAGGCGAGATCGTAGAAGGTGCGATTCGACCCGGAGGGAAGCTGGCTCATCGGCCGGTTGGGATCGTCCTGCCGCCGGGGCACTCCGAGCCGCAACGCGGCAGCTACTGCCTCGTCCAGCGCATCGATGTCGATCAACCCCTGTGCATGCAGGTCAGTCAGAAGCTTCCGGCAGACACGCTCCGCAAGCTCAGGCCGCCGCCGTTTGAGGTCCTCGAATTGCTCCCGCCACTGTTCGCCAGCCACACCCCACCTCCACGGGCATTGTACGGCAACGGGGCGGCCGAAGCCGCCCCGTCAGTGCCACGTGTTTCGGTGCTCACTTTTCCGTGGATGCCGTCTTCTTTTTCGGCACCGGCGTTGGTTTGAGCTTGAGCTTGCCGAGGTTGGCGAAGATCTCATGGACCTTCTTGACCTCGACGCTCATCACGGTCTTGCGCCCACTGACCTGGACCAAAGCGCGTCCTCCGGGCCGCAGCGGGGCAAAAAACGTGAATGTCACGATCTTCGGTTTCGCGCCTTTCTTCCCAACGGCCGAGGGTGCCAGCTCGATCACGGCCTGAGCCATGCGTTTTGGCCCCTTGGCGAGGAGATCAAAGCTGACCGCCCGTAGCTCGGAGAGCTTGCCAAGCCGGGAAAGGACCTCGCTGCCATCGGCAGGGATGCCCCCGTTGAGCTTCCAGACGCCGTTGATCCGTTTGACGGTCACGGTTTTGCCCCCCGAGTTGAGCGTCAGCCGGTCGACGTTCCACGACTCGAATGGATACACCTTCCGGCACCGCCACAGCACGGGGGCCAGCCCGAGCGGAGTTTCGGCCACATCGTTGACCCAGAAGAGATCGGTCCCGTTGCGGCGGCACGCGACGCGCGTTGTTCCTTTCTTCTTTTCCTTGACGCCGAACTCCAGCTCGATCGGCGTGGCACCTTTCTTTCGGACCAGCACGAGCCGGTACCTTGGATGGTCGAGCCCGAGCTGATGGAGATCGGGTTTCGGCGCATCGATGAACGCGACGACTTTGAGGGCGTTGATATCGGAAATCAGGTTCTGCATATGATCGGAGTCCGCAAGATCATCGAGCGGTTCGAGGAGCTTCCACAGCTTGCCGTCGCGGACCACATGGACGTGGTCATGGCCCTCGGTCAGCTCGACCGACGCGACCTGATCCGGGTAGACGCTCGCGACCCTGTGGGACCGCCATGCATCGAGATCCTTGTCGAGATCGGTGACGAAGAACCCCGAGCACATCAGGATCCGGCCATCTCCGACGCTGACCGCCCGGTCGGAGCCGAGGGCAGCCTTGCCACCGACCTTGACGATCCGCGAGCCACCATCCTTCGTATGAATCGTGACCGTGATGGGCGGGTGATCGAGGTGATAGGCCTTCGGTGCCACTTCACCCGGCGGAAGCGTCCGCGCAATCGTCAGGTCGACCAGCCCAGTGATCGCCGAGCTAACGGCAGTGTCGTCCGCCGGATACGTGATCGGCTTGGTCAGTTTCCACGTGTCCCCGCTCTTTGCGAGCACGAACGTCCCGTGGGAGTTGTGGATGTCAAGCCCTGTGATGTCGGCCCGCTTGACATTGGGCAGCACCTTCTCGGCCTGTTTCTGCGCCTCGGCCGTCGTCGGCTGATGACGCTCGAACAGGAAGATGTACGCCCCCAACGCAACAACGATGGCAGCCAGGATGAGAAGCCTTCCCGTTTTCATCACAGCCTCCTAGTGCCGGCGCCGGCGCCACACGAAGATGCCGATCAGGATCACCGCAAACGGCATCCCCAGTAGCGTGATCAACACGATCATCCGTACCTGAGACCGGGTGAGGAAGAGGTTGACCTGCTCAACCGAGCGCGGCGCGATCCCAAGCACGTGCTCACGGTTGGCCAGCCAGTTGAAGGTATTGAGCGCAAGGTTGAGGTTCCCGGCGTTTGCGATCTGGCGATCAGTCAGGAAGTCGGAATCGCCGAAAACAACGAGACGGAACTTCTTGCCTTTCGTACCTTGGACGGCGACGCCGACGGCGACCGGCCCCTTGACGTCCTTGGCGTCGAGCGCCACCGGTTTGCCCGCGAGGAGCTTGGCAAAGTCGGTCTCGCCCCACCCCTTGCCGGACGTGGACACGAGCGTACTGTCGGTCCACCCGGCGCCGCTGACCGGCTTGACCGACCGGGTCACTGGGAACAACACGGCCATCCCGGTCAAACCCTTGGTGATCGGATGCGAGCCGAAATCGGTCAGGTAGACGGCGGAGAGGTCGAAGAATGGGAGCCGGTGGCTCGGATCGATGACGAGATCGTCCTGGACCTCGACTCCGTGTGCCTTGAGGAACGGCTCGAGCCGGGTGTGCCGCATCGTTGCGTCGCGGTTGATCAGCGGGTCAAGGCAGACCAGGAGCCGGCCACCGGAGGACAGGTACGTGTCAAGCGTCGTGATCTCAGTGGGTGTGAACGGTGCGGTCGGTCCGATGATGGCCAGCACGTCGGCATCTTTGGGGACCTTACCGGACAGCAGCGACGTGTCCGCCGCCTTCATGTCCTCACGTCTGAGCGCCTGATTGAGCACGCCGAGCGACCGGCCGCGCATACCGCCCGAGAGTGCCGCTTCTCCATGTCCGGTGACAAAGTACACTTTCGGGACGTGCGGCGCGACCAGGGAGAGAATGGCCGATGTGAACTGCTCCTCTCCCTTGAACGCCTTCATCTTTGGCGCCTGCCCCATCCGGACACCGGAGTAATCAAAATCGGCGAGTTGATTCGACGTGACGTACTTCGTCCGTTTCCCGAGGACGAAGACAACCGTATTGGCCGTTGACACCCCAAACTGTTTGGCGAGCTCCCGCGTCTTGAGCGGCTCCCGGTCGGGATCGATGTACTCGACCTTGATCTTGTCCGAGGCGCTCGCGTAGCGGGTCAGCAGCTCGTGGACCTGGTCGTACATGGCGCTCCTTGGCGTCATGAACACGACGACGCGGATGTCTTTCTTCAGGGTCTTGAGGATATTGAGCGTCTTGCTCGAGAGCGTGTACATGTGTGACGACGTCCAGTCGGCTCGTTTCCAGTGGCGTGCCCCGATCCAGTTGACCATGATCGTCAGCGCCACCACGAGGATCACCGCCACCACGCCGGTTGCCGTGTAACGGATCGCGTGCTTGCGCATCCCTCACCTCCACTTCTTCACTTCGAGCGACTTCGCGGCGAAGTACAGGAACATCAGGCCGACGGAGAGCTGATAGACGATGTGACGCGTGTCAACGATGCCCCTGGCAAAATCGTCCATCTGCGTCCACAGGTTCATGTAGCCAAGTGCCTGACGGATCGCCGACGATGACACCAAAAGTTGCTGGATCAGCCCGACGGAGAACAGGATCACAATCGCAGCGAAGGCGAAAACGGCGGCGATCAACTGGTTCTTGGCCAGCGTCGAGGTAAAGGTGCCAACGCCCAGGAATAGGATGCCGAGCAGGAGCACGCCAAGGTACCCGGACGCCACCGGCCCGAGATCGATCGCCGTGTAATGCTTCAGGATCAGTACATAGATCACCGTTGGCAGCCAGAGGATGATGTAGAAGATCAGCGCTGCGAGGAACTTCCCGGTGATGACCTGACCCTCGGTGACCGGAGAGGTCAACAGAGGCTCGATCGTGCCAGACCGGCGCTCTTCGGAAACCAGCCGCATCGTGATGACCGGAATGACAAAGAGCAGGAAGAGCCAGAAGAAGATCGTGCCTCCAAAGAAGAGACGCAGCGGCGCCATCGCCTCCGTCCTCGGATTGTTGAGGAAGGCGATGATCAGGTAGAAGACGTACCCTTGAAGAAATAGAAACGCCGTCAGGACCATGTAGGCCAACGGCGAAGAGAAGTACGCAATCAGCTCGCGTCTGACGAGTGCAACGACCTTACGCATCGTGAGCCTCCTCAGTCCCGGATTGAGGTTGCGAGCCAGGAGCCGGCTCGTGCGTCGTCAGGCGGACGAAGACGTCCTCCAGCGACGCGCGCTCCGGTGCAAGCTCGGTCAGGGTCCACCCATGTTCGACGGCCAGATGGAAGATCGATGATCGTGGATCGGCCTCCGGTGCGTGCTCCACACGATACAGGTCCACCTCCACCGGGCTGACCTTGATGACGCCGTCCAGACCGGCCAGCGCTTCGGCGCCCGCGCCGTTTGCACCTTCCAGGCGAACCCGCACCACGGGGTTGCCAACGAGCCGCGTTCGCAGCTCCTCGGGGGGTCCATCGGCAACGATCTTGCCCCGGTCGATGATCAGCACCCGCTGACAGACCTCTTCGACCTCCGGCAGGATATGGGTCGAGAGAATGATCGTGTGGTTCCTGCCAAGCTCACGGATCAGCTCACGGATCTTGATAATCTGGTTGGGATCGAGACCCACCGTTGGTTCATCGAGAATCAGCACCGGTGGCTTGTGCACGAGCGCACCGGCGAGCCCGACCCGCTGCCGGTAGCCCTTCGAGAGCGTGCCGATGACCTGGCGCCGGACGTCGCCAAGCATGCACCGTTCGATGACGTAGTCCATGTTGGCCGCGATCTCACCCCGCGGGACACCCTCGATGTCCGCGCGGAACCGGAGATACTCGTCAACTCGCATCTCCGGATAGAGCGGCACGGTCTCCGGCAGATACCCCAGGTTCCGGCGCAGGTCAACCGGGTTCTGATCCAGATCGACCCCCGCGACAACCACACGCCCCGTGCTCGGGGGAAGAAACCCGGTGATCATCCGCATTGTGGTCGTCTTTCCCGCACCGTTGGGGCCAAGGAAGCCGAGAACCTGGCCCTCCGGAACGAAGAACGAGACGTCATCCACGGCTGGAGTGTCGACGAAGGTCTTGCCGAGATGTTCGACCTCAATCATGACATCACCTCCTCTTCTTTCGGTCCGTACCACCGTACGGGTCCGCGCCTGTCTGACGGCACAGTGCCAGGCGGCATCAGAGATATTTATTTAGCAAAAACGATGCCGGAATCGCCCCCGAGATCCCAGCGATGAAGGATCACACAACGCGTAAGAACGGCGCCAGCGGCGGCCAGATCGGCATGTGGTATGCCGACGGATGCGACCGTCACTCCTTGAGAGAGGTTACGAGGTACATCAACGTCGTCGAGCCGATTGTGAACTCCCCCTGATGGCTCAACGTGGCGTGCTCCACCCGTTCCCCTCCAACGAAAGTCCCGTTGGTCGACCCCAGATCGACGAGGTGCCCGTCCTCCCCGCGAACCTCCAGCATCGCATGCCGCCGGGAAACTTCGCCATCGATGATCTGGATGTCCATATCGGGGCCCCTGCCGATGAAGGAGCGCGGCTTCGTGATCTTGAAGACGCGACCCGCCTGGTCTCCGGAGATCACAGCTAACGCGAACCGCATGTCCTTCGGCAGCGGTGCGAGCTTGGGCAGTTCCGGTGACTCCGGTTCGAGCCGGACGGCAGCCGTGGGGGTTCGAACCGTGCGTGGGCTTCTGCCCGCCTTGCCGATACCGGTCGCGTCGACCGGATCACCTTCGGCAAAGTTCGGATTGACGACCTCAAAGATCGCTGAGCATCTGGAACACTTCAGCAGCTTCTTCTCGGCGCTCCCAAAACGCGCCTCGTCATAGATATACTCGGCATGGCACTGTGGACACCGAACCCGCACCGTTTCTTCACCTCATTTCCAGCCTCTTTTAGTATACCGCGTTCCCCGGCGCGGATACTCTCTGCCGCAGCACGGTCACTGTCCTGACCGGTCCCCCAAAGAAGAGGCTTACTTCTTCTGAGCAGGATGCAAGACCTTCCTGAGTGATCTCATCCTCCTGAGGCGCCATGGCCGCCGGCGCCTCTGGGCCTGTGGCTTCGTCCACCGGTCGATCCAGTCGAGCACCACGTGGTGCCACTGAATCGAGTTGAGCGGCTTGAGGACCCAGTGGCTCTCATCCGGGAAGAACAGGAGCCTCGAGGGGATCCCCAGCCGCTGGAGCGCGTTAAACGTCCCAAGGCCCTGCGTGTCGACGACGCGGTAATCGTGCGCGCCGTGAATGACCAGCTCAGGCGTCTTCCAGTTCTTGATGTATTGGACCGGTGACTCCTTGACGTAATCCTCCGGGTGCTCCCACGGCGTCCCGCCATGCTCCCACTCCGGGAACCACAGCTCGTCGGTCTCGAAGTAGGCCATGTACTCGTCGAGATTGCCATCGTGGCAGACGAGCGCGCGGAACCGTTTGGTGTGGCCCTGAATCCAGTTGATCATCCAGCCGCCGTAGCTGGCTCCGAGCGCCGCCATCCGATGGGGATCGATCCACGGGTTTTCGTGTAGGACGACATCGAGCCCACGCATCAGGTCCTCGAACGGGGCGCCGCCCCAGTCGTGATTGATCGCGTCGGTGAACGCCTGTCCGTACCCCGTCGAGCCGTGAAAGTCGATCATCACGGTGGCATACCCGTGGCACGCATAGATCTCTGGATTCCAGCGGTAGTGCCAGTGATCGTCGAAGCTCCCCTGCGGACCACCGTGAATCAGGAAGGCCAGCGGATACTTCTTGTGCGAATCGAAGTTGACCGGATAGAGCAGGTAGCCGAACACGCGGTCACCGTGCGCACCGAGGAAGGAGAACTGCATGTACTTCCCAAATTCGAGCTTCGACAGCCTTTGGTCGTTGAGATGGGTGATCTTGACCGGATCGCTCTCGCCAGCGCCCAGCACGTACAGCTCGGCCGGCGAGATCAGGCTATCCTGGGAGAAGAGCAGCTTCCCTCCGGGCAGCGGCCTCGGCGACGTGTTGGAGTGTTTCGTCACAACCGCCTGCACGTGACCGCTCGCCGTGTCGATTTTAAAGATCGAATGGTTGCCCAGATTGTCGGCCGAGGCGTAGAGCGCCTTCCCGTCGGCGGACCACGCGAGGTCGGAGGGGGAACGGTCCCAGTTCTCGGTCAGCACCTTCGGCGTGCCTCCGGGCCACGCCATCAGCACGACGCGGTACCGGTCCGACTCGTACCCGGGGCGCTTCATCGCGGCGTACGCCAGCGTCCGGCCATCGGGAGCAAAGACCGGCATCGCGTCCCACGCCTTGTTCGCCGCCGTCAGATCTCTTCGGCGTGCCGAGCCGTCGGTCGGCACGGCGTAGAGGTCGTAGTTCGTCGACCAGGCAACCTTGGAGCCGGTCACCGCCTTGGCGCTGTACACGAGCGTTCTCCCATCTGGAGAAACCGTAAAGTCCTCCGGGCCGCCCCACGGCTTCGTCGGGCAATTCGTCGCGAGGCCGGCCATCAGGTCGACCGGCCGTCCGGCCTGCATCCCGCGGCTGTTGAGTGGGACGCGAATGATGTGGTTGAAACGGCCGTCCTCCCAGGTGTCCCAGTGACGGACGAAGAGATGATCAAAGATCAGGCCGCTTGCCTTGCGATGCGCCCGGGCCGCGAGCCGCTCGGCGGTGCAACCAAGCAAGGCGCCACAATCGGGGAAGATCCCCGCGGAGACGTACAACGCCCGCCTCTTCGGGCCGACCGTCAGCGTGTCGAGCGCCACGGGAAGAGAGGTCACCCGCCGGGCTTTCCCGCCGTGGATCGAAATCCGCCACACCTGGGCGGGCTTCGTCCGGTCCGAGAGAAAAACCAGCGTGTCATTGTCCAGCCACCGCGGATTCCAGTCGTTCGCCGGGTTGGCCGTCACCTGATGGAAGCCTTTCCCGTTGGTCCAGGCGATCCAGATATCCGTCCGGCCCCTATTGGCCTTCAGATCCATCGTCTTGACGACGAACGCCACCCGCGACCCGTCGGGGGAAGGTTGCGGATCACTGATCCGTTGCATGGCGACCAGGTCATCGACGGTGTACGGCCGCGTGCCCGCGGCACGCCCCATCCGGACCGACAGCACCATCGTCACGATCATTACAACCAGTACGAGCGTTCGGCGCATCTCAAACCTCCCTGTCCGCGGCTGCAGACCTGCGTATCGTACCGCAAAAGGCAACCTCCGTCCCGATGCTGACACACCGGACCGCCAGCAGAGGGCGTTGCGCTGCCGCGCACGCCAACGAGGATCGGGAGATCCGAATGCGGCAGCTGGGGCTTGCCCCCAAGAAATGACCGAAATTGCACGTTTTCCCCCAGAAGGCGGGCGAGATGGCGACTTTCACCCCACGTGGAGCGGCCCGCACGACCAGGCAAACCGTCTCTACCTCCTTGTGCCTCTGTCCTCCTCTTCCCTCTGCGCTGCCGCGATCTCCGCGGTTCGGTTCTCCAGATGGATCTTCACGAGATGGGGACCGTGTTGAATAGCAGCGTGCGGCTGCCGTGGCTTTTTTCCACCCACTCAAGAGGTTTCTCGCTGAGAACGCCGGGCGCGCAGATGAGATGCTGGTGCGTGAGCGGTCGTGACGGTCTGGGGTGGCGTCGCGTTCAATCCGTAGCAGTGCCCACCCGCCCAGATCCTTCGCCTTCGGCTCAGGATGACACGGGAAGGATAGCTGCGCCTCCGGCATGCGGCTCAGGATGACACGAGCGGGATGGCTGCGCCTCCGCCCCCTTGCGCCACTGCGTTTTATTCCTCTTCCCACCTGTCGCGCAAAGAAGCGGCGCACAGCGGCACACCCTCCAGCAAAGGCCATGCAGCGGAAAACAACACATATCTGATAGAATTTATATCAGATCACGTTAAACAAGACTTGACAAATCTTCACTCATATCCTATCTTGTACGGTGCAAGGATGACGTGTGGAGGAAACGATGTCACAACAACAACCAAATTTCACGATCAAGGCCGCCGAGGCCATTCAAAAAACGTTCGAGCTGGCGCGCGGGCGCGGCAATCCCGAGGCGATCCCGTCGCACCTGCTGCTCGCACTGCTGCAACAGGAGGGCGGACTCGTTCCACGGCTGCTCGAAAAGGTCGGCGTTCCTGTCGACCGGTTGACCCAGGACGTCATTGACGATCTGGGCCGGCTCCCCTCCGCTGAGGGCGGCGCGGAGCCAGCACCGGCACGGGACCTGCGCCAGGTGCTCGATCAGGCCGCCACGCTGGCGCCCCAGTTCCAGGACGAGTACGTGTCGGTCGAGCACCTGCTGATGGCGCTGACCGCCGTCACGTCGAGCACCGCCTCCCAGCTCCTCGCCCGCTACGGCGCGGGCCAGGACGCGATCCTCCGGGCGATTCAGGAGCTCCGCGGCTCCCATCGCGTGACGGACGACAACCCGGAGGCGACCTACGAGGCGTTGAAGAGTTACGGGCGGGATCTGACGGAGATGGCCCGGGCGGGGAAGCTCGATCCGGTGATCGGCCGCGATGACGAGATCCGCCGTGTCATGCAGGTGCTGACGAGACGCACGAAGAACAACCCCGTGCTGATCGGCGATCCCGGCGTTGGCAAGACCGCAGTCGTCGAGGGGCTTGCGCAGCGGATCGCTGCGGGCGACGTCCCCGAGCTCCTCAAGAACCGCAGGCTCGTCGCCCTGGACATGGGGGCGCTGATCGCCGGGGCCAAGTACCGCGGTGAGTTCGAGGACCGGCTCAAGGCTGTCCTCAAGGAGGTCGTCGATTCGGCGGGCGAGGTCCTGCTGTTCATCGACGAGATGCACACGCTCGTTGGCGCCGGTGCTGCTGAGGGCGCCATGGATGCCGCGAATCTTCTCAAGCCCGCACTGGCGCGCGGCGAGCTGCGGTGTATCGGGGCCACGACGCTCGCGGAGTACCGCAAGCACATCGAGAAGGACGCCGCCCTGGAGCGCAGGTTCCAGCCCGTGCTGGTCGAGGAACCGACCGTCGAGGAAACGATCGCGATCCTCCGTGGCTTGAAGGAGAAGTACGAGGTCCATCACGGTGTTCGCATCACCGACGGCGCCATCGTCGCCGCAGCGACGCTCTCGCACCGGTACATCACCGACCGGAGGCTCCCGGACAAAGCGATCGACTTGATCGACGAGGCCGCGTCCCGCCTGCGCATCGAGATCGACTCGCTCCCGGTGGAGATCGACGATCTCGAGCGGCGGGCGATTCAACTTGAGATCGAGAAGACCGCGCTCGCCAAGGAGAAGGACCGGGCGGCCAAGGAGCGTCTCGCCGCGATCGAGTCCGAGCTCGCTGAGATTCGCGAGAAAACGTCGACGATGAAGGCGCAGTGGCAGCGCGAAAAGCAGCTGATCGCCACGATCCGCGAGCTCAAACGTCAGATCGACGAGACCCGGGAGGCGGCCGAACGCGCCGAGCGGGACGCTGATCTCGAGCGCGCTGCCAAGTTGCGCTACGGTGAGCTCGTCCGCCTCAACCATGAGCTCGAAGCGGCGACCGAGGAGCTCGGCCGCCATCAGGCCGAATACGGATCGATGCTATCCGAGGAGGTCACCGAGTCGGAGATCGCCGCCATCGTCTCCCGGTGGACCGGCATTCCCGTCACCAAGCTCCTCGAGGGCGAAAAAGACAAGCTCCTCAAGATGGAGGACCGGCTGCGCCAGCGGGTCGTCGGCCAGGACGATGCGCTTCATGCCGTTGCAGCGGCGGTCCGGCGCGCCCGGGCCGGGCTCAAGGATCCCAACCGGCCGATTGGCTCCTTCCTCTTCCTCGGACCGACCGGCGTTGGCAAGACCGAGCTCGCCAAGGCGCTCGCAGAATTTCTGTTCGACGATGAGAAGGCGATGGTGCGGCTCGACATGTCCGAATACATGGAGAAGCACTCGGTCGCCAGGATGATCGGCGCCCCTCCCGGCTACGTCGGCTACGAGGAGGGCGGACAGCTGACCGAAGCGGTCCGGCGCCGGCCATATTCGGTCGTTCTGCTCGACGAGATCGAGAAGGCGCACCCCGATGTGTTCAACATCCTCTTGCAGATCCTCGAAGACGGCCGCCTGACCGATGGGAAGGGCCGGACGGTAGACTTCCGCAACGCGGTCATCATCATGACCTCGAACATCGCCTCCGGCATCATCCAGGAGTACGGCGAGGCCGATCGCGCCACGATGGTTGCTCAGGTCCAGGAAGAGCTGAAGCGGCACTTCCGTCCGGAGCTGCTCAACCGGGTCGACGAGGTCTTGATCTTCCACAGGTTGTCCGAGGAGCACATGAAGGCGATCGTCGGCATCCAGCTCGCGCGCCTCAACGAGCTCCTCGCCGAGCGTCACATCACGATCAGGGCGACAGACGGAGCGGTCGAGCTGCTCGCAAAGAAGGGGTACGACCCCGACTTCGGAGCGCGGCCGCTCAAGAGAACGATTCAGCGCCTCGTCCAGGATCCGCTCTCGAACAAGGTCCTGGCCGGCGAGGTCTCGGACGGCGATACTGTCGTCCTCGATGCCGGGGATGGCAAGCTGATCATCCGTACCGAGCCGGGGGGCACGGACCGGGACGTGTAACGAGCGGGGGCCAGCCGGCCGATGCCGGCTGGCCCTTCTTTTCGGGGTTGTTGCGCTGTGCGGAACTCGTGTGATCCCAGCGGATACGACCACGATCGAAGCACACTCACCCCAACGCCAAGGCAACCGGTCGCGGGGAGAGCGCCCGAGGGAGCGCGGACTTCAGTCCGCATCGTATGCTCAACGCGTTCTGGTACAAAAAGATGCGGACGGAAGTCCGCGCTCCAAAGCTGCCTCCGGCCGCTGGGGCACAACGCCACAATCTCTTTTCATCGATCCCTTCAAGAAGCGCTCCGGCTGGACTATGGTATTGGCATGGAGGCCCAACCATCCTGCCATGCCGTGCTTGCCTGCGCTGCTGCAGCACTCTTCGTGCTCCAAGCCGCCTGTACCCGGCCCACCGCACCCAACGCCTTGGCGCCCCACCCATCCCGTCTGCCACAAGGTGTGCTCTTCGCCCATGCGCTCGGCGCCATCGGACCCCACACCTACACGAACTCCAAGGATGCGTTTCTCGAAAACCTGGCGCGCGGCGCCCGTTTCTTCGAGGTCGATCTCTCCTTCACCGCCGACGGTGATCTCGTCTGCTACCACCCCGCCGATATCTGCCGCAAACGGCTCGGCCTGCTCCAGCCGATCTCAAAGACTTCCACCGCCGACTTCCTCCGTCACCGCTGTGACGGTCTGTTTCAGACGATGACCTTCCGGACGCTTGCCAAGATGGCCGATGCCCACCCCGGCGTGTACCTCGTGACCGACACGAAAACGCCACTGCGCCCGTCGCTCGACACGGTCGTTAGGATTGTTCGAAGTATCGATCCCGGGCTGGTTCACCGGATCATCCCGCAGTTCTACCAGCCCTCCCAGTGGCGCGACATCGCTACGATCGAGGCGAAGGATGGTCTGTTCCACACCGTCATTTTCACGCTCTACCGGACACACCTCGACGATGACGGCGTCGTCGCCGTCGTCAGGAAGCGGAGGGTGCCTGTCGTGACGATGAGCCGCCGCAGGTTCAACCCGTCGCTGCTCCACCGCCTTCGTGCGCTCGGCGCCGACGTCATGGTTCACACGGTCAACGGCCGCGACCTGATTGAAGGGTATCTGAAGCAGGGAGTCCGCGGTGTTTACACCGATCACATCATCGATCTCGGCGCCCCGCAACCGGGGTCCGGAGCATCCCCAGATGAGACCGGCCGGCACCGCTGAGCGTGATGCCCTGAGGCGCGATGCAGCGGCGGCGTTCAAGGCTGCCGTCGATGCTGTCACGCCTTCCGGCCTCCTCCACGGTGCGGTTCGGCGGCGCAGCGGCACGATCGAGGTGGCCGGTCTCGAGCTCCCCGAGGTTCCTGGACGCCGGATGCTGGCGGCCATTGGCAAGGCCGCACCGGGGCTCGCC
Source organism: Acidobacteriota bacterium (assembly GCA_015493585.1). GTDB lineage: Bacteria > Acidobacteriota > Thermoanaerobaculia > Thermoanaerobaculales > Sulfomarinibacteraceae > JAADFN01. The sequence continues at coordinate 20,122 of WGCW01000051.1, forward strand.
TCGGCCTGGCTCCACGAGCTTCCGGGATGGGCCGATGAGATCTTCGTCTTGACACCGCACGGTGTGCCCGCCGGTCCTGAGCTCGAAGCCACCGCAACACTCCGCCGGGGTGCCCATCCGTTTCCCGACGAGGCCGGAGAGGCCGCCGCCCGCGAGCTCCTCGACCGAGTCCACGGCCTCGGCGCCGGCGATCTCCTCGTTGTGCTGCTCTCCGGAGGCGGCTCGGCGCTGCTGGCCGCTCCCGAGCACGGGCTGACGCTCGACGACGTCACCGGGACCACCCGGGCGTTGCTGGCCGCCGGCGCCCCGATCGGCGCCGTCAACACCGTGCGCCGGGAGATCCTGGCCGCCGCCGGTGGAGGGCTGGCCGCTGCCGCCTTCCCGGCCCGTGTCATGACGTTCATCCTTTCCGATGTGATCGGTGATCCCCTGCCCGACATCGCCTCCGGTCCGACGGTCCCCTCTCCAACCGGTCCGGCCGACGCCCTCGCCGTCCTTGCCCGCTACGGCGCTCGCGGGAGCGGCCCCGACGCGGCCGCCACCTTCCTCCGGCGCCGCTCCCTGTCTGCGCCGGCTCAGAAGCCCCGATGGGCCAAGCTGACGCGAACCGTCATCCTGGCGAACAACGCCACCGCCACCGCAGCCGCGGCCCGGCATCTCGAGACGCTCGGGTACGAGACGATCCGCATCGCCCGGCCGCTGACCGGCGAGGCCTCGGCCCGAGGGCGCCAGCTCGCCGCGCTCGCCCTGTCGATCGCGCCCCGGGCAGCGTCCGCGCTCGTCTTTGGCGGTGAGACAACGGTCACGGTCCGGGGCAACGGCCGTGGTGGCCGCAACCAGGAGCTCGCGCTCGCCGCAGCGATCCTCCTCGACGGCGCTCCAGGCACGGTACTGCTCGCCGCCGGAACCGACGGCATCGACGGGTTGAGCCCCAACGCCGGCGCCCTCGTCGATGGCACGACCGAGGCCCGCATCGGCGCCGCCGGCCTCGACCCACGGGGCGCGCTCGCGGCAAACGACTCGGCGACCGCGCTCGAAGCAGCCGGCGATGCCCTCGTCACCGGGCCCACCGGCACGAATGTCTGTGATCTCACCCTGATTCTCCGGAGCGGTCCGGACGTCTTCTGACGCAGGCGGTGGCGATCACGCACAAGAAGCTCAGCACCGATACCGCGATCCCGGCGGCCACCTCGGGGGGACGGTAGACGATCACGAGCCGGTGACGTCCGGCATCGAGCGGCAGCGCCATGAAGGGACCGTCGGCGAGGCTCAGCTCCCGGCGAACGCCATCAACGCGGGCCTCCATCCCTGGGACCCACGGAATCGAGATCACGGCCCATCCACGGCCCGGCGCATCGACCTCGAACGTCCCAATCCTCGTCTGCGGCCCGAACCCCAGGTGAGGCCATGCGGGCGCCGGCTCGAGAAAGACCCGCTTTCTCGGATCAAAGCTCTCACGGCACACGGCGCCGGCCCCCGCACCCGCTGAGCGCACATGGGCCGCCTCGGGAACGAACCACGCCGGGGCGTGCGGAAAACCGGTCCTGGCCAGCTCCAACTCGATGGCGGCGCGGCTGTGCAGCACCGCAGGATCCTGGAGCCACGAAACGGCCAACGGTCCCGGGGCGAGGATGGCGCTGACGTTCGCCAGCTCGAGCACACCGCGCATCTGCCGCAACGGCATCCGGGCCACCCGGCCGGCGAGCGCCGCGTATCTGGCGTTGGCCAGGTGCGGATCGTCCGGATGGTAGATCATCGGGATGCCGTAGCCGGCCCCGAGGTACCGGTCGAGCATTGACAGGTGCGCGGCTGCAGCCGCCCACGCGCGGTCGGCCTCGACGTGCAACGGGACGGGAACCGGATCGGGCCCACGGAAGAAGCGGCCGGATCCGGCCGCAGCCTGGACCTGCCGGACAACTGGAGGCACCGACGCAAGCAGCCATCGAGGCCCGCGTGGCAGGTAGGGCGTCACCGCGAGGCCAAGGTCGGCTGCGGCCAGGATCGCCACCATCGGGCCGCGCCAGCGCCGTGGACGAACGGCGGCGATCAGGGCGAGCGCGGCGAGCACGAGCGCCACGTGGGCGCAGGAGCGCGCCACCCCGGCGGTCATTCCGGGAACCTGTTCCCCGAAATAGAGGGAGAGGAGCTGCCCGGAGGCTCGGGGAGCGAGCGTCATGATGAGCCAGCCGGTGGCGGGCACCGCAGCCAATCCGGCTTGAACGGCGATCCATCTGCGGGCCGTGCTCTGGGTCGCATCGAGGAGGCGCTGCGCACCGAAACCGGCGAGCAGCGCGACCGGCATCGACGTCATGATCGTCGCCTTCACCGGGTAACGGATCATGAAGAGGGCATGAAACGTGGTGACCAGCCACCTCACGCCCGGCAGGTACCGGCCAAGCGACAGGACAACGCCGAGCCCGGCAAACGCGGCTAAGACGCGCGCGAGCTTCCGGTCGCCGCTCTTGACCCGCAGGCCGGCGATCGCGAGCAGGACGACCGATACGCCAAGGTAGAGTGACGGAAAGTAGGGGATCCCGCCATCGACGAGCCGCTCGCCCCAGTAGCGGCCGGTCACCTCGGCGACATCGATCGGTCCAAACACACCTGGCATCACCAGGCCCACCAGCCGCAGCGGATGAACCGACCAGTCGAGGATCGAGGCAATCGCCTGCTGTCCAGCACGTCCGGACCGCAACGCCATGGCTGCTGCCGGGATGACGGCGGCTCCCGCCAGGAACGGGGCGATGACGACGGCCGCCACACTCCGGCCCCACGTCCGGACGCGGCCGGGACCATCCCCCCGGACGGCCGCCCACCCCACGGTGAGCACAGCTGTCACGAGCACGACCTCGAAGCCGCCGCTCAGCCACTGGAGGGCGAGGATGACGGTCAGTGCCGTCCACCACAGGTTCCGGCGACGGCCCCGCACCATCAGCTCGACGGCCAGCGCTGCCCACGGCATCCAGTGGAAGGCAAAGAACCGTCCGACGTTGTTGGTCAGAGAGATCGACACACCCCCAAGCGTCCACGCGATGCTGGCAAGAGCGGCGGCCCATGGCCCGGGCCGGATCCGTCTCACCAGGAGGTACATGCCGCAGGCGCCGAGGAGGAAGTGCAGCAAGATTTCGAGGTTCAGGCCGGTGACCGCACCGGTCAATGCGTACACCAGCCTCGACGGATAGAGGACGAAACGGTTGGGATTCGCGAGGAGCGGCTGACCTCCGTTGAGATACGGGTCCCACAGCAGGCTCGTCCGGCCCGGCATCTCTCCCGCCAGCACGCGCGAGGTCCCAGCGTAGGTCACGTAGAGGTCGCGGTAGAACAGCGTGCTCTGCCCGAAGACGACCGGCCACAGCCACAGCACGATTCCCCCGAGCACGAGGGCCAAGGGGAGCTCGCGCCGCCACGAGGAGCCCGCATGGAAAGGCGTTGGGATCATCTCCCCATCATTGTCGCTCATTCAGAGGCAGCCGTGCACCGGACTCAGGGTTTGAGCCCCAGCTCCTTAAGTTGCGCCGGATCGACACCGGCGGGCGCCCCCGTGAGCAGACAGGAGCCCGACGTCGTCTTCGGGAAGGCGATGACATCGCGGATCGAGTCGCGGCCGGCCATCAACATGACGATCCGGTCGAGCCCCAGCGCGATCCCCCCGTGCGGCGGCACACCGTAACGGAACGCTTCGAGCAGGAACCCGAAGCGGGCGTTCGCCTCCTCCTCGCCGATCCCAAGTGCCCGGAACATGCGCCTCTGCAACGCCGGATCGTGGATCCGGATCGAGCCTCCGCCAAGCTCAACACCGTCCATGACGATGTCGTACGCGCGAGCCCGGACCGATCCCGGATCGGACTCCAGGCGCCCGGCGTCCTCCGGCAGCGGCGAGGTGAACGGGTGATGGCAGGCGTAAAACCGGCCGTCCTCTTCGCTCCACTCGAGCAGCGGGAAGCCGGTGACCCACAGGAAGTCGTGCCTTCCGCCGGGGATCAAGCCGTGTTCCTTGGCGAGCTCAACGCGCAACGCTCCCAGCGAGGCGAACACGACCTTCTCTGAGCCTCCGACGGCGAGCAGGAGGTCGCCCTCCCCGGCGCCAGCCGCATCGAGGAACCGTGCGGCACCGGCCTCGCCCAGCGCCTTCTTGGCGGGAGAGGCGACGCCGTTCTCGGTCCGTTTGAACCAGAGGAGGCCCGCCGCGCCGTACGGCTTGACGAAGTCCGAGAGCTGATCGAGCTGCTTACGGGAAAGCGCGGCACCACCCGGCAGGACGAGCCCCTTGACCCGGCCGGTCGCCGCAGCGTTCTCCAGAACCTGGAACCCGCACCCCTCGCACAGCGGGCCGAGCTCGACGAGCTCCAGGCCGAACCGCGTGTCGGGACGGTCCGAGCCGAAGCGCTCCATCGCCTCAAAGTAATCGAGCCGGGGAACCTTCGCCGGGAACGGGATCCCGGCCAGCGGGAAGATCCGCCGGAAGAGCCCCTCGGTCAAGACGAAGATGTCCTCCTCGCGGACGAATGACGCCTCGACATCGATCTGCGTAAACTCCGGCTGCCGGTCCGCCCGCAGATCCTCATCCCTGAAGCACCGTGCGATCTGGATGTACCGGCCAAGGCCGGCCACCTGAAGGAGCTGCTTAAAAAGCTGGGGCGATTGCGGCAGCGCGTAGAAGGCGCCCTTGTGCAACCGCGAGGGCACGAGGAAATCGCGCGCTCCCTCCGGCGTCGATCGCGTCAGGATCGGTGTTTCGACCTCGATGAACTCCATCTCGTCGAAGTAGCGGCGGGTTTCGGCGACGATCCGGTGCCGGAGCACGAGGTTCGCCGTCATCACGGGCCGCCGGAGATCGAGGTACCGGTAGGTCAGCCGGAGATCCTCCGAGGCGTTGGTGTCGTCCTCGATGACGAACGGCGGCGTCTCCGACTCGGTCAGGATCTCCAGCTCAGAGACCCGGATCTCGATCTCGCCGGTCGCAAGATTCGGGTTGGCCTGCCCCTCCGCCCGGGGACGCACGACGCCCCGGACCCGAATGACGTCCTGACCGGACAGCTGCTCCCCGGCTGCGACCATCTCATCTTCAAACACGAGCTGGACGAGCCCGGTCCGGTCTCTGAGGTCGGCGAAAATCAGCCCGCCGAGATCCCGCCTCCGCCGGACCCAGCCAACCAGCTCGACCTTCTGACCCAGGTTCTCCCGGGTCACCCGTCCACACCACGGCCTTTCCCACGCCGACATCGTCATGCACACACCTCCGCATCCCTCAAACGCCGGGAGAGTATCACGCGTGCCCTTCGCTCGCATCATCCTCGCCGTCCGAGGTTGTTGCGCTGTGCCCCGCCGGCCGGAGGCAGCTTTGGAGCGCGGACTTCAGTCCGCATCTTTTTGTACCAGAACGCGTTGAGCGTACGATGCGGACTGAAGTCCGCGCTCCCTCGGGCGCTCTCCCCGCGACCGGTTGCCTTGGCGTTGGGGTGAGCGTGCTTCCATAGTGGTCGTATCCGCTGGGATCACACGAGTTCCGCACAGCGCAACAACCTCAAGGAGCAGACAGGGCTGCGGCACGCCATGGTTGTGGTAGCCTCGAAGGGATGAGTCACGGACAACGTGCGTGCACGGCGTGTGTGGAGCCTCGGGCCGGAATGAGGTTCTTTTTCATGCGCCGTAC
>WGCW01000052.1 GCA_015493585.1 Acidobacteriota bacterium
GGAAAGAGAGTGGTTCGTCTGCGGTCGTGACGGTTTTGAGCGGCGTGGCGTGAGATGCCCAGTGACGGGTCACCCCCGCCGAGATCCTTCGCCGCATGCCTCCGGCAAGCGACTCAGGATGACAAGGAAGGGGAGGCTGCACCTTCGGCATGCGACTCAGGATGACAAGATCGGGATGGCTTTGCCTCCGGAAAACGACTCAGGATGACAGGGGAGAGATGGCTGCACCTCCACCCCCTTTTGCCTCTGCGGTTCATTGCTCTTCGCACCTGTCCCGCAAAGAGGCGGCGCACAGCGCAACAACGTCTACGATTCTCCGGTTGACAATGGGGGGGAAAGGCCGCGCGTTCGTGATACCTCAGCTGTGCGATTCTGGCGGACGAGATGTGCCAAGATCTTGATGCTGTGGTGGGTGCGACGAACGGAGGCATACCCGAAGGTATGTCGAGCATCGGCGCACGTGTCCAGAGCGCAAGAGATTGGAACCCACGCCCCGGCCGTCGGCCGACTGAGCTGTCAGGCTCTGCCTCGACAGCAGACGGCGTGGGCGTATGCAGATCACCGCTGAGAATCGCTCAACTTAGGTTATACTCCGAATGTTCGCCCGGATCACCTGAGGCGATCCGTCCACCAACCTGAAGAAGAGGGAGGAAGAAGATCAAAAGGAGTTATCGTTTTCGCGAAGATCCAGAGCAACCAACAGTGCGTATCAATCAACGGATCCGGTTCTCGCCGGTCCGGCTGGTTGATGAGAACGGCGAGCAACTCGGCATCGTTCCCGTCGAGGAGGCGCTTCGCATCGCCCGCTCCAAGGGGCTCGACCTCGTCGAGGTGGCCCCCGACGCGCGGCCGATCGTCTGCAAGATCATGGATTACGGCCGGTACCGCTACGAGCAGGAGAAGAAGGCCAAGGAAGCCAAGCGGCAGCAGCATCACATCGAGATTAAAGAGGTCAAGTACCGGCCCAACATCAATGAACATGATTTCCAGACGAAGACCCGGCTGGCACGCAAGTTCCTGACGCAGGGCAAGCACGTCAAGGTGACGATCATGTTCCGGCGCCGCGAAATGCGCCGGCCGGAAAACGGCTACGAGATCCTGCGGAAGGTCCGGGAAGAGCTCGCCGATATCGCCAAGGTCGACCGCGAGCCAACGCCCGAGCTCGAGGGCCGCGACCTCACCATGGTGCTCAGACCCCTGAAAACGCAGAAATCAGGCGCGAGCTAGAGCTCAGCGAACCATCCCTTTTTCACGAGCGATCTCACGTTATCACCGGGAGGTGTTTCATGTCGAAGTCTGTACAAGAGGCAACATTTGTTTCGGGGAAGGTGACCCCGCAGCAGGTCCACGATCTCCTGCGCCGTCACATGCTTGTCGATGGATTCCACGTGGTCCCGGACTACCGGGCTTCGCGCGGATCGCGGCTCGTCGATGGCCGGACGGGGAAGGTGCTGGTGGATTTCTACACCAATTTCGCGTCCACGCCGATCGGATACAACCATCCGAAGATGGCCGACCCTGCCTTCATCGAGCGGCTGGGACACGCCGCCCTCGTCAAGGCCGCCAACTCGGACATCTACACGACCTACATGGCGGAATTCGTGGAGACGTTTGCCCGGATCGCGGTCCCGGAGACCCACAACCGGCACATGTTCTTCATCGAAGGTGGCGCGCTGGCCGTCGAGAACGCACTCAAGACCTCGTTCGACTGGAAGGTCCGCCGGAATATGGCGAACGGTCTGAAGGGCGAGGCCGGGAGCCAGGTCATCCACTTCCGCCAGGCGTTCCACGGCCGCACCGGCTACACCATGTCGCTGACGAACACGGCCGATCCCCGGAAGACGATGTACTTTCCGAAGTTCGACTGGCCGCGGATCGACAACCCGAAGGTCACCTTCCCGCTCGAGCAGCATCTCGATGAGGTCAAGGCCGCGGAGGCCCGGGCCCTCGAGCAGATCGAGGAGGCCGTCCGGCAGCACGGCGATGACATCGCGTGCCTGATCATCGAGCCGATTCAGGGTGAGGGCGGCGACAACCATTTCCGGCCGGAATTCCTGGCGGAGCTGAGGAAGCTGGCCGATCAGCACGACTTCCTGCTGATCTTCGACGAGGTCCAATCCGGGCTTGGCATCACGGGGGACTGGTGGGCCTGGCAATCGATCGGGGTCACGCCGGATATCTTCTGCTTCGGCAAGAAGGTTCAGGTGTGCGGGATCGCCGTCAGCGACCGGATCGATGAGGTCAAGGACAACGTCTTCGAGGTTTCATCGCGCATCAACTCCACGTGGGGCGGCAATCTCGTCGACATGGTGCGCTCCACCAGGTACCAGGAGATCATCCAGGAGGAGAACCTCCTGGCCAACGTCCAGAAACAATCGGCAACGCTGCTCGACCTGCTGCACTCGATGGCCGACGCACACCCCGGCAGGGTGACCAATATCCGGGGACGCGGCCTGATGTGCGCCTTCGACCTGCCGGATGGCGAAACCCGCGGCCGCGTTCTCGCCGAAGGCCGCGAGCAGGGCGTGCTCGCCCTTCCCTGCGGCGAGCGTTCGATCCGGTTCCGTCCGTTCCTCGACGTGACCGAAGAGGAGATCAAGGACGGCGTTGGAGCGCTGGCCCGCGCGCTCGATACGGTCCTTGGATAACTGACCCTTTGGCAGAACCTCGTGGCGCCGCGGCTCGCGGCGCCATTTTTTGACCCCTGGAGCCGTTCACTCATCCATATTCCGGCGGGCGATCGCCAGATTTCGTCTGAAGGCGTCGAAGGGGATCCGCGACAGCGCCGATCCACGCCGCCACGTCCGGTACCCCTCCTCGTCGAGCCGTTCGAGGCTGCTCAGGGCGGGCCGGTACCGGTGCGGCGCCGGGGCGAGCTCCTCGTGAAGATCGGCGGGGGCCTTCCGGTTCCACGGGCACGCCTCCTGGCAGAGATCGCATCCGGCGACCATCACGCCCATCGGGGGTTGGAGCGCATCCGGGATCTCACCCCGGTACTCGACCGTCAGGTAGGAGATACAGCGGCGCGCGTCGAGCACGCCCGGATGAACCAGTGCCGCCGTTGGGCAGGCGTCGAGACAAGCCGTACACGAGCCGCAGTGCTCGGGTACCGGCCGGTCGGGTTCGAGAGCGATATCGGTCAGCAGCACGCCGAGAAACAGCTCGGAGCCGAGCTTCCGGTTGATCAGACAGGTATTGCGCCCGATCCAGCCGAGCCCGGCCCGGGCCGCCCACTCGCGCTCCAGGACGGGCGCCGTGTCGGCCGCAGCGCGCCAGGCGCAGCCGCCAACCGTGTCGTCGAGCCACCGGCCGAGCCGGATGAGCCGTTTCTTGATCAGCTTGTGGTAGTCCCGCCCCCAGGCGTAGCGGGAGACCCAGACCGTGCCCTCGGGTCCCGGCGCGGACGACGGCGGGAGCGCGCTGTGGTAGCTCATCGCCACGGCGACGATCGACCGGCACCCCGGCAGCAGGCACCGCGGATCCTCCCTGAGGGCCGCCGTTCGCGCCATGTAGCGCATCTCGCCGGCCATCCCCGCATCGAGCCACCGCCGCAAACGGTCCGCCCCGGCTGCTGGCCCGGCAGGAGCCACACCCACCACGTCGAAACCCTCGGCCAACGCCCTGCGTTTGAGCTCTCCGGTCAGGTCCACCGGCTCAGTATGGCACACCGTAGGAGAGCGGAATCCCGGCGCGCGCCGGTTGAGCGGCGGGTCGCCCCACTGCCCGGGCAATACCGGACGAGGCATCCGCAGGGCCGGTATTGCCACGGGATCGCGTGCCCGGTAGAGTCACAGGGGAGGCGGTGATGATCACGTTTTCAGAGTTTCTCGCCCAGGAGTGGCGTCCGGCGCTCGGCTGTACGGAGCCGGCCTGCATCGCCTTTGCGGCATCGACGGCCGCATCGCAGGCGGCAGGCCGGGTGACGGGCGTCCGTCTGGTCTGCGATCCGCGGATCTACAAGAATTGCTTCGCGGTTGGAATCCCGCACTCCGGCCACAAAAACGGGATCCTGTGGGCGACGGCGATCGGCAGTCTGCTCCCCGATCCATCGGCCAAGCTCGAGGTGTTCCGGCAGATCACGCCGGAGATCCTCACGGAAGCCGCACAGTTGCTCGAGGCCGGCGCCGTGTCGGTCTCGGTCGATGCGAACCGCCAGGAGCTCTTCGTCGACTGTACCGTCGAGCGGGAGGGTGGATCCGGACGGGCGGTCATCGAGGCCGATCACACGAACATCGTCCTGATCGAAATGGATGGCCACCCAGTCGTCCAAGCCGGGCGAAGCAAGTCTGAAGCAACCACGGACGCCCGGCGGGAGCTGGCGCAGATGACCGTCCCGGAGATCATCGCATTTGCGACGACGCTCGACGAGGAGGACCGGCGCATCCTCGAGGAGGGCGCGGCGTTGAACCTCGCGATCTCGGAACACGGGATCGGCATGCTCGCCCCGCAGTTCGCCAAACGCCGTCAGGCCGACCGGCTCGCACGGATCAGCCGCCATGTCTTCGGAGGGATCTACGCCAGGATGTCCGGTGAGGATTACGTCGTCATGTCGCTTGCAGGCTCCGGCAACAAGGGGATCACCGCCTCCGTACCGCTCAAGCTTTGGGGAGCGGAAACCGGCGCGAGCGATCGAACCGTCGAGGAAGCGCTGGCCCTGACCTGTGCCGTCGCCTCGGCTGCCACGTGGCATCTGGGATCGCTGTCGGCGATGTGCGGGACGGTCAACGCGGCGGGTGTCGGGCTGGCCGCCGGCATCGTCTTCCTCGAGGGAGGCGACGCCGACGAGGTGTCGATGGCGATCACCAACATGGTGGGAAACGTCACCGGCGTCATCTGCGACGGCGCCAAGATCGGGTGCGGTCTCAAGGGGATGACGGCCGTCGACTCGGCGTTCCGCGCAGCATCGCTCGCATTGGCCGGCGTGGTCATCCCGTTCAGCGACGGCGTGGTCGGCGAGGACGGTCAGCACTCGCTGGTCAACCTCGGCCGGATCGCCGGTCCCGGCATGCTGTCGACCGATGGAGAGATCCTGGCGATCATGGGGGAAAAACTCGCCAAGATGTAAGACGCCGGCTCCCGCCCGGCTCAGCGCGGCCGTGGGCGGGTCACCATCCTGGCCGGGAATTACCCGCCCTGCCCGGCGGACTTCTCGCGTTGCTGCGCATGCCTGCGCTCCGCCGGTTCCCAGAGCGGATGTCCCCACAGCTCGACATCCAGCTGCTCCGTAATGCCGTCGAGGGCGGCCGCCAGCTCGCGGGCGGCGTAGCGCGAAGGTTCGTCCGGATTGAGCTCGAGCGGGGGTCCGAACTGGACGACAATCCGGGAGAACGGCTTCGCCAGCACCATCCGGTCCCACGAACGCAGAATCCAGACGTGATCGGCTGAAAATGACATCGGGATGATGACGCGGCCGAACTTCCGGGCGAGCTGAATCGCCCCGAGCTTGACCCTCCGCGCCGGGCCGCGTGGCCCATCGACCGTCAGCGCTGCACGATCGGCGCGTCCATCCTCGACCCACCGGACCATCTCGTCCAACGCCTGCAAGCCGCCCTTGCGCGTCGAACCGCGTGCGATCTGGATGTCGAGCGCATTGACCGCCCGCGTGGCAATCTCACCATCGGCGGAGTGGGACGCCATGCTAAGCACCCGCCGCCCCCGAAGTGCGAAGATCACCCCCTGCATCCGCCCGTGCCAGACCGCCAACGGGGCACGGGGCATCTGATCGAGCAGCTCGATCCCGCGTGTCTCGATACGCACCGTCCCCCGCCAAACCCGTAGGATCTTCCCCGAAACAGTTCCAATGACCTTGGCCTTCCACATCGCGACGATCTTACCGCTCTTTCCGCCATCCTGAGGTGGCCAGCCTCTTCCTGTCATCCTGAGCGGCGTGCCGAAGGCGCGCCGCGAAGGATCCGGGAGGGGGGGCCAGAGTTGGGGACGGTGTCGAAGTCATCTCAGCCTTCCTCTGCGCGCCTCCGCGACCTCCGCGGTTAGGTTTTCGTCGCGGTCGTTCCCCCGCCCAGATTCTTCGTCGGCTCCGCCTCCTCAGAATGACACTTCTCCTCGTCATCCTGAGCCGAAGGCGAAGGACCTCGCTTCCTCACAATGACACTGCTCCCCGTCATTCTGAGGCGTTCAACCGTTTCCTGTGAGGTCGAGTATCATGGCGTGCCCGGCGCACACACCCCGCGCCGGGACATCACGGAGGCCGCAGAGCATGGGAATGAAGGTCCTGATCATCATCAACGATGCCCCGTACGGAACGGAGAAAGCGTACAACGCGCTCAGGCTTGGCCGCACCCTCCAGCGGGAGGAGCAGGCCGAGGTGAAAATCTTCCTGCTGGCCGACGCCGTTGGGTGTGCGCTCCCAGCACAGAGAACGGCCAACGGGTACTACAACGTCGCCAATATGCTGCGAGGCGTGCTCAATGCCGGAGCGCTCGTCAAGGCGTGCGGCACGTGCATGGAGGCGCGCGGGATGCGGCAGCTTGAGCTGCTCGACGGCGTCGAGCCTGCAACGATGAAGGATCTCGCCGCCTGGGTGACGGAGTGTGACCGGGTCGTCACTTTCTGAGCCATCCGGCCCCGGTCACCTGGCGGGCGAACCGGCCGCGGCGAACGGCCGCGTCACGACCCGGAACTTCATCCTCGGTCTGCTGCACGGCTGGTTCCTCCGCGGCGGCCTCGCCTTCGCTGATCCGTACACGGTCCTACCGGTCTTCGTCCGCCACGTGACGAGCGCAAATTGGGTCGTGGGGCTGGCCGCGCCGCTGATGCGTGGTGGTGGGTTCCTCCCGCAAATCCTGACGGCCCGGTATGCCGAGACCGTCGCCCGGCAGAAGCCGATTCTCGTCGGCGTCGTCACCGTCCGCTTCGCCGCATGGATCGGCATCGCCGCGGCAACGTACTTCCTCGCCGGCTCTTCGCCCTTGCTGGCGTTGATCATCGTCTTGAGCCTGCTCCTCGTCTTCTCGCTTGCCGGCGGTGTCGGCGCCGTCCCCTTTCAAGAGCTCCTGGCCCGGCTGTTCCCGGCGACGCTGCGCGGGCGGTTCCTCAGCCTCCGGCAACTCGGTGGAGGATTGTTGGCGGTCCTCGCCGGAGCGGGGGTCAAGATCATCCTCGACCGGCCTCTGGACTTTGCGTCACGGTACGCCCTGCTCTTTCTGCTCTCGGCCGGGACGATGGCCGTTGGCTTTCTCGCGCTGATCCTGATCCGCGAACCGGCCCGGGAGCCGGCCGTCCGGACGATGCAACCGCTACCGCATTTCATGAGACGGCTCGGCGGGATCCTGCGCACCAACGTCCACCTGCGCCGCGTCCTGACCGCGGAGCTCCTGCTGCGCTCGATCAATCTCTGTCTGCCCTTTCTCGTGCTCGATTTCCGGACGCGTCTCGGGGCCGGCGTGCCGTTCGTCGCCATGGCGCTCTCGGCGAGCATGGCCGGGCAGCTCGTCAGCAACCTCTGGTGGGGGCGGCTCTCCGACCATCACGGGAACCGGTTCGTGATCCTGACCGTCAATATCATGGCTGCGGTCGCGATCGCCGGCGCGCTCGCGGTTCGCTCCTCCTGGCAGGCCCTGGCGGTGTTCGCACTGGCCGGGAGCGTGCTCTCCGGGAACGCTGTCGGCTACGTCAACTACCTGCTGGAGCTCGCACCACGAACCGAACGTCCGGCCTTCATCAGCCTCCGCGGTACCCTGACGTCGCCGATGCTGTTTCTCGGCGTCCCGGGCGGCCTGCTCGTCGACGCCTTCGGCTACCGAAGCGTGGAAATCCTGGCCCTGGCCGGAACGCTGGCCGGCGTGGCTGCGGCGCTCCGCCTCCCCTGCCTGCGGACCCGGCCTCTCGGCTCCGCGGAGTAAGGCGCGCTTCCCGAACCAATCGAGCTCCGCGGCCCCTGCCAACATGCGGCATGGCGGGTTCGGAGCAGGAACGATATGCTGGGACCGTGTTCCGGCGAGATCAGATCCCGGTGTGGACCACGGCAGCCGCCGCGCTTGCGCTCGGCATCGCAGGAGCGCTGGCGCGCAGGCCCTGGCACGACGAGCTCTACACGCTCGAGCTCTCGCGAACGCCGTTCGCCGGGATTCTCTCCGCGCTCAAGCTGGACTCGGGCCCGCCCGGCTTCTACCTGATCTGTCACATCCTGCACCTCGCCGGGCTCGATGGACTGATCGCGCTCCGGCTCATCTCGGCGGTGGCCGTCGCGGCCGGCGTCTGGCTCCTCGTGGCAGCCATCACGAAGCCAAACGCGTGGCGCTGGGCCGTTGGGGCGATGCTCGCCACCCACCCGTTGCTCGTGCGCGCCTCGGGCGAGGCACGGCAGTACGGCGTGCTCTTCGCACTCGCTGCCGTCGTCGCGTTCGTGCTGAGCCGGCCCGTGACCCCGAAGCGCTCCTGGCTGCTGGCGCTTGCCCTGGCCGCAGCCTGCTGGATCCACGCGCTGGGGCTCATGCTGACCGGGGGCGTGCTCGTCGCTGGGATCGCCTTCCCGGCGGCCGAACGCCGGCGGATCTGGCTGGGCGGGCTGGGGGCGTTAATCGCGTCTTTGCCGTGGCTTCCCGTCATGGCGGGCCAGCCGGCCGAAGCGCTCGCGTGGATGCAGCACGGATGGTCCCAAATCCCCGCGCTCGTGCGTTGGGTGCTTCCCTTTGCCGAGCCCAACCCGGCGGCGCCACCTTCGCCGTTCGTCGAGCTGGTCGCGCTCCCCGTGGCCGCCGCCGTGCTCGCCATGATCATCTGGGTGGCGATCGTCGCCCTCGGCGCAATTACGGGGCGGCGCACCGCCGCACCCCTGCTCCTGTGGGCATCGGCGGGTCTGGCCCTCGTCGCCGCGTCGGTTCTGTTGCGCCCGGTGTACGCACCGGGCCGGGCCGACGTTCTCTTCATCCCGGCGGCCACGCTGGTCGTGGCGGCAACCTCCCGGTGGAAACGGTCCGTGCTCGCTGGAATCGTCATGCTCGCCATTGCAGGCGCGGCCGTCAGCGCGGCGTCGCTCGCCGTCTGGGCGCAGGAGCCCGCCCCACCGCCGGTTCCGGCGGCCGAGGCGCTCGCTCGGCTCACCCGTCCCGGAGACATCGTCGTGACGACCGGATGGTGGCTGCTCGACGTGCGATACGCGCTCGGGTCACGGGCGGCGCAGCTTCGCTGGATGACGTTTCCGGCTTCGAGCGCCCGGCATCCCGGCTGGTACGACGACCGGCTCGCCGAAGCTGCGGCAGATGAGGTCCCGCGGTTGAGCCTCAAGCTCTGCGCCGCCCTCAAGGCGGGGCATGGCGTCTGGATCCTCCGCTCGCCGGTTCTGGCGTCCGATCGCCTGCTCGCTCCGGCGGCAGGTGCCTGCGGGCTCGTACCCGTTGCATCGGACCAACCGTTCTGGGTGCTGTGGGGCCCCACTCGACGCAGTCGGCCGAATCCAGGATAATCACGACATGTTCTTCCCGCTTCGTGACTCGATTCCCTCCGACCTTCGGCCGTTCGTCAACATCTTCATCATCGTCGCCTGCTCGGTGATCTTCGTGTTCGAGTTGATGCTGGGAGGCAGGCTTCAGGCGTTCTTCCAGGCCGCCGCCTTCATTCCGGCGCGGTTGTTCTACCCGCACGCGGTGGCACGGATCGGGCTCCCGGCCTACGGTCTTGTTGGAAACATCACCACGGTCTTCACATCGATGTTCCTCCACGGCGGATGGCTCCACATCATCGGCAACATGTGGTTTCTCTATGTCTTCGGTGACAATGTCGAGGATGCGCTCGGCCACGGCCGCTACCTGCTCTTTTACCTTGGCGGTGGTCTCGTTGCAGCACTGACGCAGGCGATTCTCTCGCCGGGATCGGTGGTTCCAACGATCGGCGCATCGGGCGCGATCGCGGCCGTTCTCGGCGCGTACATGGTCTGGTTCCCACACGCGCAGGTGAAGACGCTCGTCTTCCTGATCATCTTCGTCACGGTGATCGACATCCCGGCGCTCCTCTTCCTCGGGTACTGGTTCCTCATTCAGTTTTTTCAGGGTACCCTGTCGCTGGGTGCGGCGCCGGGAGCCGGCGGGATCGCGTGGTTTGCCCACATCGGCGGCTTTACGTTCGGCGTCGTTGTCGGATTGATCGCCCTGCGGCGGGAATCGTTGCGGCCCAATGCGTTCCTGTCCGTCTGGCGCCACTGGTAGCTGCGCCCGCCGAAGGAGGAGGATGTCATGCCCGTTCCGTTACTCGACCTGAAACGTCAGTATGCGCCGTTGCGTGAAGAGATTCGTGAGGTTCTGGACCGCGTCTGTGATTCCCAGCGTTTCATCCTGGGACCCGAGGTCGAGGCGTTCGAACGGGAGGCGGCCCGGGCGTTGGGCGTCACCCATGCGGTTGGAGTGAGCTCCGGCACCGATGCGCTGCTCGTCTCGATGATGGCGCTCGGCATCGGTCCGGGCGACGAGGTGATCCTCCCGGTCTTCACCTTCTTCGCGACGGCCGGGGCCGTCGCCCGGCTCGGCGCCACACCGGTCTTCGCCGACATCGATGCCCGTGATTTCTGCCTCGACGCGAGCGCAGTGGAAGCACAGATGAGCGCCCGCACGCGGGCCGTCGTTCCCGTCCATCTCTTCGGTCAGGCGGCGGACATGGGGGCGCTCGGCGACGTGACCGGGGAGGTGCCGGTGATCGAGGACTGCGCACAGGCGTGGGGCGCTGCGTACAACGGCAGCGGCGCCGGCGGCATTGGAACGACGGGGGCATTTTCCTTTTTTCCGTCGAAGAACCTCGGCGGCTTCGGAGACGGCGGGCTCGTCACGACCAACGACGCCGGCCTGGCCGAGCGGCTGCGGCAGCTTCGCATGCACGGCCAATCCGGCGTCTACGAACACGAGACCGTTGGCGGCAACTTCCGCCTCGATGCCATCCAGGCGGCGGTCCTCCGGGTCAAGCTTCCGCACGTCAACGGCTGGATCGAGCGGCGCCGGGCAAACGCCGCGCGGTACGGCCGTCTCTTTGCTGAGGCCGGCTTGACGGAGATCGTCGGGCTCCCGGAGGTCGTCGAGGGGCGGGGCCACACGTTCAATCAGTACGTCGTGCGAGTTCCCAAGCGGGACGAGCTGCGGGCGTTCCTCGCCGGTCACGGGATCGGCGCGGCGGTGTACTACCCGCTGCCGCTGCATCTCCAGCCGTGCTTCGCATCTCTCGGCGGCCACAAAGGCGATTTCCCCATCGCCGAGGCAGCCAGCCGCGAGGTGCTCGCGCTGCCGGTCTTCCCGGAGCTCACCCCTGCCGAGCAGGAGGAAGTCGTCGGCCGCATCGCCGAGTTCTACAGAGGGTAACCCCGCGCCGCTCGCTCTCCCTCCGGCTTGGGAAGTCCTGCCTGAGCCGCCGTGTTCCGGACGCCTCAGCGCAGGTGACGCTGCATCCAGCCGACCCAGCGCCGGACGGCACACCTTGCGTCCGGGGGTTTCACATAACGTTCACAAAACAGCCCTTGGCAAGGCCCGTACCGGAACCTATGATGAAACTGAGATTCAGTTGCGGACGGAAGGAGGACCGTTATCATGACCATCGCAACACTTCGGCGCGTCGGAACAATATGTATTTTTTTCCTCATACTCGGGGGCCTGGTCTTTCTCCCAACGCACGTCGTCCAGGCAGCAACCGCCCGGGGACCTGGAAACCTCCGTGCGGCTCCCGGTAGCACCGGACACGCGGGGCCCCAGCCCAACGGGATGCAAACGATCTGTAGCTACGCGATCAGTCCCGAGAGCTTCTCCGTGCCCGCGTCCGGCGCGACGGGACTGAATATTTCTGTCAGCACCAGCACCGGCTGCACATGGATGGCCGCCGCAGACGCGAGTTGGATCACCATCGTTTCAGGAGTCA